>DATEKT010000265.1:0-26068 GCA_035277305.1 Steroidobacteraceae bacterium | reverse complement strand
GCGTCTCGGCGATCGGCCGCGAAATGCCGAGTCCCTGACCCAGAAGTACGACATCGCGGTCGTCGGCGAACCGTTTGCGTGCGTACTTGAACTGCTCCGGCAAAGCGAGCATCGCCAGCCGCAGCACAGCCGGCCGCAATGAGTCTTCCGCGTCCGCCGCACTCCCCGCCTCCGTGATCTCGACGCCATCGCCGTGATCGCGCAGCGTCGGATACACCGTGAAACGCAGGCCGCGTCGTTGCACGACCTGCTGTGCCGGCACCTCACCGAAATCCCAGCGCCGATGCACAGCGTCGGGCCGGCCGACCGGCTGTTCGCCTTCGACACGGCGGATGCCGCGCTTCAGCGCGAGCAGATCGCGTCCTTCCGCGAGCTGCGCGCCATTCATGTCGACGACGCGGATGTTGAAGCGCAATGCGTCAGGGACGGGCAACCCCGCCACTGCTTCGGGGGTGAGCGGCACGCCGCTCGTGCGCGTGATCCACTCCGCCAGGGCCGCATGGAAATCCTGGTGATCGGTGTCGATCTCGGCCGCAGCGCGCGCGGCGTGCTCGGGCACCGGCACGAATGCCTTGCGCACCGGCTTCGGCAGCGCCCGCAGAATCTCGGTGATCGTCTCGCTCCGCCACCCTGGAATCGGCCTGGCGAAATCGGCGGGTTCGGCGGTCGCGAGGAGCGGCAGCGGCAGTGTCACGGTGATCCCGTCGCGCGCGTTTCCGGGCTCGAACAGATACTCCAGCGGCAGCTCGTTGCTTGCGAGCCGCAGCCGGTCCGGATGGCTATTCGCCGTGACCTCCGGCACCTCGCGACGCATCAGGTCCGCGCGCGACATGAGCAACGATCTGGCCGCTTGCGGGTCGCGCAGCCACTTCTCGAGAGCGGCCGTGGAGTGCACCTGCTCCGGCAGGCGTTGCAGATAGAAATCCGTCAGAGTCTGTTCGTCCACGATCACATCGCGCCGGCGCAGCTTCGCCTCCAGCTGCTCGACTTCGCGTCGCAGTCGCCGGTTCTGCTCGATGAACGGCGCACGCAATCGCGCCTGGCCCTCGACCAGCCCTTCGCGGACGAAGATCTGCTGAGCATCGCGCGGAGCGACGCTGCCGTAGTTGACGCGACGTCGCGACGACAAGGTGAGGCCGTACAACGACGTCGACTCGAAGGCCGCGACGAATCCGCGCTCCTGCACCCAGTGCGGTTCGCTGTAGCTGCGCTTGATGAGATGTTCCGCGGCCGCTTCGATCCACGCCGGCTCGACAGCCGCCACCATGCGTGCATACAGACGCGTCGTCTCCACCAGATTCGCTACCACCACCCACTTCGGTGGCTTCGCAGCGAGGGGCGTGCCGGGCGCGATCACGAAGCGTGAGCCACGCGCGCCCTCGTATTCCCGGCGCTCGTCGAGCGCACCGATATTGCCGAGGAAGCCGGTGAGGATGGCCTGGTGCAGGTCGTGGTATTCCGCCGGCACCTGGTTCGGGCGCGATTCCAGCTCGCCGGCAATGTCGGCAAGCTGCCGTTGCAGCTCCTGCCACTCGCGCATGCGAATGAAGGAGAGGAAATTCTCGCGGCACCACTTGCGCAGCTGGCTGCCCGACAGCGCCGCACTCTGCTCCACGAACGCCTTCCACAGATTCAGCACGCCAACGAAGTCGGAGCGCGGATCGGCAAATGTCGCGTGCCTTTCATCCGCCTGCGCCTGCGCGTCGGCTGGGCGCTCGCGCGGATCCTGGGCGGCGAGAAACGCGGCGACGATCAGCATCTCCGCGACACAACTATGGTGACTCGCCGCCAGCAACATGCGCGCAAGCCGCGGGTCGAGCGGCAGAGTCGAGATCTGCCGGCCGATGCTGGTCACCTGGCGCGCATCGTCGACTGCCTTGAGCTCCTGCAGCAGCTTGTAACCGTCGTTGATCAGCCGCGTGTCGGGCGGATCGACGAAGGGAAAGTCCTGGGGCTCGCCGAGTTCGAGCGCCGCCATCTGCAGAATCACGCTCGCAAGGTTGGTGCGCAGCACTTCCGGCGGCGTGAACGCAGACCGCGCGGCGAAGTCGTCTTCCGAGTACAGCCGGATGCAGATGCCGGGGCTCTCGCGCCCGGCGCGACCCTTGCGCTGGTCGGCACTCGCCTGCGAAATCGGCTCGATCGGCAAGCGCTGCACTTTGCCGCGTACGCTGTAACGGCTGATGCGCGCGAGACCCGAATCGACCACGTGCCGCATACCGGGCACCGTGAGCGAGGTTTCAGCCACGTTGGTGGCAAGCACGATGCGGCGCGCACCGTGCTTCTCGAAAATCAGCTCCTGGTCGCGCGTCGACAGCCGCGAGTACAGCGGCAGTACTTCGGTGGCGTGCAACCGCGCCTTGCCGAGCGCTTCGGATGTCTCGCGGATCTGCTTCTCGCCGGGCAGGAATACGAGCACGTCGCCGCGATCCGTGCGGTCCAGCTCCTGCACAGCCGCCACGATGCCTTCGGTGAGCGACAGCTCGGAATCCTCGTCGTCGCCGATCAGCGGCCGATAGCGCACGTCGACCGGATAGCTGCGGCCGGACACCTCGATGATCGGCGCGCCGCCGAAGAACTCCGCGAAGCGCTGCGGATCGATCGTCGCCGACGTGATGATGACGCGCAGCTCCGGCCGCTGCGGCAGCACGCGCTTCAGCACGCCGAGCAGGAAATCGATGTTGAGGCTGCGCTCGTGCGCCTCGTCGATGATCAGCGTGTCGTAGTTGCGCAGCTGGCGATCGTGTTCCAGCTCCCGCAGCAGGATGCCGTCGGTCATGACCTTCAGCCGCGTGTCCGCGCCGGTGCGATCCGTGAACCGCACCTGGAAGCCGACTGCGCTGCCGACGTTGGTGCCGAGCTCGGAAGCAATACGATTCGCGATCGCACGGGCAGCTATGCGTCGCGGCTGCGTGTGACCGATCAGCCCGAGCGTTCCCCTGCCGACTTCCAGCGCGATCTTCGGCAGCTGCGTCGTCTTGCCGGAACCGGTCGCGCCGCAGACGACGATCAGCTGGTGCTCGCGCAGCGCCTTCGCGATCTCTTCGCGGTGCGCGACGATCGGCAACGCAGTATCGAACTCGAACTTGAGCGGTAACGCTGCAAGGCGCGCAACCCGCGCGGCCGAATCGTCGATCGCACGCCCCAGCGCCTCGGCTGCTTTCTGTGCCGACGCATCGGGCGTCTTGCGCGCGAACAGCCGGTCCAGCTCGCGCGCCAGCCGTGCCCGATCGGCATGGCGCACCGTCGCCAGCCGCTCGCGCAAGGCCAGCAGCGTCGTGTTGTAGGTGCCGGGAGAAGAAACCAACGGAAACTCAGCAGTGCAGCATTCAATGGGAAGAAGCGAAGGATACGCTGCGCCGATGCTGCAGCGCTCAGTTTCCTGCGCTTTGTTCTCCCGGCACCAAAGCGCGCCTAAGTGGCGGGGAAGCGGATCTCGATCCAGGCGCCGCCGAGCGGCGACTCGTCGATGCGGATCGTACCGCCATTGAGCTGCGCCAGCTCGCGCACGACCGACAGGCCGATGCCCTGCCCGCTGACGCGTTCGTCGAGGCGCGCGCCGCGATCCAGCACGCGCGAGCGCTCTTCGACCGGAATTCCCGGCCCATCGTCCTCGACGACCAGCCGCAGTCCGTCGCGCCGCGCGGTCGGGTCGGAGATGCGTTCCGCGGTCATGCGCACTTTGCCGCGACTCCATTTGAAGGCGTTGTCCAGCAGATTGCCCGCGACCTCAGTCAGATCTTCGCGGTCACCGGCGAACAGGCAACCGGGCGCGACGACGAGTTCGCAGTCGATCCTGCGTTCGACGTAAACCTTGAGCAGCGCTGCCCGCAGCGATTCCAGCGCGGTACGCACGTCGACCGGAGCAGTGCCGAGACCCGTGCCACCGGACGCGGCCGCGCGCTTGAGCTGATACTTGACGATGTCGTCCATGCGCCCGACCTGCTCGTCGAGCTGCTTCGCGACAGGCAACTCGCGGCCGTGCGAGCCGCTGAGCAGGTTGCGCATCACCGCCAGCGGCGTCTTGAAGCTGTGCGCGAGATTGCCGAGCGTGTTGCGATAGCGCGCCAGTCGCTCGCGCTCGCCGCGCAGCAGCGCGTTGAGATTGGTAGTGACGCCGAGTAGCTCGCGCGGATAGCCGGTGCCCAGCTCGGTCATGCGCCCGGCTTCGATCTCTTCGATCTCGCGTTCGATGCGCCGGAGCGGCGTCAGCAGCCGGCGCAGCAGGAACGCGAGCGAGCCCAGCAGCAACAGCATCAGCAGGCCGAACCAGCCGAACAGCTGACCGCGGAAGCGATTGAGTTGCTCGTAGTACGGCTCGAGATCTTCCGCGACGCTGTAGACGAAAGTGCGAGTCACGCCGTTGTCGAATTCCCACGCGATGCTGCGACTCAACGCTCGCACCGGTGAGCCGTCACCGCGATGCAGCTGTCGATACTGCCGCTGGCCGGAAGGCAGCTGCACGACGAAGTCGAGGCCGGTACCGGTCAACGAATTCGAGCGCCAGCTCGGGTAGCCGTCGCTGCGCAGGATTTCGGCATACAGGCCCGAGCCTGGATTCTTCAGGCGCTCGTCGGTCTTTTCCGGCGCGGGTTGCAGGCCGCCGCTGCTGTCTTCTTCCGATGCGGAAATCAGCGCCAGCATCTGCGCTTCGAGGCGATCGTGCATCGCCTGCTCGGTGACGCGCCGGAACGCGAAGTCGAGCGCCGCGATGGTGATGCCGAAGAACAGCACCAGCAGGATGCTGACCGAGGCGAGCAGCCGTGTACTTAGGGAATGCGGCCCCATTCAGCGGGAGCGCTGCGTCACGCAGCGCTTTCGCGTTGCAGGGCGAAGCGGTAACCGCGGCCGCGCAGGGTCTCTATCGGCTTGATCGAATCGTCGGGATCGAGTTTGCGGCGCAGGCGGCCGATGAAGACCTCGATCGTGTTGCTGTCGCGGTCGAAATCCTGCGCGTACAAGCGCTCGGTCAGCTCGCCCTTGGAAATGACTTCGCCGGCGCGATGGATCAGGTACTCGAGGATGCGGTACTCGAAACTGGTGAGATCGACGCGACGGTCGTTGACCGTGACTTCCTGGGTGCGCGGATCGAGCGCGACCGCGCCACAGCGCAGCACGGGTTGAGCCCAACCACCCGACCGGCGGAGCAGCGCCTGCATGCGCGCGAGCAGTTCTTCGAAGTGAAACGGCTTCGCCAGGTAGTCGTCTGCGCCCGCCTGCAGTCCTTCGACTTTGTCCTGCCAGCGATCGCGCGCGGTGAGAATCAGCACCGGGTAGGTCTTGCCCTCGGAGCGCAGCTTCTTGATCAGCTCCATGCCGTTGAGCTTCGGCAGGCCGAGGTCGACGATGGCGACGTCGAGCGCATATTCACGACCGCAGTACAGGCCTTCCTCGCCGTCCGCTGCAGCGTCGACTGTGAAGCCGGCTTGCTGCAGCTGTTCGACGATGGAATCGCGCAAAGGTTTTTCGTCTTCGACGATCAGTACGCGCATGGGATCAGTTCATGGCTCCCGATTCTGCGTCCACCCGCACCGTCCAGACCTTGCCTTCGGCACTCAGCAGGCGGATCTGGTGCACCCGCCGCCCGTCGCTCTCGACCGTCTGTGCCTTGACTGCCTTGGCGCGGAAGCGTCGCTGCGCCATCTCGACAGCCTGATCGAGCGAGACCGACTCGGTCCGCCGGTCGTGTTTCTGGCGCCGGTCGATCAGCTCCTGGCTGTGGCCGACCAGCGGCGCGCCCGCCGCAAGCAACGAAAGGAAGGCGAACACCAGATGCCGGCCAATGCGCATGGAACGTTAGTGTACGTGCGGCGGGACGCTAACTCACGTCCTCACCGCACAGTCTCAGCCTCACTCAGCGGGCGCTACGGCAACCCGCACCTTGATCTTCTCGCCCGGGTCGTACGGCATCCGGGTCGTGTACTCGCGGCCATTGTACTCGTAGGTCACGCGGTACCCGTCGATCCGCTCCTCGTACTCATGGTCGTAGCGCACGTCGCAGCGCTGCACGACTTCTTCGCGCGGCTCCGAGTAGCGACGCGTAGCGCTGTCATAGCCGACGCCGGCGCCGATCATTGCGCCCGCGACAGTCGCTGCGTCCCGGCCGCGACCGCTGCCGAACTGGTGACCGATCACGCCGCCGATGATGCCGCCGAGCAGCGTGCGGCCGCCGACGTTCGGGTCGGAGATGCGTCCCTCGGACTGGACGGTGCGCACGTCGTCGTAGCACTCGCGCCGCGGCGTCTCGATGCGCACCTGGCGCACGATCGGCTCAACACGCGTGACCGGCGCGTAGTCGTAATCGTCGTTGCGAACGTGCCGGGAACTCGACCAGGGCGGCGGCGCAGCCAGTGCGACACTCGTCACACCGAAGATACCCGCCAGGACCAGCACCACACGAGCCTTACGCATCTTGTTCTCCCGAACCCGGACATGGGATGTACGCCGAGCCTGGGGCACACGGTAGGCGGAAAGGTCTGAATGAACCCTGAACTGCCAGGAAACCAGTGACATAGGCGACAAAAGTGACCCAGGTGACATAGGTCCAGAGTTGCTTTGTACCTGTGTCACTTCTCCCTGCTCTTCCCTTCGTCCCACAGCCGGTCCATCTCCTCCAGCGTGGCCTCGCGAGTGCTGCGCCCCTGTTCCCGCAGGCGGCGCTCGACGTAGCCGAAACGCCGCTCGAATTTCGCATTGGCGCCGCGCAGGGCCGTTTCGGGATCGATTTTCAGGTAGCGGCAGACATTGACGACGCAGAACAACACGTCGCCGAGCTCGTTCTGGATTTCCGCCTCGCCGGCCGATCCGGCGACTTCCGCGCGCAGCTCGCCGAGCTCTTCGTCGAGCTTGTCGAGCGCGCCGGCGACGTCCGGCCACTCGAACCCGACCAGCGCGGCGCGCTTACCGAGCTTGTTCGCGCGGGTCAGCGCGGGGAGCGCCAGCGGCACGTCGTCCAGCACGCTCGCGCCGGCGCGTTCGCGCTCCAGTCTTTTCTGCTCCTCCCACGCCACGGTTTGCGCTGCTGCGCTGTCGATGCGCGCATCGCCGAATACGTGCGGGTGACGACGCTCCAGCTTGTCGCAGATCGCCGCGGCCACATCGTCGAAGGCGAAGGCGCCGCGCTCGCTCGCCATCTGCGAGTGGAACACGACCTGGAACAGCAGATCGCCGAGCTCGCCGCGCAGCGCTGCCAGGTCATCGCGCTCGATTGCGTCGGCAACTTCGTACGCCTCTTCGATGGTGTACGGCGCGATCGTGCGGAACGTCTGCTCGAGATCCCACGGGCAGCCGCCGTGCGGATCGCGCAACCGCGCCATGATCTGCAACAAACGCGTGATAGAGGACATGGCAGTTACTTCAGTAGCCGGTAGAGCGAAATCAGCATTCCCGCCGTTGCACCCCAGATGTGATGCTCGCCGTAGGGAATGTCGTACACGCGCACCTTCGTCGGGCCGAGCATGCGCTCGCGCGCCTTGTGATTGGCCGCGTCGAGGATGTGCAGCAGCGGCACTTCGAACGTCACGTCGACTTCGCTGCGATCGAGCGTGAGTGCAAACCCGGGCTGCACGAATCCGACGACCGGCGACACCCAGAATCCGCTCAACACCAGCTGCGGCTCGAGATAGCCGGCGAACGTCACGTGCTGCCGCGACAACCCGATCTCCTCCTCGGTCTCGCGCAGCGCGGCGGCCAGCGGTCCCTCGTCGCTCGCCTCGATGCGCCCGCCCGGAAAGCTGATCTGCCCGGCGTGATTCTTGAGATGCGTGGCGCGCTGCGTGAGCAGAACAGTGAGTCCGTCCTCGTGATCGACGAGCGGCACGAGGACTGCGGCAGCCGCCGGTGAGGCAGGAAAGTACTGGCGCACGGCCGCATCGACTTCCGCGGAGAATCCCGCCGGCACCGCCAGCAGCGGATCGGTTGGGGGACGCGAGTCCTTGAGCCGCTCCTCGATCAGTCGCCGCAACTCGTGCCGATTCCCGGCCGCAATCGACACCGTCAACCGCCGCCGCCGTCAGCTTTGCCGCCGCCGCGCGTCAACGCACGCGGGTCGAGCAAGCGTGCCAGCTCTTCTTCGGCCATCTGCGTCTGCTCGGCCACGACGTCGCGGATCGGACGACCCTGCTCGTATGCGAGCTTGGCGAGCTTCGCCCCGAGCTCGTAGCCGAGCACGGAATTGAGCGCCGTGATCAGGATCGGATTGCGCTCGATCGCCGCGGACACGCGCGCCTCGTTGACGGTGAAGCCGGCGATTGCCGAGTCCGCAAGCGCCCGCGCCGCATTCGCCGACAGATCGATGCTCTGCAACAGGTTGTACGCGATCACCGGCAGCATGACGTTGAGCTGGAAATTGCCGGACTGCCCGGCGATCGCGATCGTCGCGTCGTTGCCCATGACCTGCGCCGCGACCATCGTGACGGCTTCGGGGATCACGGGATTGACCTTGCCCGGCATGATGCTGCTGCCCGGCTGCAGCGCCGGCAACGCGATCTCGCCGAGCCCGGCCAGCGGGCCGCTGTTCATCCAGCGCAGATCGTTCGAGATCTTCATCAGCGCCACCGCGAGCGTGCGCAGATGCCCGGACAACTCGACCGCCGTGTCCTGCGACGACAATGATTCGAAATAGTTGCTGCTCGGCTTCAGCTCGAGACCGCACTTCACCGAGAGGTAACGCGCCGCGCGAGCTGCGAAACGTGGATGCGCATTCACACCTGTCCCGACGGCAGTGCCGCCGAGCGCGAGCGCTTGCAGACGCGTGCGGCACTCCATGATGCGCGCGCTCGAGTGATCGATCTGCGTGCGCCAGCCGCTCATCTCCTGGCCGAACGTCAGCGGCATCGCGTCCATCAGGTGCGTGCGTCCGGTCTTGACGATCTCGCCGATGTCGCCGATGCGGCGGCTGATGACCGCGGCGAGATATGCGAGCGCCGGCAGCAGGTGCTGCTCCACCGACAACAGCGCGCTCAGATGAATCGCCGTCGGGATCACGTCGTTCGAGCTCTGGCTCATGTTGACGTGATCGTTCGGATGCACGGCGATGCCGGCATAGCGGCTCGCGACGTGCGCGATCACCTCGTTGGCGTTCATGTTGCTGCTGGTGCCCGAGCCCGTCTGGAACACGTCGATCGGGAACTGCGCGTCGTGCCGGCCTTCCGCGACTTCCAGCGCCGCCTTCTGGATGGCCGCCGCGCGCTTGGCGTCGAGCGCATCGAGATCGAGATTGGTGGTCGCGGCCGCCCACTTGATCAGGCCGAGCGCGCGGATGAACTCGCGCGGCATGCGCAGCCCGCTGATCGGAAAATTGTCGACCGCGCGCTGAGTCTGCGCGCCCCACAGCGCGTCGGCCGGGACCTGCAGCTCGCCCAGGCTGTCGCGCTCGATCCGGAATCCGTCTTTCGCCACCCGAACCTCTGCAAGAGAGCAATGAATTCTCGGCTATTATAGGAGCCGCCAACCGCTTCTCTACCATGAACAACAGCGCGCTCAACGCCATCTCCCCGATCGACGGCCGCTACGCCGACAAGGCAGCCGAGCTGCGGCCCCTCTTCAGCGAGCGCGGCCTCATTCGCCAGCGGGTGCGCGTCGAAGCGCTCTGGCTCAAGGCGCTGGTTGCCGAGCCGGGCATCGTCGAGCTGCGCGGCTTGCCGGCTGCCGCCCTGACCGTGCTGGACGCGCTGGCCGCCGAGCTGACCGAGGCGGAGGCCGCGGAGGTCAAGCGGATCGAGCGCGAGACCAATCACGACGTCAAGGCAATCGAGTACTTCGTCAAGGCCCGGCTCGACTCCGTGCCGGCCTGGCGCACGCGCCGCGAGTTCGTGCACTTCGCGTGCACCTCGGAAGACATCAACAATCTCAGCTATGCGTTGATGCTGCGCGATGCCCGCGACCAGGTGCTGCTGCCGCGACTGGACACGCTCATCGCTCGCCTGCGCACGCTTGCCCATGCAAATGCCGCGGTTGCGATGATGGCGCGCACGCACGGTCAGCCCGCGACGCCGACGACGCTCGGCAAGGAGATCGCGAATTTCGTCTATCGCCTCGCCGAGGCGCGCACGCGTTTCGCGGCCGTGACCATCGCCGGCAAGATCAACGGCGCGGTCGGCAACTTCAACGCGCATCTGAGCGCGTATCCGCAGGTCGACTGGCCGGCGCTCGCGCGGCGCTTCGTCGAGTCGCTGGGCCTGACCTGGAATCCGTACACGACGCAGATCGAGCCGCACGACTGGATGGCGGAGTATTTCGATGCGCTGGCACGGCTCAACACTGTGCTGGTCGACCTGTGCCGCGACATGTGGGGCTACATCTCGATCGGCTACTTCCGCCAGCGTGCAGTGGCCGGCGAAGTCGGCTCCTCGACCATGCCGCACAAGGTGAACCCGATCGACTTCGAGAACGCCGAGGGCAACCTCGGCCTGTCGAACGCCCTCCTGCGCTTCCTCGCGGACAAGCTGCCCGTCTCGCGCTGGCAACGCGACCTCACTGACTCGACCGTGCTGCGCAATGTCGGTGTGGCCGTGAGTCATGCGTTGATCTCCTGGCGCTCGATCGAACGCGGCCTGGAGCGAGTCGAAGTGGACACCCGGCGGCTGGCGGAGGACCTCGACGCCAACTGGGAGCTGCTGGCGGAACCGATCCAGACCGTCATGCGTCGATTCGGCGTGGAGAATGCGTACGAGCAACTGAAGACTCTGACGCGCGGGCAGCGGGTCGATGCCGAGTCCCTGCGGCGCTTCATTTCCGGCCTCGCCATCCCCGAAGAGGCCCGGAGCGCGCTCCTGGAGCTTTCGCCGCAGACGTACACCGGCTGCGCGGAGGAGCTCGCTCGAAAAGTCTGACCAGGAATTCTTGATCAGAGTCACAAAGCGTGACTAATCAGCCGTTTATAATCCCTTCATGATCCTGCGTCCCGATCTCACCGTCGCCGCCATCGTCGAGCGCGACGGACAGTTCCTGCTCGTCGAAGAGCGCGTCTCCAACCGCATGGTGTTCAACCAGCCGGCCGGCCACGTCGAAAAGGGCGAGCAGTTCATCGACGCGGTGGTGCGCGAGACGCTCGAAGAGACGGCCTGGACCTTCCACCCCGAAGCGCTCGTGGGCATCTATTTCTGGGAGCAGCCGGGCCAGCCCCGCAGCTTCCTGCGCGCGGCGTTCTGCGGTCGCGTGAGCGGACACGATCCTGCGCGCCGCCTCGATCGCGGCATCGAGCGGGCCGTGTGGCTGACGCGCGATCAGATCGTCCAGCGCACGGCGCGGTTACGCAGTCCGATGGTCCTGGGTTGCATCGACGACTACCTCGACGGCGCGCGCTATCCGCTAGACGTCATCAGGCAAGTGCTCAAGGATCCGACCCAGCTGAGCACGGCCGACCTGCGCCGGCACGCGTTCGATCATCCGGCATTGAACCGGGTCATCTAGCTTTGTTTAGCGGATAGTATCCGCGCCCCATGTCCCGCACTCCCGTCATCGTTGGCATGTCCGGCGGCGTCGACTCGTCCGTCGCGGCGTGGCTGCTGCTCCAGCAGGGCTACGACGTGCAGGGCCTGTTCATGAGCAACTGGGACGAGGACGAAGACGGCTACTGCACCGCTGCCGAGGACTTCCAGGACGCTCGCAGCGTCTGCGAGCGGCTCGGCGTGCCGCTGCACAAGGTGAGCTTCGCGGGCGAGTACCGCGAGCGCGTGTTCGCGTATTTCCTGGAGGAATACCGCGCCGGACGCACGCCGAATCCCGACGTGCTGTGCAATCGCGAGATCAAGTTCGGCGTCTGCTTCGACTATGCGCGACGGCTCGGCGGCGAATGGGTCGCGACGGGTCACTACGCCCGCGTCGAGCACGGCGCGGACGGCGCTCCTCCGCGTCTGCTGCGCGGCGTCGATACTGGCAAGGATCAAAGCTACTTCCTGCACGCAATGCCGCCGCAGGCGCTGGCACGCACGCTGTTCCCGATCGGCTCGCTGCAGAAAGCCGAGGTGCGTCGCATGGCGCGTGAGCTCGCGCTGCCGGTGTTCGACAAGAAGGACAGCACCGGTATCTGCTTCATCGGCGAGCGGCCGTTTGCCGAGTTCCTGGCGCAGTATCTGCCAGCGCAGCCGGGGGCAATCGAAACGCCGCAGGGCAGCCAGGTCGGCGAGCACCGCGGGCTCATGTACTACACGCTCGGCCAGCGTCAGGGTCTGCGCATTGGCGGACGGACCGGTGCGTCGGAGGAAGCCTGGTACGTCGCCGACAAGGATCTGCGGCGCAACGTTCTCGTGGTCGTGCAAGGACACGATCATCCGTCGCTCTTCGGACGCCAGCTGACCGCGTCGCAACTGACCTGGGTCGCAGGCACTGCTCCGGCCGAACATTTCCACGGCACGGCCAAGGTCCGCTACCGGCAGCCCGATCAGGTCTGCAAGGTCCGTCTGCTGCCGGGGGGACGCTGCACGGTCGAATTCGACGAGCCGCAGCGTGCCGTCACACCGGGGCAGTACGTCGTGTTCTATCGCGGTGAGGAATGCCTGGGAGGCGGGGTCATTGAGGCGTCTCAGGGACAGCCCCAGCCGCTATAATCCGCCCGCTTTGACGGGCGCAGTCCCAGCGACCATATCTTTTGAGTATTGATCGCCGCGACACCATATATTTTACGTGCACCCAGACTGACGCTAAGGTGCGCGGGCTGAGGCGGCTGCAGGTCGCCTGGCCATTTCTTCCGGAGGACGCATGAAAGATTCGTTCAAGGCGCGCACCACGCTCCCTTGCGGCAGCAGCAACTTCGAAATCTTCAGCCTCGCTGCGCTGAAGGACCGCAACGTCGCGCGCCTGCCCTACTCGCTGAAGATCCTGCTGGAAAACCTGCTGCGCTTCGAAGACGGCGTGAACGTCACCCGCGAAGACATCGATGCGCTGCTCAACTGGGATCCGAAAGCCGCGCCTTCCTACGAAATCTCGTTCTCCCCGAGCCGCGTGATCATGCAGGACTTCACCGGCGTGCCGGCGATCGTCGACCTCGCCGCGATGCGCGAGGCGATGATCAAGCTCGGCGGCAATCCGGACGAGATCAATCCGCTGTCGCCCGCCGAGCTGGTCATCGATCACTCGGTCCAGGTCGACGCCTACGGCTCGGCCGACGCGCTTGCGAAGAACACCGCGATCGAGTTCGGCCGCAACACCGAGCGCTACGCGTTCCTGCGCTGGGGCCAGACGGCGTTCCGCAATTTCAAAGTCGTGCCGCCGAACACCGGCATCGTGCACCAGGTCAACATCGAGCACCTGGCGCGCGTCGTGTTCGACATGGAGAAGGACGGCGTGCGCTGGGCGTATCCGGACACACTGGTCGGCACCGACTCGCACACCACGATGGTGAACGGCCTCGGCGTGCTCGGCTGGGGCGTCGGCGGCATCGAAGCGGAAGCGGCTATGCTCGGCCAGCCCGTGACGATGCTGATTCCGCATGTCATCGGCTTCAAGCTCGTCGGCAGTCTGCCCGCGGGCACGACAGCCACCGACCTCGTGCTCACCGTCACCGAAATGCTGCGCAAGAAAGGCGTGGTCGACAAGTTCGTCGAGTTCTTCGGCGACGGCCTCGCCAGCCTGCCGCTCGCGGACCGCGCGACCATCGGCAACATGTCGCCCGAGTTCGGCAGCACCTGCGCGATCTTCCCGGTCGACGAGGAAACGCTGCGCTACCTGGAGCTCACGGGCCGCAGCGCCGATCACATCGGCATGGTGAAGGCGTACGCGAAGCACCAGGGCATGTGGCGCGAGAACGGCCAGGCGCCTGCCGACTACACCGACGTGCTCGAGCTCGATCTCGGCACCGTCGAGCCGTCGCTCGCCGGCCCGAAGCGCCCGCAGGATCGCGTGCCGCTGCGCACCGCGAAGCAGACGTACCAGGCCGCTCACAAGAAGATGGCCGAGGAGCGCGCCACCAAGAATCCTTCCGCCAAGGGCACGGCGACTGCGACGGTGGACGGCAAGTCGTTCCCGGTCGCGGACGGCGCTGTGTTGATCGCGGCGATCACGAGCTGTACGAACACGTCCAATCCCGCAGTGCTGATCGGCGCCGGCTTGCTCGCGCGTAACGCGCGCAAGCGTGGATTGACCGCGAAGCCGTGGGTCAAGACCAGCCTCGCGCCCGGCTCGCGCGTCGTCACCGACTATCTCGACAAGGCCGGTCTCTCCGGCGATCTCGAAGCCGTCGGCTTCTACACCGTCGGCTACGGCTGCACGACGTGCATCGGCAACTCCGGTCCGCTGCGGCCGGAAATCTCGGAGGCGGTGCGCACGGGCGACGCGATCGCGTGCTCGGTCCTCTCCGGCAACCGCAACTTCGAAGGCCGCGTGCATCCGGAAGTGAAGATGAACTTTCTTGCCTCGCCGCCGCTGGTCGTCGCGTACGCGCTCGCCGGCACGCTGAATCTCGATCTCACGACCGAGCCGCTCGGTACCGGCAGCGACGGCAAACCGGTTTACCTGAAGGACATCTGGCCGTCGTCCGGCGAGATCCACGAGTTCATCGCGAAGTCGGTCGACTCGGCGATGTTCAAGAAGGGCTATGCCAGCGTCTTCACCGGCGACGAGAACTGGAATGCGATCCGGCTGCCCAGCGGCAAGATCTATTCCTGGGACGAGAAGTCGACGTACGTGAAGAATCCCCCGTACTTCACCGGCATGACCATGAAGCCGGGCGCGGTCGCCGACATCCGCAACGCGCGCGTGCTGGCGCTGCTCGGCGATTCCGTCACCACGGACCACATCTCGCCGGCCGGCGACATCTCGAAGTCCAGCCCGGCCGCGAAATACCTGGTGTCGCTCGGCGTGCAGCCGGCGGACTTCAATTCGTACGGCGCGCGGCGCGGCAATCACGAAGTGATGATGCGCGGCACGTTCGCGAACATCCGCCTGCGCAATCAGCTCGCACCGGGCACGGAAGGCGGCGTCACCGTCCACGTTCCGAGCGGCGAGCAGATGAGCATTTACGACGCCGCGATGCGCTACAAGCAGGAAGGAACGCCGCTGGTCGTGCTCGCCGGCAAAGAGTACGGCACCGGCTCATCGCGCGACTGGGCTGCCAAGGGCACGATGCTGCTCGGCGTGAAGGCTGTGATCGCGGAGAGCTTCGAGCGCATCCACCGCTCGAACCTGATCGGCATGGGCGTGCTGCCGCTGATGTTCAAGGAAGGACAGACTGCGCAGTCGCTCGGGCTCACGGGCAAAGAGACGTTCGAGATCATCGGCCTCAATGGCGGTGCGGCGAAGGTCGTCACCGTGGTCGCGACGCCGCCGTCGGGTGCGCCGATCAAGTTCGAAGTACGCGTGCGCATCGATACGCCGAAGGAGCGCGAGTACTTCCAGCACGGCGGCATCCTGCACTACGTGTTGCGGCAGCTGGCGTCGTCGAGCAAGGCAGCGTAAACGGGGCCAGCCATGACCGAGCACGTCAAGATCGCGATCGAAGACGGCGTCCTGCGGATCCGCTTTGCGCGGCCCGAGAAGAAGAACGCGCTGACGAACGCGATGTACGTCGCCGTCGGCGAGGCTCTCACGGGCGCGGAAAGCGATCCTGCGGTGCGTGTCGTGCTGCTCGAAGGCGAAGGCGACGCGTTCACGGCCGGCAACGACATCGCGGAGTTTGCCGCGGTTGCCGCTGGGACCCGCTCGCGCAGCGACATGCAGACGCACGTCTTTCTCGAGGCCCTCGCGCGCGGAACGAAGCCGTACGTCGCGGCCGTGAATGGGCTGGCGGTCGGTATCGGCGTCACGATGCTCATGCATTGTGACGTTTCCTATGTCGCGGAAGACGCGCGGCTGTCGATGCCGTTCGTCAATCTCGCGCTCGTTCCCGAAGCTGCGTCGACGTTGCTCATTCCCGCGCGCATCGGCTACGCACGCGCGTTCCAACTGTTTGCTTTCGGCGAACCGATCGATGGCAAGACAGCGGCCGCGATCGGCCTGGTGACAGCTGCGCTGCCTGCGGCGGAAGTTCGTTCCAAGGCGCTCGCCACGGCGAAGGCACTGGCGGCAAAACCCGCGGGCGCATTGCAGACCACGAAGAAGCTGATGCGCGACTCGGCGGCGATCCTCGCCGTGATGGCGCGCGAGGGCGATGCGTTCGGTCACCGTCTGCGCACGGCCGAGGCGGCGGAAGCATTCCGGGCGTTCGCCGAGCGGCGCGCGCCGGACTTCACGAAGATCCAGGGTTGAGCTTGGAAGGCGCGTGATGCCCGAGCCGTTCACGACGCCGATTCAGTCCAGCGAGAACGAGCTGATCGGTCCGCTACGCGCGCCGCGGCAGATGCTCGCCGCGCAGAAGTACGACGATCACACGTCGATCCACGATAACGAGACCGCGCAGAAGTTCGGCTTCAAGGGCGGCACGATCGAAGGCCCGACTCACTTCAGCCAGTTCGTTCCGCTGTGCGTCTCGCTGTGGGGCCCGCGCTGGCTTGCGGAAGGATCGCTGTCGGCGCACTACCGCAATGCGTGCTTCGAAGGCGAGAAGGTGCGTGCCATCGTCACGAAGCCGCAGGGCGAGGCAACACAGACGACGATCCGCATGGAGCGCGAGGACGGCACCGAGATCTTGCGCGGCACGGCTGCAGTCGGCGCCAACAATCCGCCCTCCGCGCTCGAACAGCGCATCAGTGAGCTCAAACCGCCCGAGACGTGCGTGATCCTGCGTGACGTGTACGTCGGCATGCGCACCAAGCGGATCGCGGTTCGCATGGATGCAACCCAGCACATGGGCGCGCTCTATCCATTCTCACTCGCGCAGAAGCTGGCGGCGATCACCGAGCCTTCGCCGTGGTACACCGCCGAGGGCGCTGCAAGCTCGCCGTTCAAGCGGGCGATCATTCCCGTGGAGATGGTGAGCGTGCTGCTGAACTATTCCGGCGACGCGGCTGCGCTGCCCGTGCGCAAACCTGTGGTCGGCCTGTTCGCGGATCAGGAGATCCGCATGCACCGCGGACCGCTGTTCGTCGGCGAGCCTTACGAGATGGATCGCGAAGTGGTGGCGCTCAGCGGCAGCCGCCGCACCGAGAGTCTGTGGATTCGCACGCGCGTGTTCGAGCCGGGCCGCGAAGAGATACTCGCGACCATGTTGTTGAACGCGGCGTATATGAAGGACTCGTATCCGGGCTACGAGGAAGAGGCGAAGAAGTCAGGCTGAAGCCCGACCCACACAGCTAGCGGCGCCACTTCTGCAGTTTTTTGGCGGGTTGCGGCGGTGAGCGCTGCAGGCGGATCGGCAGGCGCGGCGGCTCGGGCTCGTCTTCGACGAGCCACTTCTCCTTGAACATCTGCAACGCTTCCTGCTGTACGGCTGCGTGTCGATTGGACAGCAGCAACTGCGAAGGTGGGCACACCCGCGCACGAATCAGGCCGAGATCCGCGGCCGCATCGAACAGGCTCGGGTACCAGCTCCGCCAGCCCGGCAGCAGGGTCTCGACCTGCTCGCGCAGGTTGAGGCGCTCGGGCGATTCGGGCAGCACACTCATGGCTGCCTTGTTGTACCACGAAGATCATTGCAGCAGCAGTCCTTGCATCACAGCGGATCTGTGCTAGTAGTGGGCGGCGCGCCGAGCCGATACCAGTCGATCCTGCGTGTGACGAGCATCACTGCGGCGAGCGCGGCGAACAATACGATCGCGCCGAGCAACAGTGCGTAGTCCTCCGACAGCACCAGCGCGTAGAGAAGCGCGTACACGCCGCTCATCGCAACTCCTGCGACGGCGCCACGGATCGAGCTGCGCAACGCACCCGCTATGTACACTCCGATCAGCACGACCAGCGCGACTGCCGCCGTCACGTACGCGGCCGCGAACGAAATGTGCTCGGAGAGCGCGATCAGCAGCAGATAGAAAATGCTCAGCGCGAAACCGATGAGCAGGTACTGCAGCGGATGCAGCGGATAGCGCGTGACCTGCTCCCACGCGAAGAACGTGAGGAAAGTGAGCGCGATGAACAGCAGCGCGTACTTCACCGCGCGCTCGCCTCGCTGATACACGTCCACTGCCTGGTACAGGCCGACGCCGAACGACGACTCCACCAGCCCGGCCTCGTTGACCTCGAACTCGCTCCACACCTGGCGATACGAGCGATTCAGCTCGAGCACCTGCCAGCGGGCGTCGAAGCCCGCAGAAGTGATCGTGTGCTCGACCGGCAGGAACGAGCCATGGAACGACGGATGCGGCCAGTTCGAATGCACCTGCAGCGTCGTCGTGCTGCCGAGCGGCAACACCGAGAGGTCGCGGCTACCGGCCACCACCGTACGAAACTGGAACGCGCTCGAGGATCCCTGGACGGCCTGCGTCAGGTCGACGGCCGTTTCGATGCCGCGATAAACCGCCGGTCCGCCCGGTCCTAGCTTGAGTGACTGACCTGCAAAGCTGGCCTGCGTGACTTCGCGCAGGCTGCGCACCTGCGACAACGGCAATAGCAAGCGACTCTGATGCCACAGATACTGGATATCCGGTCCCGCATTCGCGGCGCGCTCGCGCAGCGCCGGGAAATCGAACGCGCCGGCGACGCTGACATCCGCGAGGTAGACCGGGACGGCGTAGATGCCGACATAGCGCGGTTCGTCCTGCAGCTTGAGATCGACGTTCATTTCCAGACGCGCCGGCAGCAGGTACACGTCGTTGCGCACCAGCCGCGAGACTTGCTGGCCGTTGACGGTCTCGATCATCCGCTGCTGCACCGGCACGATGAGCATCGGCCCGCCGACCACGACATTGCCGCCCCACCCTTCCGCTACGCGTTGATAAGCCTGTTCGCGCAGCGCCGAGCGCTCGCTCACGAGGCCGCGCAACATCGCGAGCGGCACCAGCAGCAACAATACGATTGCGCCGATCATTACGGCCTTGACGGTTACGGAACCCGACTGGCCGATGCGGAACGCCATGCTCGCTTCTCCCTCGTTGTTCGGTTGCGCAGAGGCTGCGCCGGCAAGAGGGCAATCCCCCGACGCAATTCGGGCGAACTGTGGCGCCGGGTTGCAGCCCGTTGCGGGCACCCGCAACCGACTGCGAGCGGCTCACGTGAAGAATCCGTGAGACTCTGCCCTGCGTAGTGCCTGAGTAGTGCAAGGGTGATAAGTTGTTATTCGTGCGCGTAGGAGCTTGCCCAGCATGTTGATCCGACATCCCCGGCCCGGTGACTCGGCGGCGATCCGACCGTCGCAGATCACGCCCGAGTCCGTCTATCTGAATCGCCGCAAACTCCTGCAGGCGGCGCTCGCAGCGGGCGTTGCCGGTCTCGGCGGCGCGTGGTCGCAACCCGCGCCGGCGGACGTTGCGCCGCTCCAGTACAAGCGCAACGAGAAGTACAGCCTGAGCGAAGCGCCGAACAGCTACGAGGACATCACTTCGTACAACAACTTCTACGAGTTCGGCATCGACAAGGGAGCGCCGGCCGCGAACTCCGGGCGCTTCAAGCCCACGCCCTGGTCGGTCGCAGTGAGCGGCGAGTGCGAGAGCAAGGGCACGTTCGCGCTGGAAGACATACTGAAAGGCCACGCGCTGGAAGAGCGCATCTACCGGCTGCGCTGCGTCGAGTCGTGGTCGATGGTGATTCCGTGGATCGGCGTGCCGCTGGCGGACGTCCTCAAACGCTTCAAGCCCACGTCGAAGGCCAAGTACGTCGCGTTCAAGACCGTGCTGCGACCGGCTGAAATGCCCGGCCAGCGCTACCCGGTGCTCGAGTGGCCGTATGTCGAAGGGCTGCGCATCGACGAGGCGATGAATCCGCTCGCGATCCTCGCCGTCGGCCTGTACGGCAAGACGCTGCCGAACCAGAACGGCGCGCCGCTGCGGCTGATCACGCCGTGGAAGTACGGCTTCAAGGGCATCAAGTCGATCGTCGAGATCCGCTTCGTCGAGCGCGAGCCGCCGACGTCGTGGAACATCTCGGCGCCGCACGAGTACGGCTTCTTCGCCAACGTCAATCCGAACGTCGATCATCCGCGCTGGAGCCAGGCGCGCGAGCGGCGCATCGGCCGCGGGCTGTTCGAGTCGCGCGTGCCGACGCTGATGTTCAACGGCTACGAGAAAGAAGTCGCCTCGCTCTACCAGGGCATGGACCTCAAGAAATTCTATTGATCCGATGCCGTCCGCGACCGTCGTCCGCCGCGTCCTGAAGCCGGCGTTGTTCCTGCTGTGCCTGCTGCCGCTCGCCTCGCTGGTGTGGCGCGCGTTCGAGATCGGCGGCACGAGCCTGGGCGCGAATCCGGTCGAGAAGATTCAGGACACGCTCGGGCAATGGGGCCTGCGGATGCTGCTCATCACGCTCGCGGTCACGCCGCTGCGCGACTGGTTCGACGCGCCGTGGCTGATCCAGCTGCGTCGCATGCTCGGCGTGTATGCGTTCTTCTACGTGCTGCTGCACTTCCTCACGTGGCTGATTCTCGACCAGGACCTGTACTGGGCCGGCATCCTGCCCGACATCGCGCGCCGCCCCTTCATCACGATCGGCTTCCTGGCGCTGTTGCTGCTGACTCCTCTCGCGGTCACCTCGACCAACGGCATGATGCGCCGGCTCGGCAAGCGCTGGAAAAGCCTGCACCGGCTGATCTACGTGATCGTGCTGCTCGGCATCTGGCACTACTACTGGCAGGTGAAAGCCGACGTGCGCGAGCCGCTGATCTACCTCGCCATCGCGCTGGTGCTGCTCGGCTGGCGACTGTGGAAAGTGCGCCGGCGCTGGCTGCCCGCCGCGACGACTTAACACCCGCGCTTTCGCTTCAGGGAATTGCTTCGGCGCTCACGAGTGCTTCGCGCCGACCGCCGCAATGTGTGACGCACGTCTCTTGGGGCGTCAAACAGCCTCCGCGTAGATTGTCAACGTCTCACGGCGCAGATCCGCGCCGGTCCCGCAAACCGAACCCGCAGACTGGGAGATGACGCATGGCCAATCCGTACGACACGGCGAGTGAGCGTATGTCGGTGCTGCCGCCGACGCTCAGGTTCAAAGGGGAGCTCTCGGCAGACGAAGACCTGCTGATCCAGGGCACCGTGGAAGGCACGATTCACCACACGCAGCGCGTGACCGTCTGCGAAGAAGGCAAAGTCACGGCGAACATCACCGCGCAGATCATCAAGGTCGAAGGCGCCGTCGAGGGCGACCTGCACGCCGGCAAGTCGGTGTTCGTCGCCGAGTCGGGCAACCTGCGCGGCAACATTCACGCACCGTCCGTCTGCCTGGTCGAAGGCTCGCGTTTCAACGGCGCCATCGATATGGACATGAAGTCGGGACAACAGATGCCGCGCGGCGAAGCGAAATCCGCCCGTTCGGCGAAGTGAGTTGGAGAATGCTGATGCGCAACTATGGCTTGGATCAACGTCAGGACTTCACGCAACCGCCGCCGGCGATGCAACCGCCTGCCTCGAGCAGCAGGCCCGGAGCCGCGCCGACGCCGGGCACGCAGCGCGCTGTCGCCGTGCTCGGCCCGACCCTGCGCTTCAAGGGCGAGCTGAGCGCCGAAGAGGATTTCATCCTGCAGGGACGCATCGAAGGCTCGATCAAGCACACGCAGAGCGTCACGATCGGGACCGAAGGCGTGGTGCAGGGAAACATCCACGCGCGCGTCGTGACGGTGGACGGTTCGGTCGAAGGCGATCTGCACGGTACGGAATCGGTCGTGATCAATGCGACCGGCCGGGTGACCGGCAACGTCTTCGCGCCGCGCGTGGGCATCATCGATGGCGCCCTCTTCAACGGCCGCATCGACATGGGCTCGCGGCAGGCCGGCGCTCCGAAGCAGAGCAACGAGGTGGTCGGCGTGCCGCTCTCGGCGGAAGAAACGGAACGGATGCTCGGCCCGAAGTCGTGATCGCACCGGGGCGTGGCTGGCGATCAAGCGCCAGTCACCGCCCTCTCACATCGCGGTGCGGATCGACCAGAGCTCGGGGAAGAAGCGCAGCTCCAGCGCCTTGGTCAGATACGACACGCCGCCGGTGCCGCCGGTGCCGCGCTTGTAGCCGATGATGCGCTCGACCGTCTTCATGTGGCTGAAGCGCCAGAGCTGGAAGTGATGGTCGAGATCGACCAGCTTCTCGGCCAGCTCGTACAGATCCCAGTTCGCATCGACGCTGTGATACACGGACAGCCACGCCGCCGCGACCTGCTTGTTCGGCTGATACGGCTGCGACCAGTCGCGATCGAGGCATTCCTGCGGAATCTCGAAGCCGCGCGAGCTCAGCAGACGGATCGACTCGTCGTAGATGCTCGGCGTGTTCAACGCACGCTGCAGCGCTTCGTACGCCGCGGCGTCGCGCCGATGCACCTGGATCATCTCGGCGTTCTTGTTGCCAATGACGAACTCCAGCATGCGGTATTGCACCGACTGGAAGCCCGAAGCGCGTCCGAGCTGGTTGCGGAACATCGAGTACTCGGCCGGCGTCATGGTCGCCAGCACGTCCCACGACTGCACCAGCTGCGCCTGGATGCGCGAGACGCGCGCCAGCATCTTGAACGACGGTCCGAGATCGCCGCGGCGGATGTGTTCGCGCGCCGCTGTCAGCTCGTGCAGGCACAGCTTCATCCACAGCTCGGACGCCTGGTGGATGATGATGAACAACATTTCATCGTGTTCGACCGAAACCGGCCGCTGCGCCGCCAGCAGCTGGTCGAGCCCGAGGTACTGCCCGTAGCTCTGCGATTCGCCGAGATCCCAGTGCACCTGCTCGTCGGACAGGTCGACCGGCCGGCCGGGGCGATTGGGATCGTGGTCGCTCACGAGAACATCCATCCGGGCACGCTCTGCCAGCCGCGCAACAATTCGCGATCGAGCTCCTGGTAGTCGGGCTCGAAGCTCGCGACCAGCGACCAGAAGCGCGCCGAGTGATTCATGTGCCGCGTGTGACAAAGCTCGTGGATCAGCAGGTAGCGCACGACCTGCGGCCGCAGGAACAACAGACACACGTTCAGGCTGATCGTGCCGCTCGCGGAGCAGCTGCCCCAGCGCGTGCGCTGCCGGCGAATCTGCGCGCGTGCGTAGCGGAAACCACCCTCCGCCGCGACTCTGGAAAGCTCGGTGCCGAGTTGTGCTTGCGCCAGCTCGCCGAGCCAGCCACGCAGTGCCACGGTCACCGCGCGATCATCGTGCACGGGTCCGCTCACTACGATGACGTTCTCACCTGCGACTCGCACGCGTGCGGTCGAGCCGGAGGCGTATTCGTACTCGACCGCATAGTGACGGCCGATTGCCGGCAGCTTGATCGAGACCGGACGGCTGTTGTCGACGGCGGCAGCCGTCGAGAGATCCGCAACGCGACGCTCGATCCACTGCCGGTGCGTGCCGACGAACTTCTGCACCGCTGCGGGCGATGCACCCGGCGGCACGACGACTTCAACCCGGCCGCCCGGATACACACGCACCGACAAACGCAGCGCGCGGCCGCTCACGCGCACCGTCCAGCGATCCGCAGGGCTGCGCGCTTCGAACAGCTGCAGCTGCGGAGTCATGAAGGTTGGAAACTGGCGCCGGTTCACAGGCGGAGTGTAGTTCAACGCGGCCTCGTTGCGGCAGCTTGCAGGAGTTGCTGCGCCTGCCGGTAGTCCGGCGCCAGCACCAGCGCACGTTCGAGTGCATCCCGCGCGGCAACCGGATCCCCGCGCTGCAGGTACGTATCGCCGAGCATCGTCAGCGCTTCCACGTGGCCCCAGTCAGGCTTACCCGGACGCGACGGCGGCGCCGCTTCGAAACTCGCGACGACGCTGCGCCAGCGATCCGCGGCTGCCGGATCCGCCGAAGAGCTCTGCTCGCACAGGGCCTGGATGAGCCTGACGCGTGGATTGTTCGGGGCGAGCCCCGACGCCGTGCGCAGCGGCTTGCTGCTCGCACAGCCGGACGAGCCCGTAGGTGCGTTCGCGGAGTGTCCTTCGCACGCGGCCTGGATCGCCAGCGCTTCGGCCAGCCCTGCGTCCTTCTCGACTGCGTTGCGCGCGTGCCGTGCACAGGCCTGCGCCGCTTTCGCCGCCAACGCCTTTGCGTTCGGCCGTGGACGCGCGTCCGCTGGCGGCTGGAGATAGAGCTGCGACAGTTTCCAGTTGCCGTACGCGAGCTGATACGCCTTGCTCGCGGCGAGCGAGTCCTCGACCTGGAACTCCGCGAGTCCCTTCAACGCCGTTTCGATTGCCTGGGCGTCGCTCGTGTAGAAGGCGTATTGCATCTGTGCCGCCGCGTCGTCGAGCTCCGCGACACCTTCGCCGTACGCATCAGGCGCGACCAGCACTGCCAGCAGCAGCCCGAAGGTCGTTGCACTACAATTCATGCCCGAACGATAGCACAGGCTGCCCGCAACGCAGATTCGCCCCCTTGTCCGCTCAGCTCATCGACATCGGCATCAATCTCGCCCACGACAGTTTCGACAGCGACCGCGCGGAGGTGATCCAGCGCGCGGCCGCGGCTGGCGTGACGCGCATGGTGATCACGGGTAGCTCGCTGGCGAGCACGCGTGCGGCGCTCGAGCTGGTTCGCAGCGATGCGCAGCGCTTTCGCTGCACGGCCGGCGTTCATCCGCATCACGCGACCGATCTCGACGAGTCGGCATTGCGTGAGCTCGCGGAGCTCGCCGCGCAACCCGAAGTGGTGGCGGTCGGCGAGTGCGGTCTCGACTATTTTCGCAATTTCTCACCGCGCGCGGCGCAGCTCGCAGCGTTCCGGCGCCAGCTCGACCTGGCCGTGCAGCTGCGCAAGCCGGTGTTCCTGCACGAGCGCGATGCCCATGAAGAGTTCTTGACTATCCTGCGCGAGTATCGCTCGCGGCTCGCCGGCGGCGTCGCGCATTGCTTCACCGGCGGCAGTGCCGAGGCGAGCGCCTATCTCGATCTTGGCCTGTACATCGGGATCACCGGCTGGATCTGCGATGAACGGCGCGGCCTGCACCTGCGCGAGGTCGTGCGCACGATTCCGGCGGAGCGCTTGCTCGTCGAGACGGATGGGCCGTACCTGCTGCCGCGCGACCTGCATCCGAAGCCGCAGAGCCGGCGCAACGAACCCATGTACCTGCCGCACGTGCTCGAGGCCATCGCCGCGGCCCGCGGCCAGTCATCGCAGGAACTCGCGTCGCAGACGACGCGTAACGCTTTCACGCTATTTGGCTGGCCCGCGCCGGTCGCGGAGGTTTGAAATGAACGTCGAACGTCTCACCCGCTACATCGATACCGTCTGGGACGAGTCCATCGTGCCGGCGCTGACCGAATATATCCGCATCCCGAACAAGTCCGTGCATTTCGATCCCCAGTGGGAACAGCATGGCCACATGCTGCGCGCCGCGGAACTGATGAAAGCGTGGTGCGAAAAGAACGCGCTGCCGGGCATGAAGGTCGAGATCGTGCGGCTGCCCGGCCTCACGCCGCTTCTCTACATCGACGTTCCGGCGTCGGGCAATCCCACCGGCCGCTCGAACGACTGCGTGCTGTTGTACGGCCACATGGACAAGCAACCGGAGTTCGACGGCTGGGCCGAAGGGCTCGAGCCGTGGAAGCCCGTGCTTCGCGACGGCCGTCTGTATGGCCGCGGCGGCGCGGACGATGGCTATGCCGTGTTCGGCTCGCTGCTGGCGCTGCGTGCGCTGGCGGACCAGAACATTCCGTACGTGCGCAGCGTGATCCTGATCGAAGGCAGCGAAGAGAGCGGCAGCCCGGATCTGCCCGCGTACATCGATGAGCTGGCCGATCGCATCGGCGAGCCTTCGCTGGTCGTGTGTCTCGATGCGGAGTGCGGCAACTACGATCAGTTCTGGTGTACGACGTCGCTGCGCGGCAATCTCGTCGGCACCTTGCGCGTGGAAGTGCTGACGGAAGGCGTGCATTCGGGCATGGCGAGCGGCATCGTGCCGTCGAGCTTCCGCATCGCTCGCCGGCAGCTGGAGCGTGTCGAGAATGCCGAAACCGGCAAGCTGATCGATGCGCTCTGGGCGAAGATTCCGGAGGATCGATTTCAGCAGGCGCGTGCGGCTGCCAAGACGCTCGGCGACACCGTGCACGGCAAGATGCCGTTCGCTGGTAGCACACGCCCGATCAGCGACGATCCCTACGAGCTGCTACTCAACAGCAATTGGCGGCCAACGCTCTCGGTCACCGGCGT
>DATEKT010000264.1:0-16570 GCA_035277305.1 Steroidobacteraceae bacterium | reverse complement strand
CGTGATCGCCGGACTGACGCGTTACGCAACGCGCGCGCACATCGCACGCGCCGCACTCGAAGCGACGGCATATCAGACGCGCGATGTGCTGACGGCGATGGAGCAGGACTCCGGCATCAAGCTCAGCGAGCTGCGTGTCGACGGCGGCATGGTCGTGAACGAGCTGCTGATGCAGTTCCAGGCCGACATTCTCGACGTGACCGTCGTCCGCCCGAAGGTAACTGAAACCACCGCGCTCGGCGCTGCGTATGCGGCAGGCCTCGCGACCGGCTACTGGCGTAGCACCGACGAGCTCACGAAGAACTGGGGCGTCGAAAAGCGGTGGCAGCCTGCGATGTCGAAAGAGCAGCGCGGCCGCTTGTACGCGGCATGGCAGAAGGCGGTCACGCGCTCGTTCGGCTGGATCGAGTGATGGCCACCGCGAAAGCGCAGCTCGACGCTTTCACCGCGAAATACTCGCCGGACGTCGCGAAGCTCGGTCGCGCAGCAATCGCTCGCATGCGCAAGCTGCTGCCGGCAGCGCAGGTGCTCGTCTACGACAACTACAACGCGCTCGCCGTCGGCTTCGGACCGACCGAGCGCAGCTCGGAAATCGTGTTCTCGATCGCGATGTATCCGCGCTGGGTGAGTCTGTTCTTCGCTAAGGGCGCGGCGCTCCCCGATCCGCACAAGCGGCTCAGCGGGAGCGGCAATGTGGTGCGTCACATCGTGCTGACCGGGATCGACGTACTGGACGACCCGCAGATCCGCGAGCTCATGCAGCTGGCGCTCGCTCGCTCCGCGGCTTCGTTGCAGAAGGGGAAAGCCGGCGCTATCGTCATCAAGTCGATATCGGCCAGGCAGCGCCCGCGCCGCCCGGCATCCGCCAAGAAGAAATAACAGCGAGGTCGCTCATGAGCGGAGTCAACATCTGGGCCGTGCTGGTCGCTGCCCTATCCAGTTTCATGCTCGGCGGGCTGTGGTACTCGCCCGTGCTGTTCCACAAGGTGTGGAATCGCGAAGCCGGACGCGGCGACAACCCGGAGAAGGCCAAGCATCCCGGCCGCGTGTTCGGCGTCGCGTTCGTGTTCGCGCTGATCGCGGCGTGGGTTTTCGCGTGGTGGCTCGGCCCCGATCCGCAGCTGCGCGACGCGCTGATCAAAGGCCTCGCGGTCGGCGCCGGATTCGTCGGCGCGAGCTTCGGCATCAACTACCAGTTCGCGAACCGCAGCTTCTTGATGTGGGCGATCGACGCCGGTTATCACACTGCGCAGTTCGTGCTGTTCGCGCTGGTGCTGGCTCTGTGGCCCTAACTCTCAGGCCGTGACAGCTCTTCGTTGCGCAGCCACTGCGTGACGAGCTTGGAGCGCTCTTCGGAAACGCCAAGGCTGCGCAGAGCGTAGTCGGTCATCTCGAGCGCCAGCTCCAGCTCGCCCATCACGGCGCGGTCCACGCCCTGACGGATCAGGTACGCGAGCTCGCTCGAGCTGTGCGTGCGCACGACGACGGCGATGCGCGGATTGCGTGCGCGCGCCAGCTCGAGCGTACGGCGCACCTGAAAGCCGTCCGGCGATGCGATGACCAGCAGGCGTGCGTGCTCGATCCCCGCGAGCTCCAGCACACCGCTCGCCGAAGCATCGCCCTGGAGCGCGACTGTGCCCCGCCCGCGCAGCTCTTCGACGATCCGCTGACTGCGCTCGATCACCGCGAACTGCAGTCCCTGGTTGTCGAGCGCATGGCCGACGACGCTGCCCACGCGACCGTAACCGACGATCACTGCGTGATTGCGCAGATCGGCGGCCAGCGCGCCCGCGGTTGGCGGCGTGCGGCGCTTGTTGCGGCGTTCGAGCAGCGCGGCAACGCGCGGATGTCGATCGAGCCAGCGCGTCATCGGCGCGATCATGCCGAACGCAAATGGATTGAAGGTGATCGATAGCAGCGCGCCCGCCAGCACGAGGTCGCGTCCGGCAGGCGGCAGCAGCCCGAGTGCGACGCCGAGCCCTGCGAGGATGAACGAGAACTCGCCGATCTGCGCGAGGCTCGCGGAAATCGTCAGCGCCGTGCGCACCGGGTAACCGAACGCGAGCACGATGCCGAACGCCGCGAGCGATTTGCCGACGACGATCACGAACAGCACGCCGAGCACTTCCAGCGGCCTGTCGATGACGACCGACGGATCGAACAGCATGCCGACCGACACGAAGAACATCACCGCGAATGCATCCTGCAGCGGCAGCGAATTCTCCGCGGCCTGGTGGCTCAGCTCCGTCTCCGCGAGCACGACTCCCGCGAAGAACGCGCCGAGCGCGAACGAGACGTCGAACAGGTAAGCCGAGCCGTAGGCGATACCAAGCGCGATCGCCAGCACCGCGAGCGTGAACAGCTCGCGCGAGCCGGCGCGTGCGACCTGGTGCAGGATCCACGGCACGATGCGGCGGCCGCCGATCAGCATCAGCGCGACAAAGATCGCGACCTTGAGCGTAGTCGTGCCCAGCCCCATCAGCAGCGCGCGCGAGTCCGCGCCTCCCTCGGACGCGAGCGCCGGCAGGAACACCAACGCCAGCACCATCGCGAGGTCTTCGACGATCAGCCAGCCGACGGCGATCCGGCCGTTCTCGGTGTCGAGCTCGTTGCGCTGTTCGAGCGCGCGCAGCAGCACGACGGTGCTCGCGACCGACAGCGCGAGGCCGAACACGAGCCCGGCGGACAGGTTCCAGCCCCACCAGCGTGCGAGGCCTGCGCCGATTGCAGTGGCAACGGCGATTTGTGCGACCGCGCCCGGCAATGCAATGGTGCGCACCCGCATGAGCGTGCCGATCGAGAAATGCAGGCCCACGCCGAACATCAGCAGGATCACGCCGATTTCCGCGAGCTCCGAGGCGAGATTGGCATCGGCGACGAAGCCGGGCGTGAACGGCCCGATCGCGATGCCGGCCAGCAGGTAGCCGACCAGCGGCGGCAGGCGCACGCGAGCCGCGAGAAACCCGAACCCGAGCGCGAGGACGAAGCCGGCCGCGATCAGTGCGATGAGCTTGGAGTCATGGGGCATGTGACCGAACTGTATGTCAACATCGCGTCCCGTGGCCATCGCCCCGCATCTGATTCGCAGCGTCCCCGGCCTTGCGTTGAAGCGCCTCGTGTGGAGTCTCGTGCGCCGACGCCAGTTCGACTACGTGACGACGACACCGCAGGGATTGCATCTCGAAGGAAATACACGCGACTGGATTCAGCGCACCCTCTATTACTTCGGCGTGTGGGAGCCGAATCTCTCCGCGTGGATCGCGAGCCGCCTGGCGCCGGGCGATGTGTTCGTGGACGTCGGCGCGAACGTCGGCTACTTCGCGCTGCTCGCGGCGCGACTGGTCGGTGCGAATGGCGCGGTCGTGGCAGTGGAGGCGATGCCGGCAATCTACGAGCATCTGCTGCGGCACGTTCGCGCGAATGGTCTGACGAATTGTCGCTGCGTGAACGAGGCTGCGGTCGGGCCCGATGCGCCGCGCGAGGTCACGCTGTTCTGGGGCGGTGCGGGGAACATCGGCTCCAGCGGAATGATCGAGCGCGAGGCCGATGCACGTGCGGTCCGCGTACCGGCGCGGCCGCTGCGCGCGATCCTTACCGATGACGAGTGTCGCCGCGCCCGGGTCATCAAAGTCGATGTCGAGGGTGTCGAGGCCGAAGCGATCCGCGGGCTCGGGCTCGACAGCGGGCGATTCGACCCGCGCCTGGAACTGATCGTCGAAGTGGCAGATGACGCTGCACGTGCTGCGGAGCGCGAGTGGCTGCTGCAGCACTTCCGCGATCTGGGCTACTTCGCGTACGTGCTGCCGGAAGCTCACAACTTCCGCATTTACGCCTGCCCGGAGCGCTACATCGAGCGGCCGCAGCGCTTGCGGGAGCCGCTGACCCGGATGCAGAACGTCATCTTTTCGAGGGTCGAGTCGGACGCGCTGTAGGCGTGCTCTGCAGCGGTGCATTCATAGCCTATGCCGTGGGCTATGCAGTGGGCCGGGCGCTTTGCCTTTACAATGCCGCACCCCCGACGTTACGGTACCTGCATGAAGCCCCTTGTCGTCATTTTTGCCCTGTCGCCGCTGGTATTGGCTGCGTGCGGGGGCTCCGATCCCGGCTGTATCGACCCGAAAGAGCCGTATCTCGCCGCGCGCAACAACGCGCAGCTGCACGTCCCGGACGGCATGACGACCCCGAACCGCGCGGAGGAGCTGGCGATTCCGGACCAGAAGACCGCCGCCGGCAAGCCCGGGTCCAGCGATGCGTGCCTGGACTCGCCGCCGTCGTACTTCCGCTCGACCGGCACCGTCGCGCGCTCGCCCGAAGAAGTCGTCGCGAGCTGGGCGCAGGCCTGGGCGAATCGCGAGTCGGATGCAGTGGTCGCCTTGTACTCGACGCAGTTCGTCGCACCGACGGACTCTTCGGGCGCCAAAGCGTGGATCGAGCAGCGGCGCGAGCAGGTGGCGACGGGCCCGGTGCCCGACCCCATGGTGCAGGGATTGAAGATCGAGCCGGACGGCGCGGACCGCCGCGTCGTTTCGTTCACGCAGCGCTTCGGCGTCAACGCGCTGAAGAAGCAGCTCGTCATGGTGCGCGAGAGCGGCTCGTGGCGCATCGTCGAGGAGAAGGTCACCATGTAGAGAATGGGGACATTCCTCATTTCTACATCGACATCATGAAGTCGCAACCCTCCGCCGTGCATGCCGCGACGGCGCTGCGTCCCGGCGCGGTCCGCGACGCGATCATCGATCGACTGGAGCGCTCGCTCGGCAAGCCGCTCACCGGCGCAACGCGCCGCGACATCTATGACGCGCTGACGATCGCCATCCGCGAAGAGCTGGCCGAGCGCTGGATCGCAACCGGCACTCGCGTGAAACGAGCGCGCGTCAAGCGCGTGTGCTACCTGTCGATGGAGTTCCTGCTCGGCCGCAGTCTCATCAACGCGCTGTCCTCGTTCGAGGATGGCGTACTGGAAGAAGTGCGCGAGACTGTCGAGTCGCTCGGCCAGGATCTCGATCGCATCGCCGCCGAGGAAGAAGATCCCGGGCTCGGCAACGGCGGCCTCGGGCGGCTGGCCGCGTGCTTTCTCGATTCGCTCGCGACGCTCGGCTATGCCGCGACCGGCTACGGCATTCGCTACGACTACGGCATCTTCACGCAGGTTATCGGCCAGGACGGTGCGCAGCGCGAAGTCGCGAGCTCCTGGCTCGGCGTGCACAACCATTGGGAGCAGGGCCACGGCGGCGTGCGCTATCGCGTGCGTTTCGGCGGCCGCTGCCAGGCGACGCGCGACGAGCAGGGCCGCGTGCGCTACGAGTGGGTCGAGACCCAGGACGTCTGGGCAGTTGCCTATGACCTGCTCATCCCGGGCAATCGCAGCCCGACCGTGAATCATCTGCGCCTGTGGTCCGGGCGCGGCATCACGCCGTTCAAGATCGAAGCGTTCAATTCGGGCAACTATTACGCGGCCGTCGCCGAGCAGATCGAGGCCAAGAACCTCACACGCGTGCTGTACCCGGACGATTCGACGCCGCAGGGCAAGGAGCTGCGCTTCAAGCAGCAGTATTTCTGCGTCAGCGCGTCGTTGCAGGACATGCTCGCGCAGCATCTCTCCGAGCGGCGCCAGCTGAAGGATCTCGCGCAGGCGATCGCGATCCAGCTGAACGACACGCATCCGGCGCTGACCATCGTCGAGCTGATGCGGTTGCTGGTCGACGTCTACGACGTGCAATGGCCCGTCGCGTGGCAGATCGTCTGCGACACGTGCAGCTACACCAATCACACGCTGCTGCCGGAAGCGCTGGAGACATGGCCGATCGCGTTCTTCGAGCGGCTCCTGCCGCGGCACCTGCAGATCGTCTACCAGATCAACCGCGATTTTCTCGAGATCGTCAGCGCGCGCTATCCGCACGACCTCGACCGCCGCCGCCGCATGTCGCTGATCAACGAGGAAGGCGACCGGCGCGTGCGCATGGCGTACCTCTCGGTCGTCGGCTCGCATCGGGTCAACGGCGTCGCGAAGCTGCATTCGCGGCTGATGCGCGAGACGATCTTCGCCGACTTCGCCGAGCTGTGGCCGGAGCGGTTCATCAACGTCACCAACGGCATCGCCGTGCGGCGCTGGCTGAAGCAGGCGAATCCGGGGTTGTCGTCGCTCCTCACGGAAAAGCTCGGCTCGGCGTGGGAGAACGACCTGGAAGATCTCGAGCGCCTGAAGTGGGCGGTCGACGACGCCGAGTTCCGCCAGCGCTTCCGCGCCGTGAAGCGCACCAACAAGGAGCGGCTCGCCAACACGATTCACCAGCTGCTCGGTGTCGACGTCGCTGTCGACGCGTTGTTCGACGTGCAGGTCAAGCGCATCCACGAGTACAAGCGCCAGCTGCTGAACCTGATGTATGTCGTCGTGCGCTACCTGCGCATTCTCGACAATCCGGCGGCGCCGATCGTGCCGCGCGTGGTGATCATCGCCGGCAAGGCCGCGCCGGGTTATCACGTGGCGAAAGCGGTCATCAAGCTGATCAACAACGTCGCGCGCGTGATCAACGCGGACGCTCGCGTCGGCCACAAGCTCAAGCTGTGCTTCCTGCCGGACTACGACGTGTCGCTGGCGCAGGAGATCATGCCGGCCGCCGACCTGTCGGAGCAGATCTCCACCGCCGGCATGGAAGCTTCGGGCACCGGCAACATGAAGCTGTCGCTGAACGGTGCGCTCACCATCGGCACGCTCGACGGCGCGAACATCGAGATCCGCGACGCGGTCGGCGCCGAGAACATTTTCATCTTCGGCATGACGGCCGAAGAGGTCGTCGCGCAGCGCGCCAGGGGTTACTCGCCTTCGCAGTTCGTGGCGGCCAACGCCGAGCTGAAGCGCGCGCTCGATCTGCTCGAGTCCGGCCATTTCACGCCGGAGAACATCTTCGACTCCAAGGTCGTGACCGACCGCCTCACCGGCGACGGGGAACATTTCCTGGTGCTGGCGGATTTCGACGCCTACGCGGCCGCGCAGGAGCGCGTCGACACGCTGTTTGCCGACCCGGACGCCTGGACCCGCAAGTCCGTGATCAACGCCCTCAGCATGGGGCCGTTCTCCTCCGATCGCAGCGTGCGGGAGTACGCCGACACCATCTGGGGGATCAAGCCGGTCCTGTGAGCCGCTGATCATGTACTCCGACCTCACCGATTTCGATCTTCACCTGTTCGGCGAGGGCAACCACCACCACATCCATCGCAAGCTCGGCGCGCACGCTGCGGCGCGCGACGGCGTGCAGGGCACGCGCTTCGCGGTGTGGGCGCCGAACGCGCGGCGCGTCAGCGTAGTCGGCGATTTCAACCAGTGGGATGGACATCGGCACCCGCTGCAGCCGCGCGGCAGCTCGGGCGTGTGGGAGGCGTTCGTGCCGCAGGTCGGCCCGGGCGCGCTTTACAAGTTCGAGCTCGAGAACGCGCGCGGGCACACGCAGCTCAAGTCCGATCCGTATGCATTCCAGATGCAGCTGCGGCCGGACAACGCATCGATCGTCGCCGAGCTCGGCGGTCATCACTGGAGCGATGCGCAATGGCTGGCGCAGCGCGGCGCGTGGGATCCGCTGCGCGCGCCGATCAACGTCTACGAACTGCATCCCGGCTCGTGGCGCCGCTCGTGGCATCGCAAGCCCGCTTTCCTCACGTGGGATGAGATCGCCGACCAGCTGATTCCGTACGTGCTCGATCTCGGCTACACGCACGTCGAGCTCGTCGGCGTCGCCGAGCATCCGTTCGACGGCTCGTGGGGCTACCAGGTGCTCGGCCATTTCGCGCCGACGGCGCGCCACGGCACGCCGCACGACTTCAAGCGCTTCGTCGACCGGCTGCACCAGGCCGGCATCGGCGTGTTCATGGACTGGGTGCCGGCGCACTTTCCGAAGGATGCGCATGGGCTCGCGGAGTTCGACGGCACGCATCTGTACGAGCATTCGGACCCGAGCCGCGGCGAGCACGTCGAGTGGGGCACGAAGATCTTCAACTATGGCCGCCACGAAGTGCGCAACTTCCTGGTCGCGAACGCGCTGTTCTGGATCGAGGAGTATCACATCGACGGCTTGCGCGTCGACGCAGTCGCCTCGATGCTCTATCTCGACTACGGCCGCAACGCCGGCGAATGGACGCCCAATCGTTACGGCGGCCGCGAGAATCTCGAAGCGATCGATTTCCTCAAGCAGCTGAACTGGACGATCGGTCACTACTTCCCCGGCGTGCTGACGATGGCCGAGGAATCCACGGCATTTCCCGGCGTCACGCGCCCCGTGCATCTCGGCGGACTCGGCTTCCACCTGAAGTGGAACATGGGCTGGATGAACGACACGCTGCGCTACATGGCGCTCGATCCGCTGTACCGGCGCCACAATCACCACCTGATCACGTTCTCGTTCGTGTACGCGTTCTCGGAGCATTTCATCCTGCCGCTGTCGCACGACGAGGTCGTGCACGGCAAACGCTCGCTGCTCGACAAGATGCCCGGCGACGAGTGGCGCAAGCTCGCGAATTACCGGCTGCTGATCGGCTACATGGCCGCGCATCCGGGCAAGAAGCTGATGTTCATGGGCGGCGAGTTCGGGCAGTGGCACGAGTGGCGCGACTACGAGGACCTGGCGTGGGCCGCGCTCTCGCATCCGCATCATCAGCAGCTGCACGCGTGGAACCGCGCGCTCAATCGTCTGTATCGCACGTATCCCGAGCTGCACGGCAGCGACAACGCACGCGAGGGCTTCCGCTGGATGGAGCCCGACAACGCCGACGAGAGCGTGTTTGCATTTTTGCGCCAGCGTCTGCCTGGCGAAGGCGGCACGCAGCTGGTCGTCGCGTTCAACTGCACGCCAGTGCCGCGCGACAACTATGTCTTCGGCGTGCCGCAGCCCGGCCGCTATCGCAAGATCCTCGACAGCGACTCGCCGGCGTTCGGCGGCTCCGGCTACTCGCAGCAGGGCGAGATCGATGCACAGAATGAGGGCTGGCGCGATTTTCCCGCGCGCATTGCGCTAACGTTGCCGCCGCTGGCGATGGTCGTGTTCGAAAGAACCTGACGACTTCGCCAACTCCCACTTCTCATTTCGCCCCTCAATTTGTCACCATCGCACGGATGAACGCACTTCCGGCCGACTTCGCCGCCGCAATCCTGCTGCCGGGCTTACCCGAACCGCTTGGCGCCACCTGGACGGGCGAGGGCGTGAATTTCGCCGTGTATTCCAGCGGCGCGACCAGCGTCGAGGTGTGTCTCTTCGATGCGACCGGCGAGCGCGAGATCCGCAGGCTCGCACTGCCCGAGCGCAGCGATGACATCTGGCACGGTTTTCTGCCGGCGCCGCACGGCGTGCCGGGCCTGGTCTATGGGCTGCGCGTGCACGGTCCGTACGATCCGCCGCACGGTCTGCGCTACAACGGCAACAAATTGCTGGTAGATCCCTATGCGCGCGCCCTGGTGGGCAAGTTCACCTGGCACGCGGCGCTGCTCGGCCACGGCGAGAGCGATCGTCCCGATACCGCCGACAGTGCTCCTTATAACTACAAGGCGCGCGTGATCGAGAGCACGTTCGACTGGGGCGATGACATCGCGCCGTCCGTGCCGTGGCGCGACTCGGTGATCTACGAGCTGCACGTCAAGGGCTTCACCAAACTTCACCCGCGCATTCCCGAGCGCGAGCGCGGCACGTACCTGGGACTCGCGCGCCCGGAAGTCATCGCGCATCTCAAGCAACTCGGCGTCACTGCCGTCGAGTTGCTGCCGGTGCAGGCTTTCATCTCCGAGAAGTTCGTGACCGACAAGGGTCTCAGCAACTACTGGGGCTACAACTCGCTCGCGTGGTTCGCACCGGCGCCCGAGTACGCTATCGACGATGCCGTCACCGAATTCAAGACGATGGTGAAGGCGCTGCACGCCGCAGGCATCGAGGTGATCCTCGACGTCGTGTTCAATCACACCGCCGAAGGCAACGAGTCCGGTCCGACTCTCAGCCTGCGCGGGCTCGACAACAGCACCTACTATTGGCTCGATTCGAAGTCGCTGGCGCAGTACGTCAATCGCAGCGGCACCGGCAACACGATCGCGATCGGCCACGGGGCGACGCGTGACCTGGTGATCGACTGCCTGCGCTACTGGGTGGAGGAGATGCACGTCGACGGGTTCCGCTTCGATCTCGCCGCGGTGCTCGGGCGCGACAACGGCCGTTTCCGCACCGATGCGCCGTTCTTCAAGGCGCTCGCGGCCGAGCCGTCGCTGCGCTACGTGAAGCTGATCGCGGAGCCGTGGGACATCGGCGTCGAGGGCTACCAGCTGAGTCACTTTCCGGCGGGCTGGGCCGAGTGGAACGACCTGTACCGCGACACGATGCGCGGCTTCTGGCGCGGCAACCCGGGCATTCTCGGCAACTTCGCCGAGCGTTTCGCCGGATCGAGCGACCTCTTCCGCGCGAGCGGCCGGCGCCCGACGGCGAGCATCAACTATGTCGCCTGCCACGACGGCTTCACGCTGTACGACACGACCGCGTACAACGACAAGCACAACGAAGCGAACCTCGAAGACAATCGCGACGGCCACAACCACAACCTCAGCTGGAACTGCGGCATCGAAGGTCCGACGGAGGATCCGGCGGTGATCGAGCTGCGCGAGCGCCAGGTGCGCAACCTGCTCGCGACGCTCCTCGTCTCGCAGGGCGTGCCGCTGCTGCAGGCGGGCGACGAGTTCGGGCGCACGCAGCGGGGCAACAACAACGCGTACTGCCAGGACAACGAGACCAGCTGGATCGATTGGAATCTCGCCTCGCGCCGCGTCTGGCTCACCGCGTTCGTCCGGCAATTGCTCACGCTGCGCAAACACGCGCCGGGCCTGCATCGCGACACCTTCCTGAAAGGCGCGCGCCAGGTCGATCGCGAACACAAGGACGTGAGCTGGCGCCATCCGCTCGGCCACGAGATGAACGCCGGCGACTGGCACGACGAGAACGCACGCGCGCTCGGCGTGCTGATCGGCCAGGCGTTCGCGGATCCGCATGGAACCCCGAACGGACATCTCCTGTTTCTATGCAACACTGGCGACACGCCGGTGGATTTCCGCCTGCCGGCGCCGAAAACCAACGCGGTCTGGCAGGTGGTCTTCGACACGGCGCGCTGGCGCTCCAGCGATTTCGGCAAGCGCCTCGCGGCCGGTGAGACTTGTGCGGTTTCGTTTCACTCGTGCGTGCTGCTCGCGGATGGAGATGCACCGCTGAGCGTGCGCAGCTTTCAGTTGCAGACCTGACCGGGAATGAACGCCGTCCAGGAACTTGCCCGACTCTACGGCGTCGCCGCTGCGTACATCGACTATCGCGCGCAGCCGCGCGACGTGTCGTTGCAGTCGCAGGCCGCGATTCTCGCGGCGATCGGCGTCGACGCTGCAGACGAGAACGCTGCGGCAGCGGCGATCCATCAGCACCAGACCGTTCGCTGGACGCGGCTGTTGCCGCCCGCCGTCGTGGTCGAAGCCGGACAGCCGCTCGTCGTGCCGGTCTCGGTGCCGCTCGATCTCGATGCAACCTGGCTCGAATGGCGCATCGCGTTCGAAGACGGCCGCAAGCGCAAAGGTGTCGCGCGGCTCGATAAACTGAAAGTGGTCGAAGAAGGCAGTGCCGACGATCGCGCTTACCGCCGCCTGTCGCTGACTCTCCCGGAACTGCCGCTGGGCTATCACAGCGCGGCGATCGCGCTCGACACGGGGTTGAGCGGCGAATTGCGTCTCGTCGTCGCGCCGGCGCAGTGTTTCGAGTCGCCCGTGATCGCAAGCGGTACGCGGGTGTGGGGCATCGCGGCGCAGCTGTACGCGTTGCGCTCGCCGCGCAACTGGGGCATGGGGGACTTCCGCGATCTGCGCGAGCTCATCAGCGAGGCCGCGCCGCTCGGCTGCGGCATCGTCGGCCTGAATCCGTTGCACGCGCTGATGCCGGCGAATCCCGCGCACATCAGCCCATACAGTCCGTCCAACCGCCAGTTCCTCAACGTGCTGTACATCGCGGTCGAGGACGTGCCCGATTTCGCCGAATGCGACGCAGCGCGCGAGCGTGTCGCCGCTGCCGCCTTCCAGGAGAAACTGCAGAGCCTGCGTGCGGCGACCAACGTCGACTACGTCGGCGTGGCCGCGCAGAAGTTCGAGATCCTGAAGCTGCTGTACGCGAGCTTCCGCAGCCGGCATCTCGAGAAGGACACCGAGCGCTGCCGGGCTTTCCGCGCCTTCGTCGAAATGCAGGGCGAAGCGCTGCGGCTGCACGCGATCTACGACGCGCTCGATGCACATCTGCGGCTGCAAGGCCCGCAGTACTGGGGCTGGCCGAGCTGGCCGGAGGACTATCGCGATCCGACGGCGCCGGTCGTCGCGCGCTTCGCGCGCGATCGCGTGCAGGATGTCGAGTATTTCCTCTATCTGCAGTGGCTCGCGGCGGAGCAGTTGCGCGAGGCGCAGTCCGCCGCGCGCGAGCTCGGCATGGCTATCGGTCTGTACGGCGACGTCGCGGTGGGCGCGAACTCCGCCGGCTCGGAGACGTGGTCGAACCGCAGGCTCTATCGACAGGGCGCATCGGTGGGCGCGCCGCCGGATGCGCTCGCGCTCAAGGGCCAGGACTGGGGCATCCCGCCGCAGGATCCGAACGAGCTGCGCACGCAGCAGTATCAGCCGTTCATCGGACTGATCCGCAACAACATGCGCTACGTCGCGGCGCTGCGGCTCGATCACGTCATGTCGCTGTACCGGTTGTGGTGGGTACCGCGCGGGTTGCTGTCGAAGGACGGCACGTACGTGCACTATCCGCTGGAGGATCTGATCGCGATCATGGCGCTGGAGAGCGAGCGCAGCGCGTGCCTGGTGATCGGCGAGGATCTCGGCACCGTGCCGGAAGCGATGACGGTCGCGATGGAGCACTACCGCGCCTATCACTACAAAGTGCTGCTGTTCGAGCAGGAGCCGAGCGGCAGATTCAAGCCGCCCTCCGCCTATGTTCCGACGGCGCTGGCCGTGGTCACGACGCATGATCTGCCGACCCTGCGCGGCTGGTGGGAGGAGGGTGACCTCACGCTGCGCGACAAGCTCGATCTCTATCCGAGCGCCGAATTCAAGGCGCAGGCGCACGCGACGCGCGCATCCGAGCGCCGCGAGCTGCTGCTCGCGCTGGTCGCGGAGAACCTGTGGCGCTGGTCGCCCGATCAACCGCTGCCGCAGTATTCGCCGGCACTGGCGCGTGCGGTCCACGCATTCCTCGGCCTGTCGCGCGCCAACGTGGCGATGATCCAGATCGAGGATCTGATCGGCATGGGCGACCCGGTCAACGTGCCGGGCACCGACACCGAATACGCCAACTGGCAGCGCAAGGTCACTCACGATACGGCGGACATCTTTGCCCGTGCCGACGCGCGGGATATTCTCGCCGCCATGAACAGCGCCCGTCGCGGCGTGAATCCCAACGCCTGAAACCACGCGCAGAGGTTCTTCCATGCATCGCAGCCGTCTCGCCGGATTCATCATGGATTGCCGGACCGACGACCTGGAGCAGGCCGCGCGCTTCTGGAGTGCTGCGCTCGGCGTGCCGCTCAAACCAGCGACCGAAGAGCCGAGCCCGTTTTATCGGCAGCTGCTGACGAACCCCAGCGATCTGCACATCGAAGTGCAGAAGGTCGAGCACGACAGCCGCGTGCACATCGACATCGAGACCGACGACATCGAAGCGGAAGCGACGCGGCTCGAAGCTCTCGGCGCGAAGCGCGTGCAGAGCATCCACACGTGGTGCGTGATGGAGGCGCCGACCGGCCAGCGGTTCTGCCTGGTCCGTCCGCAGCGCGCGGAATTCAAGGAGCGGGCGAACGTCTGGAAATAGGGTTCGGTTCCCCGCGCTTCACCTGCATTTCAAGATATTTACTTACGTTAGGGTCACGGAGCACCGACAGCGCATGTCGGTGGATCCATCGCGCCTCGCGGAGCGTATAGACGGCACGACCGCTCACGGGAGGAATCGCCAAATGATGTTTCGACTCAGGGAATCGCCGTCGTCCGTCGTGCGCCCGCGCGTCACGCCCGATCCGCAGCACGCGGCGGAGCTCGCCCGAAAAATCAGCGAGCTCGCCTACAGTCCTGAGAACGCCTTCCATCGCGATCAGCAGCAGGTTCGCCGGGCGCGCCCGCACCTGACGCTAGTGCCGAAATAATCAGGCCGCGACGATCATCCACACGACGAGCGTGGCCAGCCCCACGCCCGTCCACACCCGCCACGCCGGCGCAGCGCGCATTTCCGCCGACGCATCGTCGAGCCGCTTGCGGCCATTCAGCATCGCCGTCAGCAAGTCATTCCGCTCGAACAGCAGGAAGTACAGGATCGCGACGACGTGCAGCGAGATCAGCACGAGCAGCACGTCGAACGAGACTTCGTGCGCTTCGGCGCAGGCGCGCCCGGCATCGAAACTGACGAGATGCGAGAGCGGGCCGGATTCCAGCCCATCGATGTCGGTGGCGAACAGCCCGAGCGTCACTTGCGTAGCCATCGCAACCAGCATCGCGATGACACTCCAGCTGCCAAGCGGCGAATGGCCGACGACTCGTGCGCGCTCTGCGCGCGGCAGCCGCAAATACGCGAGCGCGGCGCGCGGAGTGCTTACGAAACGGGCGAAGCGCGCCGTCGAGCTGCCGGCGAGGCCCCAGTAGATGCGGAATATCAGCAGACCGAGCATCGTGTAACCGCTGTAGCGATGCCAGTCCATCAGCCGCTCTTCGGCGGTCCACCAGGAAACCGCCACGCACGCGGCGAAGAGCCAGTGCGTGAGACGGGTGGGGAGATCCCAAACGGGGATTGAGCGCGTCTTCACGCGCTCAAGATTAGCAGGGTGCTGATCTGCGACGGCTTACTGGTTCGGGCTCTGCGCGAAGCGCAGGCGGACCATCGCGCGCTGCGCGACCTTCTCGCCGTCCCGCTCGACCGGCTCGAAGCGCCAGCCGCGGATCGCACGAACCGCCGCGTCGTCGAACACGTTCGCCGGGCTGGCGTTGCGCACTTCGACGTTCTCGACCGTGCCGTTCGGCGTCACGGTGAATGCAAGCTCGACCCAGCCTTCGACGCCTTTCTTGCGCGCCGCTTCCGGATACACCGGCTGCACCGTGCGCGTGCGCTTCAGCGAGTTCGCGGACACGATGTTCGTGGCCAGCGCGTTCGCTTCGCGAGCGGAAGTCAGATCCTTCTCGGCCTGCGCGATCGCGGGCTCGTTGTAGCGCGCGCCCACGTCGCGGGCGGCGGCGATCAGCTGCTCGGCGCGGGGGAACGCCTTCGCGGACGTCGCACCCTTGCCCGACTCCAGCAGACGCGTCGTCAGCTGCTTCGAGAGCTCCTCGACTTCCGGGCGCGTCGGGGCGGAGTTGCGCAGGTTCACCAGCAGGTCGCGAGCGCTGTCGCCCGGCGGATCGATCAGCTTGCCTTCGGCGATGCGCTGACGGATATCGGCAACCAGCGGATCGCTCGCGGAAGTCGAGGGCTGCGCGCGGCGTTGCTGAGTGGCGGCGGTGGCCGCTTTGTTCGCGTCGGCGAGCTGGCGCTCGACGGCGGCGAGAGCCGCGCCCGCCGAGCCCATCTGACGCACGATGGTCACGTAGTTCTGCGCTTCCGCGATGTTGCCTTCGGCGAGCGACTTGCGCGCTTCCTCGGTCATCATTCCGGCGAAGTCGCGCACCGACTGCACCACGTTCGGATCGGTGGCATCGAGGCGGCGGGCTTCGGCCAGCGCGTCGCGCGCGCTGCCGTTCGCCGGCGTGATCAGCCGGCCGTTCTGCATGCGGTCGTTCGCCTGGTTGACCAGCGTCTTCACGCGGTTGGCGACGTCGGCCGCCTGGCTCAGCTTGATGCGCTCACGCTCGCGCGCCATTTGCGTGTCGAGGAACGCGAGGCGCGGATGCGCCGGGTCGATGTCGCGCGCCAGCTCGATGTTGCGGCTGGCGTCTTCGAGCTTCTCGCTCGTGAGCGACTGCTCGGCGCGCTCGAGAATCTTGTCGACGACGTCGCGGATACCTTCCTTCGCCGCGGCGCTGTTCGGGTCGAGGGCGAGGGCGCTGCGGTAGTAATCCAGCGCGCTGTCGCCGGCGGGCTCGAGGTACTTGCCCTGGCCGAAGGCGTCTTTGGCGAGCTGCAGCTCGGCCTGCACCGGATCGATCTTTTCCGGCACGCCGCCGGGCTGACCCGCGGGCGTGGGCTGCTGCGCGACCGGCGCGGGCGCCGGCTCGCCGGTGAACTTGTTGACGCCGAACCAGATGCCGCCGATGACGATCAGCAGACCCGCGGCGAGCGCGCCGTAGGTCATCACGTAATTCTTGTTGTCCCCGCCCGTCGTGCCGCTGGACGCGCTGAGGCGCTGTCCCTGGGCGAGCAGGTCCTGGTGCTGCGTGACCGCGGCCTCGAGCGCGAGGCGCGTCTGGCCGTGCGACAGCGGCGTGAGCAGGAAGCGGAAGATGCGGCCGGTCGCGGTCAGCTGCATCAGCGCAGCGCTGTCCTCGCGCTTGCCGGCAACGATCACGACCAGCTCGGGGAAATGCTGGGTCAGCTGCGCCACCATC
>DATEKT010000263.1:0-10051 GCA_035277305.1 Steroidobacteraceae bacterium | reverse complement strand
GAGGCGGCGGGAAGATGTACGACATGGTGGAAATGTACACGAGGGTGGGAGGGAGAGGGAGAGTCAGGATATCTCTCGCAGAGATCGCCAAGATCGCCAAGGAAGAACGAGAAGACTTCGTGTCAGGACGCTTCCCATCCGGCCTTGGCGATCTCGGCGATCTTGGCGAGAGTCATTCTTCCGTTTGCACCCTCCGGCGGACGTCTCACCTCCGCAGACCCCCGGCGGACTCTCCCACCGTCTCTTGTCAATTGTTTGACATCTCAATTACCCAGTCCTAAAGTTCCTGCCCGTGAAGCGCATCGTTTGCATGGGTGGTGGGCCGGCGGGCCTGTACTCGGCGATCCTGCTGAAGCAGGCGTTGCCGCGCACCCGCATCGAGGTCTACGAGCGCAATCGGCCCGACGACACCTTCGGCTGGGGCGTGGTGTTCTCGGACCAGACGATGGCCGGGTTCGCGGCCGCGGATGCGCCTTCGCACGCCGCAATCGTGGACAGCTTCCATCACTGGGACGACATCGACGTCCACATTCACGGCAGCATGATCCGCACCAGCGGCCACGGCTTCGCGGGCATCGAGCGGAAGCGGCTGCTCAACATCCTGCAGGAGCGCGCGGCGAGCCTCGGCGTCGAGCAGAGCTTTCAGCACGAAGTGCGGGATGAGGCGGAGTTCGCCGATGCCGATCTGCTGATCGCGTCGGACGGTGTCAACAGTCGTGTGCGGCAGCAGTACGCGGCGGCATTCGAGCCGAACGTCGACGTGCGCAAATGCCGCTTCATCTGGCTAGGCACCACGCAGCGCTTCCCGTCGTTCACGTTCGCGTTCGAGCGCAGCGAGCACGGCTGGTTCCAGATCCACGCCTACCAGTTCAGCAAGGACCTTTCGACGGTGATCGTCGAGACGCGGGAGGAAACGTGGCTGGCCCACGGCCTCGACCGTGCGACGACGGATGAGTCGATCGAGTTCGCCGAGCGCATGTTCGGCAAGTACCTCGGCGGCGCGCGGCTGATGAGCAACGCCCGGCATCTGCGCGGCTCGGCGTGGCTGAACTTCAACCGCGTGCTGTGCCGGCGCTGGTTCACGCGCAACGTCGTGCTGATCGGCGATGCCGCGCATACCGCACATTTCTCGATCGGCTCGGGCACGAAGCTCGCGATGGAAGATGCGATCGCGCTGAGCCGCGAAGTCGCGCGCGGCGGCGACGTGAGCGAGGCGCTGCACCGCTACCAGGAGGAGCGCGAGCTCGAAGCGCTCAAGCTGCAGAGCGCGGCGCGTAACCGGATGGAGTGGTTCGAGAACGTGGCGCGCTACACGCACCTCGAGCCGCTGCAGTTCACTTACAGCCTGTTGACGGGCAGTCAGCGCATCGGGCACGACAACCTGAAGCTGCGCGATGCCGGATTCGTCGGCGACATCGAGCGAACGCTCGCGCAGCGCGTGGGTGTCGCTGACCGCACCTGCGCTCCGATGTTCCTGCCGTTCAAAGTACGCGAGCTGGAGCTGGTCAATCGCGTCGTGGTGTCGCCGATGGCGCAGTACTCGGCCATCGATGGCATGCCGAGCGACTGGCATCTCGTGCACTACGGCTCGCGTGCAACGGGTGGAGCAGGACTTGTTGTGACGGAGATGACGTGCGTATCGCCGCATGGGCGCATCTCTCCGGGATGCACGGGGCTGTGGAATGAAGCACAACGCGATGCGTGGCGACGCATCGTCGATTTCGTGCACGGCAACACGCAGGCGAAATTCTGCCTGCAGCTCGGACACTCGGGGCGCAAGGGATCGACGCAGCTAGGCTGGGATCAGGCCGACTATCCGCTGCCCGCAGGCAACTGGCCGATCATCGCCGCCTCGCCGCTGCCGTACATCGAAGGTGTGAGCCAGGTGCCGCAAGAGGCGAGCGAAGCGGATATCGCAGAGATCACCGCGCAGTTCGTCACCGCGGCACAGCTGGGCTTGCAGGCCGGCTTCGACATGATCGAGCTGCACATGGCGCACGGCTATCTGCTCGCGAGTTTCCTGTCGCCGCTCACGAACCAGCGGACCGACCGCTACGGCGGCACTGTCGGCAATCGCGTGCGCTTCCCGACGGCAGTCGTTCGCGCCGTGCGCGCGATCATGCCTGCCGGCATGCCGCTCTCGGTTCGAATCTCCGCGAGCGATTGGGCACAGGGCGGCCTGTGCGACGAGGATCTGATCGCAATCGCACGTTCGCTGCACGAAGCGGGCGCGGACCTGCTCGACGTGTCGACGGGTCAGACGGTGCCGTGGCAGAAACCGGTCTACGGCCGGATGTACCAGACGCCGTTCTCCGACTTCGTGCGCAACACGCTGAAGATCCCGACGATCGCCGTCGGCAACATCTACGAGCCGGATCACGTGAACTCGATCATTGCTTCCGGTCGCGCCGATCTGTGCGCCATTGCGCGGCCGCATCTCGCCAATCCGAGCTGGACGTTGCAGGCCGCCGCGCAGCTGCAACACACCGGGCAGTGGTGGCCGGAGCAATACCTGTCTGGCAAGAGCCAGTTGGAGCGCAATCTGCAGCGTGCCGCGCTACTGACAGGAGCCGTATGACGAATTCGCTGCGCAACGAGCACGTAGTCATCACCGGCGCGGCCCGTGGTATCGGCGCTGCAATCGCGCACGCGCTGGCGGGGACGGGCGCCAGGATCAGTCTCTTCGGCCGCACTCGCGAGTCGCTGGACAAAGTCGCGGCGGAGTTGCGCACCGAAACGTTCGTGGCCGTAGCGGATGTGACGGACGGTGCGGCGGTGCAGTCGGCTTTCGCGCAAGCGAAGGAGCGTTTCGGTCCCGTGACGATCCTCGTGAACAACGCAGGGCAGGCGCGCAGCGCGCCGCTGCACGTTGGCGACGAGTCGCTGTGGAACGAGATGCTCTCGGTCAATCTCGGCAGCGTCTATCGCTGCATCCGTTGCGTGTTACCGGACATGCTGCAGGCGGACCGCGGACGGATCATCAATGTCGCGAGCACAGCAGGGCTGACTGGGTATCCCTATGTGACCGCTTATTGCGCGGCGAAGCACGGCGTCATCGGGCTGACGCGCGCGCTCGCAATGGAGCTCGCGCGCAAGAACGTCACGGTGAATGCGGTGTGCCCGGGCTACACCGATACGGATCTTTCGCGCGACGCCATCGCGGCGATCCAGAAGAAGACGGGTCGCTCCGAAGCGGATGTCCGTGCCGTCTTCACTGCGCACAATCCGCAAGGGCGCATGGTGTCGCCGGAGGAAGTGGCGCAGACCGTGCTCTGGCTGTGCACGAATGAGGTTGCCAGCATCACGGGTCAGAGCATCGCCGTCGCCGGCGGAGAATTGATGTGAGCGCGGACCGGCGACCGATCGACGCAGAAACTCGCGCGACCAGCGACGATCATCACGCGCTGCGGTTGTGGCTGCGTCTGTACGCTTGCACCAGCCTGGTCGAAAGCCGCGTGCGCCGTCGCCTGCAGGCGCGCTTCAGTACGACCTTGCCGCGCTTCGACCTGATGGCGCAGCTCGATCGTTCGCCGCAAGGCTTGCGGATGAGCGAGCTGTCGAGCCGGCTGATGGTGACCGGCGGCAACGTGACCGGCCTGACGGACAATCTCGAAGACGAAGGTCTCGTGGTGCGGGAGTCGGACGGCGCCGATCGCCGCGCCTTGCGGGTCAAGCTGACGCGCGAAGGCCGCCGCGTCTTCCGTGCGATGGCCGCCGAGCACGAGCGCTGGATTGCCGACATGTTTGCCGGACTTTCGGCGCGCGAGGCGCGATCGCTTGCCGAGCGGCTGCACACGCTCAAAGAACACATCCTCGACAAGGTTCCGCTCGACGAGAGGGAGACGGAGTGACGATCATGCAGCCTTCTCATTTTCAGTGGTCGGTCGAGGGCGCGGTCGGCCGCGTCGTGCTGAACCGGCCGGAGCGCAAGAACCCGCTGACGTTCGAGTCGTACGCGGAGTTGCGCGACCTGTTCCGCTCGCTGGCAGGCCCCCATCCCAACCCTCCCCCGCATGCGGGGGAGAGCAGGGAGGGGGCAATCAACACGGTCGTCATCAGCGGCGCCGGCGACAACTTCTGTTCCGGCGGTGACGTGCACGACATCATCGGTCCACTCACGAAAATGGACACGACTGGCCTGCTGGCGTTCACGCGCATGACCGGCGACCTGGTCAAGGCGATGCGCGGGTGCCCGCAAACGATCGTCGCCGCCGTCGACGGAGTCTGCGCCGGCGCGGGCGCGATCATCGCGATGGTCAGCGATCTGCGCGTCGGCACGTCGCGCTCGCGGACCTCGTTCCTGTTCAATCGCGTCGGGCTCGCGGGCTGCGACATGGGAGCGTGCGCGATCCTGCCGCGCATCATCGGCCAGGGTCGCGCGGCCGAGCTCTTGTATCTCGGGCGCAGCATGAATGGCGACGAAGCGCTGCAATGGGGGTTCTTCAATCGTCTCGCAGCGCCGGAACAGCTTGCGGACGTGGCGACGCAGCTCGCACAGGAAATCGCAGCGGGTCCGTCGTTCGCAAACGGCATCACCAAGACGATGCTGAATCAGGAATGGAGCATGAGCCTGGAGCAGGCGATCGAAGCTGAGGCGCAAGCGCAGGCACTGTGCATGCACACTGAAGACTTCCGCCGCGCGTATCGCGCTTTCATCGCAAAACAGAAACCCGTCTTTCTGGGCAATTGAGAGAGAGCAACTGATGGCTGAGTTCCTGCAACCCCCGGGCTGGATGGTGCCGAAAGGCTATGCGAACGGCGTGATCACGAGCGGCCGCCAGGTCTATCTCGCCGGCCAGATCGGCTGGAACGAGAGCCAGCAGCTCGTCAGCAGCCGCTTCGCCTTGCAAGTGCGGCAGGCGCTGCAGAACGTCGTCGTGCTGCTCGCACAGGCGGGCGGCCGTCCCGAGCACCTGGTGCGTCTCACGTGGTGGGTCACGACTCTCGACGAATATCGCGCGGAGCAGAAGGAGATCGGCGCCGCGTACCGCGAAGTGATCGGCCGGCACTATCCGCCGATGTCGGTCGTGGGCGTCGCGGGATTGCTCGAGCCGGGAGCGAAAGTCGAGATCGAAGCGACAGCGGTCATCCCGCAGTAGCTCAGCGCATTTCCTTCGTTCGCACGTGCAGGCTGCGCAGCGCTGCGGTGAGCCCGTCGATGTCGTACGGTTTCGACATGAAGCGGATGTGCGGGTCATTGCGCAGTGCTGCGCTCTCGGGCAGCCCGCCGTAACCGCTCGCTACGATCACCGGCAACGACGGTAGCTGCGTGCGCAGCTCCGCGACGACCTCCATCCCGTCGCGATCCGGCAGACCGCGATCGATGATCGCGACGTCCACTTGCTGATGACTGCGCGCCGCGCGCAACCCTTCGGCCGCGGTGCCGGCTTCGATCACGTCGAAGCCCAGATCCTGCAGCTGATCGAGAATGAACATGCGCACCAGCGCTTCGTCTTCGACCACCAGCGCCACCGGATTGCGCTCGCTGATGACCGGCACGTCCAGCACGTCGCGGATGCGGATTGCGAGCTGGGCGCGCGTGAACGGCTTGGTGATCAGCTCCACGCCGGCATCGAGTCGCCCCTGGTGCACGATCGCGTTGCGCGCGTAGCCCGTGGTGAACAGGACTTTCAGCTCCGGACGCAACCCGCGCGCGGCGGCGACGAGCTGCGCGCCATTGATGCCCGGCAACCCGACGTCGGTGAAGAGGAGCTGGATCTCCGGGTGCAGCTCCAGCTGCTTGAGCGCCGACGGGCCGTCGTACGCCTCCAGCACCGTGAAGCCGAGCTCGCGCAGACTCTCGGAAGTGAACAGGCGCACGTCGTTGTCGTCCTCGACGACCAGCACGACCTCGTGCAGGCCGCCGCGGAGCGGTGCGATGACGTGCGTTTCGCGCTCTTCGTCGCGCGGCGAGGTCATGCGGGGCAGATAGATCTTCACTGTCGTGCCATGGCCAGCCTCGCTGTACAGCTTGACGTGGCCGCCGCTCTGCTTGACGAAGCCGTACACCTGGCTCAGGCCGAGACCCGTGCCCTGGCCGATCGGTTTGGTGGTATAGAACGGCTCGAATGCGCGCGCGATGACATCGGGCGTCATGCCAGTGCCGGTGTCGGTGACGCACGTGACGACATACTGTCCCGGCTTCAGCTCCGGATAAGCATCGGCATAGCCGTCGTCGAGATGCGCGTTCGCGGTTTCGATCGTGAGCTTGCCGCCGTCCGGCATCGCGTCGCGAGCGTTCACTGCGAGATTCAGCAGCGCGCTCTCGAGCTGGTGCGCATCGATCTCCACGCGCCACAGGCCGCCGGCCAGCACCGTCTCGACCGCGATGTTCTCGCCGATCGTGCGGCGAACCAGGTCGGACATGCCGGCGACGAGGCGGTTGATGTCCGTCGGTTTCGGATTGAGCGGCTGGCGCCGCGAGAAAGCCAGCAACTGCTGGGTGAGCGTCACGGCGCGTTGTGCGCCGCGCGTCACCTGGTCGAGCGCGCGCCGCACCTTGCCGTCGTCGGCCGGCGCGTGCCGCCAGATCGTCTCGAGGTTGCCGACGATGACGGTCAGCAGGTTGTTGAAGTCGTGCGCGACACCGCCGGTGAGCTGGCCGATCGCCTCCATCTTCTGCGACTGCCGCAGCTGTTCCTCGATCAGCCGGCGCTCGGTGAGGTCGCGCGTCACCTTGGCGAAGCCGATGTGCACGCCGCTTTCGTTGTAGATCGCGTCGATCACGACGCTCGCCCAGAAGCGATGCCCGTCCTTGCGCACGCGCCACGCTTCGGCCTCGTATTTGCCGAGAGTCGCCGCGGTCGTCAGCGCCCGCTGCGGGACGCCTTTCTCGCGATCCTCCGGCGTGTAGAACAGCGAGAAGTGCTTGCCGATGACCTCCGGGCGCGAGTAGCCCTTGATGCGCTCGGCGCCGGCATTCCAGCTGACGATGTGGCCTTCGGTGTCGAGCATGTAGATGGCGTAGTCGACGACGCCGCTGACCAGCTCTTTGAACTGCAATTCCGAGCGGCGCAGATCGGCGGTACGGTCGGTAATGCGCTGTTCGAGCTCCTCATTGAGCTTGCGCAAATCCGCCTGCGCCCGCTGGCTCTCGCGGAACAGCCGCGCGTTGTCCATTGCGATGGCCGCTTGCGCGGCGATACCGCCGACGATCAGCTCGTCGCGATGCGTGAACACGCTGGGCGTGGAGTGCCCGAAGAACAAACCGCCGTGCACGCTGCCTTCGCGCGAGATGACCGGGGCGGCGAGATAGCTGCGGACCGGCAAATGACCTTTGGGCATGCCATGGTACGGAGCGGACTTGCCGTAATCCGGATGCGCGAGCACATCGTCGATTCGCACCAGGCGTTCGCCACGGAACGTCGGGCCGAACAGCGCGGTCGCGCGCGGCATCGGAAAATTCGCGAACGCTTCGCGCGGCGCGCCGGACAGCGTGTACAACATGAACGAGCCGCCTTCGGGCTTCTCGACGTTGTAGAAGAACGCGCCGAACTCCGCGCCAACCAGCTGGACCGCCGCATCGGTGACAGTCTGGACCAGCTGCTCCAGCTCCGTGTGGCTCGACAGGGTGACGCCGATCTTGTGCAGGATTTCCCAGCGCTCGGCCTCGCGGCGCAGATGACCTTCGACGGTGCGCTGCTCGCTGACGTCGCGCATCGAGGAACGGGTGCAGACGAACTTGCCGTCGACGATCAGCGGGCTGGAGTTGACGACCATGTCCCGGGTCGTGCCGTCCTTGCAGCGAATCTGCACGTGCTCGTCGCGCAGCTTTTCGCCGGCACGCACGCGCGTGAGCAGGGCGTCGGCCTGGCCGGGCGGAACGAGGAAATCGGCGGCCGGCCGGCCGATGTATTCGCCGGGCTCATAGCCGAGCATGTCCAGCTCGGCGCGGTTCGCCCAGCTGATCAGGCCGTCGGCGTCGACCGTGTGCAGGCCGACGACCGCATTCTCCAGAAAGTCCTCCGCCCAGCGTTCGACGATCGGCGGGGTCTTTGACATTGGGTCGGTCATGCCCCTGGCAGGGTCGTGTAGTTATAGATCGGTCGGCGGACGACCGCTGAAAGCTATGAATGCGGCGGCGGGCCGCCGGGTTCCCCGATCAGGCGAACTGATCGTCCAGCTCGGCCAGCGCCGACCACAGGAGCGGCGCGTCGAACGGCTTGCCGATCACCCTGACCCGCTCGTCGGCCTGGAAACGCCTGCTGAACTGCGTTTCGGAGAAGCCCGTGGCGATCACGATGGGCAGGTCGGGGAGCGTGGCCCGGATCGGCGCCACCAGCTGATCCCCGGGGGTGTCCGGCAGGCCGACATCGATGATGGCGGCGCCGAGGCGCGGAGCGAGCGTCCCGATCAGCTGGAGCGCCTCGGCGGCCGTGGCCGCCACGGCAACCTCGAGCCCGCGCTCTTCGAGCAGCGTGCGCATGAAGAAGCTGACCAGGGTTTCGTCTTCCACCACGAGGATCGTCGCGGGTGCGGTGGACGAGCTCTGCAGTAGGGAGTCCGCACTCGCGCCGGTCGGGCGGCTGGCCCCATTCTCGTTATTCGTCGACTGCATGCAAAAAACTCCCCGGAGCGCCATCAGACGTTTTCGCCCTGCGCCTGTCAAGCGCGACACTGCGTACAATGCAGTTATGTCGCAGATCAGAGTCGGAATTCTCGAAACGGGCAGTCCGCCGCCGCCGTTGCATGAGCAATTCGGCTCGTACGCCGCGATGATCCAGGCGCTGCTGGGTAACGAGCACGAGTTCGTGACGTTCGACGTGCGCAACGGCAAGCTGCCCGAGGGCGCCGAAAGTTGCAGTGCGTATGTCATCACCGGCTCGGCTTCGGGGGTCTACGACGGCGATGCGTGGATCGCTCCGCTCAAGGATTTCATCCGCGATGCGAGCGGACGCAGCGCGATGGTCGGAATCTGCTTCGGTCACCAGGTGATGGCGGAGGCGTTCGGCGGCAAGGTGATCAAGTCGCCGCGCGGTTGGGGGATCGGGCTGCATCGTTACGAGGTGCACGATCGCGCGGCGTGGATGGACGATGCGCGCTCGATCGCGGTGCCGGCTTCGCACCAGGATCAGATCGTGCAGTTGCCTGCCGATGCGCGCGTGCTCGGCGGCAGCGAGTTCACGCCGTACGGCATCGTTGAGTATTCGCAGCGGCGCGCGATGTCCCTGCAGTCGCATCCCGAGTTCACGCCGGAGTATGCGTCGGCGCTGATCGAGTTGCGGCGCAGCTCCAAGTACACCGCCGAACAGGCGGATCGCGCGCTCGCAACCTTGAGCGAGCCGAACGATCGCGAGCGCGTCGGCCGCTGGCTCGGACAGTTCCTGCGCTCGAACATTCGCGGTTGATGCCGCATCCACTGCTCACCAGGCTCTTCGACGCTGCGGTGCGCGCCGCGCAGGGCGAAGATCTGCTGGCGGCCAATTCGAATGTCAGTGGCGACACGTGGCGCTACTCGGGGCCGGGCGGACTGCTCGAGGTGCCGCTGCGGGGCCGCATCTTCGTGACTGGCGCAGGCAAGGCGGCAGCGTCGCTCGCCCGCGGGCTCGAAGCCGTGCTCGGCGATCGCATCGATTCCGGCGTCGTGCTCGTGAAGCATGGTCATGCACAACCGCTGCGTCGCATTCGCGTTCTGGAAGGAGGCCACCCAGTGCCTGACGCGGCGGGTCTCGCGGGCACGCGAGAACTGATGCAGACCGTCGAGGCGGCGGCGGCAGGCGACACGATATTCTTCGTTTTGACCGGCGGTGCTTCTGCGCTGCTCGTGGAGCCCGCGGCAGGTGTGTCGTTCGTCGACGTGCAAGCGGCGAACCGTCTGCTCGTCAACGGCGGCGCCGGCATCGACGAGATCAACGCAGTTCGCAAGCATCTCTCGGCTGTCACCGGTGGCCGCTTGCGTCAGCGCGCGAAGTGCACGACGTTCTGCACGCTCGCGATCTCCGATGTGATCGGCGATGCGCCGGCCGCGATCGGCTCCGGGCCGACGGTCGCGGATCCGACGACCTTTGCGGAGTGCATCGCCATCGTGGATCGCTATGGCTTGCGCGATTCG
>DATEKT010000262.1:0-2060 GCA_035277305.1 Steroidobacteraceae bacterium | reverse complement strand
GAAGACAAGTGGGGCTACGCCATCATGGCCGGCATCGTGATCAACCTGCCGTGGGCGAAGGGTGACCAGTTCTGGATCGAAGGTGCGTACACGGTTGGTGCCGTGTCCTACACCGGCTGGAACCAGAACGGCCAGTACTCGTCGTTCGTGCGCTTCAACGGCGCGTCCGTTGCTGCCGCATGGCCGCTCGATGCGGTGTTCGCCAACGTGATTGGTCCTGCGACCATCTCGACCGGCGCAACCGGCGCAAGCGGTCTCGAACTGACCACGGTGTGGACGATCGCGGCGGCTCTCCAGCACTACTGGACGCCGGCGTTGCGCTCGTCAGTGTTCGGCGCCTTCACGGCGACCGATTACAACGCGCGCGCGACGGACATCTTCTGCTCGTCGCCGGTCGGTCCGGTCCGCACCTTCCTCGGTGCGACGCCGAACTTCGCCACCGGTCCGGTTCTCGGCTGTAACCCCGACTTCAACGTCTGGGCAATCGGCACGCGGACCATCTGGAACCCGGTGCCGAACCTCGATATCGGCGTGGAAGTCGTGTACGCCAAGATCGAGCAGAAGCATGAAGCGGCCAACCCTGTGGCGGCTCGCGGCGTGCTGATGAACTTCGGCGGCGCTGGCGGTCGTGCATCCGGCCTCTACAATGTCGGCAACGAAGACGTGTTCTCCGGCATCCTGCGCTGGCAGCGTAACTTCTGGCCATGATCGGCTGAAGCAAACGCACCTCAACGGAAACCCCCGGCGCAAGCCGGGGGTTTTTTTGCTATGGGGTCTCAAGTAGAGTCCTTCCCAGCACCAAACCAAGTTAGCGCTTGTTTCTGCGACGACGCTCGAATGCAGTATTTTCCCGGGGTGAGCGCGCTGCGCGGAATTGCTGCGCTTCTCGTGGTCGTGCAGCACGCCGGATATTTCGCCGCAACGGCGACGCGGACGCCCTACAGCGAGGTTATCAAAGTCGATTTCGGGTTGATCGGTGTCGTGATGTTTTTCACGATTTCCGGCTTTGTCATCGGGCTGAACCGGCATCTTCCGACCGTGGAATTTGCAATCCGACGCGCACTGCGCATCTATCCGGCCTTCTGGATCGCCTATGCGCTCAGTGCAGTCGCCGCGATCGCAGTCGGGCAGCCCACCGGCTTCAAGTGGTTCGCCGCGTTGCTGCTGCCGTCCTTCGGCTACCCCGCCATGCAATTGCCTGTGTGGACGCTGGTGTTCGAGGTCTTTTTCTACATGCTCGCAGCGATCGTGTTTGCGCTGCGGCTGTCTGATCGTGCGCTGACCTGGTCGTGTATCTTCTGGATCCTGGCGATACTTGCCGCATCGCCGTACACCGGCGGAAAGCTGCTCGCGACGCCGGGAGCGGTTATCCCGCTGGCCCAGTTCAATCTGTTCTTTGCGCTCGGGCTGCTCTGTGCACTCAACATCGATCTGCTCTCGCGGGCGTCGGCCGTGCACTGCCTCGGGGTCGCGATCGTGGCGATTGCGCTTCTGCCGTTCTTCCCAGCGCTGCCGCATGTTTCGGCCTTGATCGTGCTCGGCATCGGCCTGTCGGCAATCCTGATTGCGGCAACGCAATTCGACAAATGGCCGCGTTTGGCGGTGCGCCTGGGCGACGCATCCTACGGGCTGTTTCTGGTCCACTTTGCCGCAATGATGGTCGCCACAGACATGCTTGCCGCCGGGTCCCCCTCGGTTTGGTGGCTATTCTGGGCGCTCATCGCGGCCGGACTGGTCATAGGCGTACCCTTCGGCCTCGCAGAATTCGCGATGCACCGAATGGCCTTGCGCCGGCTGTTGCCCCGGCGCATCGCGCGCGTTCCCGGCGTCGCTCACTGACGACGGCTTGCAGGCCTGTCGGGGCGACGCGTCAGAACCCGAACGCTGAGACGTCGCACAGCGTGACGAAGGCTGCGATCCGCGCGATGACCTCGGCTTCGGCGAGCAGCGGGGCGTGGCCCTGATCCGGCACTTCGACCACGTCGATGTCGAGCCGGCGTGCGCGCATCGCATCGACCGTCGCGGGCGAGAGGATGTCCGAATTGGCCCCGCGCACCACC
>DATEKT010000261.1:0-2413 GCA_035277305.1 Steroidobacteraceae bacterium | reverse complement strand
CTCCGGCCGCACGATGCCGGCGACGATCAGCTCCCGGATCTCGAAGTTGACGCGCACCTCCTGTTTGCCCTCGACCACGAGATTACCGTTCGGCAGAACCTGCGTGACGACGGCGGCGACGTTGGTGAGCAAGGCCTCCTGACGGTTCACCGAACCCTTGTTGTCGGTCGATGAGGTCGAGTCGGTGGTGAGGATCTTGCCGGGCATCAGCTTGGCCGCATCGCCGGTGAGCAGTTTGCTGCCGATGAAGTCCGTGACGCCGGAATCCTCCTTGCTGGCGCGGCTGCGCGCGGTGCCGTTCTCGATCTTGGCGTTGTCGGTGATCTTCACCTTCACGGTCATGATGTCGCCGACCTGCATCGCGCGCTGGTCCTTGAAGAAGGCGCGCGAGCCGTTGCGCCAGAGCGAGTTCGGATTGTAGGTCGCGGGCTGCGGCGCCGGCATCGGCATCTGCACCGGCTTGTAGCCGGGTTGCGCGGTCGGGTTCTCGATCGCGGACAGCTCGGGCTTCTCGCCGACATTCTTCAGCCGGTCGAGCGCCGAGCAGTTCGCGAGCAGACCCGTTGCCAGCAGGGTCGCGAGCGTTGCGGGAAGACGCGGTCTGTTCGACATGGGACTCACTCGGTTCATTCGGTGACGGCGGCGAGGCGCGCAGCCTTCGGCGCCAGGATGGTGACGCGGCCGGGGCCGGTGACGACGCCCTGGATCACGCGCTTCGAGTTGACGTTGAGCACGTTGACGACGTCGCCTTCGGTGCCGGAGTCCTGCGCCTGGCCGCGCATGGTCAGCACGATGCCCGGCACCTCGTAGTGCAGCAGCACCATGTCGTTCTTCTTCACGATCTCGGGCTTCATCAGGTCGGCGTTGCGCAACGGCTGGCCGATGCGCACGGAGCGCCGCGCCGCGAGCCCGGCGACCTCGGTGGCGGGGGCCGGCGGTTCGTTCGCGAATTCGGCTTTCGGACGCCGCTCGATCGTAAAGTCGCCCGCCTTGAGGACGTCGCCGCGGCTGATCGCGCGCGTGAGCACGGCGGCTTCGATCGTCTCGGCCGCGGTGCCGGTGTAACGCCAGACGTTGCGCGCCGCGCCCGCCAGCTCGAAGCTCACGTCGAAGCGCCGCGTCTGGGCGTCGTAATTGATGCGCGCGAGCGCAAGCTCGGACGTCGACGTGAGCGCAAGCTCGATCGGACGCACGTCGCGATCGAACGAGATTTTCAGATTTTCGGGTTTGCCCAGATTGTAGCGCGCCGTGAGTGCAGCGATGACCCGCTGCTCGATATCGTCCGTCGCGATCGTGCGGCTCGCGTGCGTCACCGATACTTCGGCGAGACCGCGCGTCTCGACCGCGATCAGCCCGTACGGGCGGACCGCGTCGAGCACGGCGCGCGCCGGCACCGCGCCGGTCTGTCCAAGGTCGGGCGCGCGGAACACCGGCGTGTTCGCCGCAAGGCCCGCGTTCTCGATCAGATCGCCGATGCGCACGACCTCGCTCGCGACGATCGCCTGCGGCTTGAGCCGCGGGGTTTGCGCAGTGGCGGGAATTGTGCCGAGCGCGAGAAGCAGAATGGAGATCGCGGCGCGCATCATCGCTCTCCCTCAGCGCAGCATCTGCGAGGTGGACTGCAGCATCTGGTCGGTCGCCGTGATCACCTTGGCGTTCATCTCGTAGGCGCGCTGCGCCGCGATCAGGTCGGAGATCTCGCTCACCGCCTCGACGTTCGCCTGTTCGAGATTGCCCTGCTGCAGGTTGCCGAAGCTGTCCTGATTGGGATTGCCGACCTGCGGCGTGCCGGAGGAGGGCGTCTCGAGATAGAGGTTGTCGCCGATGCCCTGCAGGCCCGCCTTGTTGATGAACATCGCGAGCTGGATCTGCCCGATCACCGTCGGCGTCGTCGTGCCGGGCAGCGTGGCGGCGACCTGGCCCTGCGCGTTGACCGTGACCGAGGTGGCGTTCTGCGGGATCGTGAGACCGGGGCTGAGCACGTTGCCCTGCGCGGTGACGATGCGCCCCTGCGAGTCGAGCTCGAACGAGCCGTCGCGCGTATAGGCGGTGCGTCCGTCCGGCAGCGTGATCTGGAAGAAGCCTTCGCCGCGGATCGCGACGTCGTAGTCCTTGCCGGTCTGCACCAGCGAGCCCTGGGTCATCAGGCGCGGCGTGCCGACGGTCTTCACGCCCGCGCCGAGCTCGACGCCGGCCGGCAGCTGGTTGCCCTGGTCGGATGTCTGTGTGCCGACGCGGCGCACGTGCTCGTAGAGCAGGTCCTGGAATTCCGCGCGCTGGCGCTTGTAGCCGGTCGTGCGCATGTTGGCGATATTGTTCGATATCACCTGCACGTTGAGTTCCTGCGCCTTCATGCCGGTGGCGGCGGTGTGGAGGGCTCGCATGATCTATGCTCCTTTGCCGCTTAGCCGTT
>DATEKT010000260.1:0-2964 GCA_035277305.1 Steroidobacteraceae bacterium | reverse complement strand
TCCGTACGCTCGCGGAGCGTGAGCCGCGCTACAACCCGATGTCGTATCACAACGGCTCGATCTGGCCGCACGACACGTCGATCTGCGCCGCCGGCATTTCGCGTTACGGTGGACGAACCAACGTAGCGCAGATCCTCAACGGCATCTTCGAGACGGCCAACCAGTTCGGCATGCGGCTGCCGGAGTTGTTCTGCGGCTTTCCGCGCGTCGCAGGCCAGGGGCCGGCGCCCTACCCCGTCGCATGCCAGCCTCAGGCCTGGGCATCCGGTTCCGTGTTTCTGCTGTTGCAAGCCTGCCTGGGCATTCAAGTGGACGGCGAGCGCCAGGAAGTACACGTGACGCAACCGACGCTGCCGATCGGCGTCGAGTCGCTGACCATTCACGAGTTGCCGCTGCGCTCCGAGTGCATCGACCTGCGGTTTCACCGCATCGGCGAACAGGTGGTCGTCGTGCCGTCGGGGCATCTGGACGGAGGTGTGCGCGTGCTCGCACACCTGTGAAATCTGGAACTAAACGGTCCGGTCGCCGTTGACTCCTCACTCGGAGGACAACGCCATGAGCATTTTCAGCAAGATCAAAGACGCAATCTTCGGCAACAAGGCTGAGGCACGACCGAACGCACCCGCTAGTCCGCCGCCCGGCGCCAACCGCCCACCATCGGCCGGCAGCGCACCCACTGCTGCACCGCCGAAGCCGGCGCAAGCACCGGCGCAGTCCGTAGACGTCGAAGCGTCGCTGGAAAAAATGGCTGCCGGTAACTCTCAGAAGCTCAACTGGCGGACGTCCATCGTCGACCTGATGAAGCTGGTCGGCATGGACTCGAGCCTGGAGAACCGCAAGGAGCTGGCGCGCGAGCTCGGCTACACCGGCGATCAGAACGATTCCGCAGCCATGAACATCTGGTTGCACAAGCGAGTGATGAAAGAGCTCGCGGCGCACGGCGGGAAAGTGCCCGCCAACATGCTGGATTGACGCGCATCCACGCCCCGGCTTGTGCCGGGGCGTGTGTTCACGCGCGCGTTACTTGGGGCAGTCTTTGTCGCAGGGCTTGATGTCGCCGACGCGCTTGAGCGGAATGGTCTGCGCACCCGAGCCGATCTTCCCCGTGCCGCCGGCAGTGACTGCGGCAGTATCGAGCGTCGCCTGCAAGTTGCCCGTCGGATCCTGACCGTTGCAGTGAATGTCCAGCTCGAAGCGCAGCACGACTTTGTCGCCGCCATTCAGGCCCGCGACGTCGACCGCTGCTGAGTGCTCCGCACCCTTGCTGTGCAAGACCTGGGTGAGATTCTGCGTGAAGCCCACAACTGAGGCCGCCGGGGCCACTTCGACATTGCCCGCATCGGTGCCGCCCGGTCCCTCGCCCGCGGCGCCTGCGATGACGCCGGTGTTGATCTTCGGATTGTGCATCTGGTCGTAGGCCGCGCCGGACTGGCCGGTCGAATCCGCGGTCCACTTGAAATTCATGCGGATCGTCTGCTGGGCCGCCGCGAGATTCGGCACCGTGATCTGCACGAAGTGCGTGACCAGATCGCCGCAGGCGAAGTCGCCGCCCTCGAGCGATTCGACGACGTCGTTCGCTTTGCCGATCGTGCGATCGTCGAACGCGCCGCCGCCCGTTCCATGATCGTACGTAAACGGCGCGGCCGCGATGAAGTCGAGCTTGAAGTCGCCGCCGTCCGCCGCCGCGGTTTGCGGGCCAGCCATGGCGATCGCGCTGGCGATCGCCGCCATCAGGACTGATTTCTTCATTGTGATCTCCTGGGAATTCCCCATCGACTCAGGGTGTGACCGTGAACAGATTCGTGCGCACGACCGGCGCCGTCCCGGCGTACGTGCCCGCCAGCGTGATGTCCCACACGGGATCGCTGCCGAGCTTCGGCGTCTTCGTGTTGCCCTTCGCCTTCGGCACGCAGATCGTCGCGGTGAGATAGGTGCCGGCGACATCGAAAGCAGTCGTCTTCACGCCGGGTAACGGACCCGTGCCGCCGGAGAGCGAAACCTGCAGCTCCGGCTCCAGATTGGTGCCGGTGATCGTGACGTTGACGCACGTTCCGTGCTGCGCGGAGCGCGGGGCAATGCTGGTGATCGTGGGCTGCGGCGGCGGATTGCAGAGCCCGCGGTCGGCGACGTAGCGACCGTTCGCGCCGTCGCCGATCTCGACCAGCTTGCAGGACTCGTTGTCGCTGTCGTCTTTCTCGAGCAGCAGATTCTTCGGATCGAATACGTGGCGCAGCCGATAGACGCCCGGCGCGAGATCGCCGATCGGCAGGCTCTGGCCCGGAAGGTTGGCGCCGTACGTGTCGCCCCACCCCACAGACATGCCCTGCGTGTTGAACGATGGATCCTGCGTCGGACACCAGTTGAACACCGGGCTCGCCGAAGCGCTGCGCAACTGCGTGTTCACGCCCGTCGTGTCCATGATGCAGAAGGTCGTCTTCGAGCCCTGGCGCGGATTCTGCGGATTGGAGGCGTCGGCAGGCTCGAGGATGTAGTTGGCGTAGTCGTTGTAGTGAACGTGGTTGTGCTCGGCGTGGTATTCGGCTTTGCCCGCCGCACGATCGTAGAAGCCGCCGCCGGAGCAGTAGACGCGCTGATCGACCGGCTGCTTAGTCTGGCCGGTGGCCGGATCCGTTTCGGGATTGCGCGCCACGAGCTCGAGCTTCGCGTCGCCCGAGTTCCAGCTGGTTGCACTGAACCGCATGTTCGTGGCATCGAGCATCGCGATCGAGGTGGCCGGCAGTGCGCGGATATTCGGCAGCAGCTCGGTCTGGCCGGCGGGACAGGCAGCAGTGGCTGTCCTCGCGCACAGCAAGGCGATCGCCAGTGCCGCGTACGCCAAAGGATGGAGATCCATCGCGAGACCGCGACGAGTCGAATCGACCATGAAGGCTCCCCCGGTTCTTCCTGTTGCCGTTCGACTATACGAATCGGCGCGGGCGCAACTATTCCACGGACGGGGTATTG
>DATEKT010000259.1:0-4674 GCA_035277305.1 Steroidobacteraceae bacterium | reverse complement strand
CGGCTACGGCCTGCCCGGCTCGATGGGCGCGCAACTGGCCGCGCCGAAGCGGCGCGTCGTCGGGTTGACCGGTGACGGCGGCTTCAACATGACGCTCGGCGAGCTGGAGACTGCACGCCGTTCCGGAACGCCGTTTGTGCTGTGCGTGTTCAACAACGCGGCCTCCGGCTACGTGAAGGCGCTGCAGCACTCGATGTTCGGCAGCGGCAATTACCAGTCGTCGGACCTGGTCGAGATGGATTACGCGGCGATCACGCGGCAGATGGGCTGCAAGGGCATCCGCGTCGACGATCCGGAGAAGCTGTCGGGTGCGCTGCGCGAAGGGCTGGAGAACACGTCGAGCCCGACCGTGCTCGACATCGTGGTGACGCGCGACCCGGCAAAAATGCTCCCCGGCGTCGACAACCGCACGCTCACGGTGACGAAGGGCGACCGGCCGGTGTAAAACACCGGATGCTTCGCATCCCGCTCGCTCTTCTCGCGCTCATTCTCTGCACCCCCGCCCATGCGGCCGAGTGCGCGCGCCCTGCCCCGTTGCGCTTCGAGGTCACCGGCAAGATCGTGCGCAGCGAGGTCGGCTTCACTCAAGGGTTGGAGTGGCGCGACGGCAAGCTGTTCGAGAGCACCGGCGCGGTCGGCGGCCGCTCCGGACTGAACACGATCGCGCCCGACGGCACCGTCACCAACCTGCTCAATCAGGGCCAGAAGGTGTTCGGCGAAGGACTGACCATCCTCAACGACGAGATCTACCAGCTCACCTGGACCGAGCACGAGGTCTACGTCTACGACCTCGCCGGCAAGCTCAAGCGCACGATGCGCAACCCGCGCGAAGGCTGGGGCCTGACCAACGACGGCACCAGCCTCATTTTCAGCGACGGCACGCCGTCGTTCTTCTACGCCGACCCGCGGACCTTCGCGATCACGCGCGAGGTGAAGATCAGGTCCGACCGGCCGGGCGAGATCGCCGGCCTCAACGAGTTGGAGCTGATCGACGGCAAGCTCTACGGCAACATCTACATGTCGAACATCATCGTCCGCATCGATCCGGCAAGCGGCTGCATCGAGGCGAGCGCCGATCTCGGCTCGCTCTGGCGCTCGATGACCGACGCCGACAAGAAGCAGGTGACCGGCGACGCGAACAACGTGCTCAACGGCATCGCCTACGACAAGGCGAGCGGGGTCTTCTACGTCACGGGAAAGCGCTGGCGCACGATCTTCACCGGGAAGTTCGTTCCCGCAAAGTAGAGCATGATCCCGAAAAGCATGTCCTCGACTCGATCGGGGATGGGTACCGGTTTTCGGAAAAGATCATGCTCCAGCAATAAGCATCACGCGGCCGCTTCCGCGCTCTCCCGGCGCGGCGCCAGGAAGCTGAGCTCCGCCTTCGGCACCGGACGGCTGAACAGATAGCCCTGCATCTGGTCGACGCCGGTTGCGCGCAGCAGATCGTACTGCTCTTCGGTTTCGATTCCCTCGGCGGTCGTCAGGATGTTGAGCGTCTTGCCGAGCCCGTTGACGGCGCGCACGATCGCGGCGCTGTCGCTGCGGCTCGAGAGCTCGCGCACGAACGTGCGGTCGATCTTGAGCTTGTCGAAGGGGAATTTCTGCAGATAGCTGAGCGACGAATAGCCGGTGCCGAAATCGTCGAGCACGATCGCGACGCCGAGATCGCGCAGCGCGTGCAGCACCACCAGGTTCGACTCGTCGTTCTCGAGCAGCACCGACTCGGTGATCTCGAGCTCGAGCCGCTCCGGCGCCAGCCCGGTCTGCGCCAGCGTCAACGCCACCGTCTCCTTCAGGTTGGGAGCGGTGAACTGCGCCGCCGACAGATTGACCGCGAGCTTGATGTGGGCCGGCCACGCGGCGGCGTCTGCGCAGGCGCGCCGCAGGATCCACTCGCCGAGCGAGACGATCAGCCCGGTCTCCTCGGCGACCGCGATGAAACTGTCCGGCGCGAGCAGGCCGCGGCGCGGATGACGCCAGCGCACCAGCGCCTCGACGCCGCATACCTTGCGCGTCGCCGATTGGATCAGCGTCTGGTAATGCAGCTCGAACTCGTCGCGCCAGATCGCGCTGCGCAGATCCACCTCCAGCGCATGGCGCGAGCGCGCCTCCGCCTCCATCTGCACGTCGAACAGGCGGCAGCGATTGCGCCCCTCGGACTTCGCCCGGTAGAGCGCGAGGTCGGCATTCTTCAGGAGCTGGTCCGCATTGTTGCCGTCCTGCGGCGCGAGCGCGACGCCGATGCTCGTGCCGACCATGAGCGTGTTGCCGGCAAGCTCGTAGGGCTCGCGCATCGCGGCGAGCAGGCGGTCGGCGAACGCGAGCGCGGCTTCGCCCTGGTCGTCGCCGGAGCGCTGCAGGATCGCGAATTCGTCGCCGCCGAGGCGCGCCACCAGGTCGGTCTCGCGCGTGCAGGCGGTGAGCCGCTGCGAGGCCTGCTTCAGCAGCGCATCGCCGACCGGATGGCCGAGCGTGTCGTTCACCGACTTGAACTGGTCGAGGTCGAGCACCAGCACGTTGAAACGCTCGCCGTGGCGGGCGAGGCGCGCCAGCGCATCCGCGATCGACTTCAGGAACAGCACGCGATTGGCAAGCCCGGTCAGCGCGTCGTGGTGCGCCATGTGGTAGATGCGCGCCTCGGACTGCTTGCGCTCGGTGACGTCGACCACGATGCCGAGGATGTATTTCGGCTGGGCATCGGTGCCGTGCACGATGACGCGGTCGATCGCGACGTGGCGGATGCCGCCGCCGGCCTCGTGGAACGGCACCAGGTCGCTCAGCCGCTGGCGGCCGAGCCGAAGCACCTCCTGGTCGAGCGCGTGCAGGGCGGCTGCGGCCTGCGGCTGATAGACGTCGTGCACGGTGCGGCCGACGATCTCGCCGGCCGGGCGATTCATGAAGACCTCGGCCGCCTTGTTGACCAGCACATAACGGAACTCGCGCGCGTCCTTCACGATAATCGCTGAGGGGACGTGCTCGATCACCGTCTTGAGGAAGTTTCGCGTATCCTCCAGCTCCGTTTCCGCCTCGACTTCCTTGGTCGCGTCCTTGTGGATCGTGATCCAGCCGCCGCCGGGGATCGGCCGGTCGAGCACGTGGATGATGCGGCCGTCTGCTTGCACCAGGCGGAAGCTCGCTTCGCGGTTCGCCGCGACCGCGCTGCGGATGCGGCGGCAATGCTCCTCCGGCTCGCCGGCGAGCACGCCGACCGCCTTGCGGTGGCGCATCAGCTCTTCCAGCGTGCAGCCCGGCTTCACGATGTCGGCCGAGAGCGCGTACATGTCGCGGTACTGCCGGTTGCACACCGTGATCCGGCCCGAGGCGTCGAACATGCACAGGCCGTGCGCGACGTTTTCCAGTGCGGTGTCGAACCGCAGGTTGGTGGCCTCGAGCTTGCGCGCCGCCGACAGGATCTTGTACTGGCGCGTCGCGCCCGCGGTGACCGCCAGCGCGATGCCGAACGCCATGAACAGCGCGATGCCGTAATAGGCGCGCACGTTGCGCGTGGCGCGCTGGTAGATTTCCTCGGTCGAGCGGCCGATGATGACGACGAGCGGAAGGTCGGCCACCACCCGGTAGGTGATCAGCCGCGCAACCGGATCGACCGTGCCCGGAACGTTCCAGTAGCTGCCCGACGGGGATTCCTTGTAGCGCCGGTAGACCTCGGCGCCGCCGATCGATTTTCCCAAAGTTTCGGGCTGCGACAGGCCGGCCGCGGTGCCGCGCGCGCGGATGAAGCCGTCGAGGCCGATCAGCGACGCGATCCCGTCCGAGCCGAGGTTGATCGAACGATAGAACGGCTCGAGCTGCTGCGGATCGAGCATTGCGATGATCAACCCGGCGAACGATCCGTCCGGCGCGGTCAGGCGACGGCTGAGCGCGATCGTCCAGGTGCCGGTGCTCTTGAGGCGATAGGGCTTGCCGATGAAGAGAGTGTCCTCGCCCAGGCGGGAATGGCGCTGGAACGACTCGAACCCGCTGATATCGGTGCCGACCGCCCCGCGCGTTGCCGCGGTGACGATGCCGTTCTTGTCGGTGAGGCCGAACTGGAGCGCGACCTGCTTGCCGGCGGTGAAGGCCCGCGTCCACGCGGCGAGATCGAAATAGGCCGGGTCCTGGCGGTGCAGTTCGCGCAGCAGCAGCAGCGTATCGTCGGCGCTGCGGATCGTGCGCGCGATGTATTCCTCGAAGATGCGCGCGTCGGCTTCGCTCTTGGTCACCGCGGCGTCGTAGGCGCGCGTTCTTTCCTGATCGGTGACGTAGAACAGCGCGGCGGCGGCAAGGACCAGCAGCGCCACGCCCAAATAGGTGAACGGCTGAGCAAACGCGCTCAACCAGATCTTGAAGTCCGCCCCCCGCATCGTCCCTGTCCCGCCGGTTGCGGCGGAGATTTAAGCGAGATGTCTGACGAACCTGCTCATTTCGGTGGCAGCGAGCCGGGCAATTTCCAAACCGGTTAACGAAGTCTGAGCGTCGCCCGCCGGCCGCGGGCGCTCCGCGGCATCTGACGCTGCGGCAGCTATTTCTTTTCCAGCAGCAGGGTCGCTTCGCGACGCAGCGCCGGCTGCAGCCGCTCGGCGAATTTCGCCAGCAGCCACGGCAGCGTCACCTCGATGCGCAGGTTGTCGTCGAACACCGTGATCGAGCCGGCCGCGGTCTGGCCGAGGCCGC
>DATEKT010000258.1:0-10145 GCA_035277305.1 Steroidobacteraceae bacterium | reverse complement strand
GGGCGCGACTTCGACAATCGCACTTCGCTGATCACCGATCCGCCGGACGGTCGCATGCCGCCGCTGGTTCCGCAGGCGGCGGGCCGGACGATGGTCGCGTTTCCGACGCAGTCCGCGGAAGGGCCGGAAGCGCGCGGCCTGAGCGAACGCTGCATCACGTTCGGCGTACCCGACGTGCTCGCCGGGTACAACAGCTACTACCAGATCGTGCAGAGTCCCGGCGCCGTCGTGTTCCACTCGGAAAAGATCCATGACGCGCGCATCGTGCTGCTCGACGGCCGGCCGCACGCGCCGGCAGCGATCAACTCGTGGCTCGGCGATTCGCGCGGGCATTGGGACGGCGATACGCTCGTCGTCGAAACCTCCAACCTGCGGCGCAGCTTCCTGATCGCCTCCGACACGCTGCACCTGACCGAGCGCTTCACGCGCGTCGCTCCGGACACGCTGCAGTACGAAGTCACCGTCGAGGATCCACAGACGTGGACGCGGCCGTGGACGCTTATGATCCCGTTACGACGCACGGACCAGCACATCTACGAATACGCCTGCCACGAAGGGAACTTCGGTCTGTCTGGAATTCTTTCGGGCGCGCGCGCCGAAGAGCGCGCCGCCAGCGAGCACTGAATCTTGGAACAATTGCAAGACGTCCTGGAGCGCGCCCAGCGCTACCTCGAAACCATCGGCCAGCGCCGCGTATTTCCGGAAGCCGCCGCGCTCGAGCGTCTGCAAGGCTTTGCGATCCCGTTACAGGATGAGCCGCTCGCGCCTGCGACCGTGCTCGCGGAGCTCGACGCGCTCGGCTCTCCCGCAACAGTCGCCAGCACCGGTGGCCGCTACTTCGGCTTCGTCACCGGCGCCACACTGCCTGCTGCCCGCGCAGCGAACATGCTCGCCGCGGCCTGGGACCAGAACGCCGGCATCGAGGTCAACTCTCCGGTCGGCGCGTACCTCGAGCGAGTCTGCCGCGACTGGCTGGTAGAGCTGCTCGGTCTGCCCGCGCAGACCGAAGTGGGTTTCGTGACCGGCGCGACGATGGCGAACTTCACGGGGCTCGCAGCTGCGCGGCATGCCGTCTTGCGCGCACATGGGTGGGATGTCGAAGCGCAGGGACTGTTCGGCGCTCCGCCGATCACCGTGGTCGCCGGCAACGAAGTGCACGTCAGTGTATTGAAGGCTCTCGCCCTGCTCGGCCTCGGGCGCGATCGCATCGTGCGCGTGCCGGCCGATGAGCAGGGCCGCATGATCGCCGCACAGCTGCCGCCGATCGAGGGTCCGACGATCGTCTGCACGCAGGCAGGCAACGTGAACACCGGCGCCTTCGATCCGATCGGCGAGATCGCCGCGCGGCTGCGCGGGACCGGCGCGTGGATTCACGTCGACGGCGCGTTCGGCCTGTGGGCCGCGGCGGCGCCGGCGAAGCGCGATCTCGCTGCAGGCATCGACCTCGCGGATTCGATCGCGACCGACGGGCACAAGTGGCTCAACGTTCCGTACGACAGCGGTCTCGTGTTCGTGCGCGAACGGCGCGCGCTCAATGCGGCGATGGCGGCGAGCGCCGCGTATCTCGTCGAAGGCGCGACGCGCGATCCGCATCTGTTCGTGCCGGAGATGTCGCGCCGCGCCCGCGCTGTCGAGATCTGGGCCGCGCTGCGCTCGCTCGGCAAGCACGGGCTCGCGGAGCTGATCGAGCGCAACTGCCGCCACGCGCAGCGATTCGCGACGGAGCTGCGCAAGGCAGGTCACCATGTCCTCAACGACGTCGTGCTGAACCAGGTGCTCGTCTCATTCGGTCCGCCGGACCTCACGCGGCGCGTGATCGCCGCGATTCAGCAGGACGGCACCTGCTGGTGCGGCGGCACTTCGTGGCAGGGAAATATCGCGATGCGCATCAGCGTCTCGTCCTGGGCGACGAGCGACGCGGACGTTACACAGAGCATCGAAGCCATTCTGCGGTGTGCACAATGATCGTCGAGACCTTCAGCATCGAGCGGCGTTTTCGCGGTCCGGCGCAGTCCGGCAACGGCGGCTACGTATGCGGACGAATCGCGCGGCACGTGCCGGGCACTGCGACCGTGAGGCTCGCGATGCCGCCGCCGCTCGAGACGCCGCTCGAAGTCGATGTGACCGACGGTGTGGTGCGGCTCATGTCAGGCACGACGCTGGTCGGCGAAGGTCGTGTGGCGGAGCTCGACATTGCCGTGCCTGCACCGGTTTCGCTGGCGGCAGCGACTGAAAGCGCGAAGCACTATCACGGCTTCGATACGCACACGTTTCCCAACTGTTTCGTCTGCGGCCCGCATCGCAAGCCGGGCGATGGCTTGCGGATCTTCGCGGGCGAGGTACCCGGTCGGGAGATCGTCGCAGCGCCGTGGGTCGTCGACGCGTCGCTCGGCTCGCCGACCGCGAACGAGTTCCTGTGGGCCGCGCTCGATTGCCCGAGCGGTTTCGCGCTGTGGTCGCCTCGTGAAGGCACGACGGTCGTGCTCGGACAGCTCACGGGATCGATCCGCGGCCAGGTGCGGCCTGGAGACCAATGCGTCGCGATGGGCTGGCCACTGCAGGTCGAGGGACGCAAGCGCTTCGCGGGCTCCGCCGTGTACTCCGCGAGCGGCGATCTCGTGGCGTTCGCGCGCGCGATCTGGATCGAAGTGCCGGCTAGCGCGTTTGCCGAAGAAGACTAGATCTTCTGCAGCTTCCACTTGCCGCGCTTGAAGAGCATGCCGCTCCACAGCGTCAGCACCGAGAACGACACCGGGATGGCGATGAACGCGCCCACCGGACCCAGGCCCGCGACGTCCGCGAGGAACCACGCGAGCGGCACCTGCCCCAGCCAGAAGCAGAAGAAGTTCAGTCGCGTCGGCGTCCACGTATCGCCCGCGCCGTTGAACGCCGACTCCAGGCACATGCCCGCCGCGTATAACGGGAACGCGAGGCTCACGATCCACAACGCGCGCGTGCCGTAGGCCAGCGTTTCCGGATCGCTCGTGAACAATCGCACCAGCGGATGCGCAAAGATGACGAAGACGGCGCCGACGATGGCGAGCAGGATCACGTTGAACTTCGTCGCGATGCGCACCGCCGCCTCCGCGCGATCCGGCTGCTGTGCTCCGAGGTTCTGACCGACGAGCGTCGCGCCCGCGTTCGCGAGACCCCAGGCCGGCATCAGCGCGAACACGATGATGCGGATCGCGATCGTGTAGCCGGCGAGCGCGGCGCTGCCGAACAGCGACAGGATCTTGATCAGGCCGACCCAGCTGGTCGTGCTGATCACCAGCTGCAGGATGCCGTTGCCCGAGGTGGAGACGATGCTCTTCAGCACGTCGAATGCCGGACGGAAGTGCTGCCGCGTGACGCGCAGGCGACTGTTGTGACCGGTGAGATGCCAGATCTGATACAGCACGCCGACGCCGCGACCGATGTTGGTGGCGACTGCCGCGCCGGTCACGCCGAGCTGCGGAAACGGTCCCCAGCCGAAGATGAAGAACGGACCGAGCACGATGTTGAGCGCATTCGCGAGCCACAGCGTGCGCATGGCCAGCACCGCGTCGCCGGCGCCGCGGAAGATCGCGTTGATCAGGAAGATCATGAACACCGTGACGTTGCCGCCGAGCATGATGCGCGCAAAGTCCCCGCCCATCTCGACGATGGCGGGCGAGGCGCCCATCAGCCTGAGGATGTCGGGCGCGAACCAGCCGAACAGCACGCCGAGGCCGGCCGACACCGTCACGCCCAGCATCACGATCTGCGCCGCCGAGTGCGCGGCACGCTCCGGATCCTTCTCGCCGATGCGCCGTGCGACGATCGCGGTGGCAGCGAACGAGATGCCGATCGCGACGGCGTAGATCAGACTCATGACGCCTTCCGTGATGCCGACGACCGCGATGGCGTCGCGGCCGAGCCGCGACACCCAGAAAACGTCGACGACGGCGAACAGCGACTCCATCAGCATTTCCAGCACCATCGGCACGGCCAGCAGCAGGATCGCCCGGTTGAGCGTTTCCTTGGTGTAGTCGTGCTGCTCGCCCTTCAGCGCGTGCGCGACATCGCTCCAGAACGACGTGCTGGCAGCGGGAGCTGGAGGGGACTCTGACATGAGGAGGTGCTGCCGCGGGCAGCGCTGAGACGAAAGTCGCGCATTCTATGCTAGCGTCTGAAAGACATTCCACTGTGGAGCAAGCAATGCGAACGATCCGCGCCGTGCCGGTGATCCTGATGTCGATGATTGCGTTCGGCAGCGCGCACGCGGGATCGATGAGCGCGGAGATCTCGCGTCAGGCACAGCGCAATCTGCCCGAGTTCCTCGACCTGCTCGCGATCCCGAACGTCGCCGAGCAGCCCGCGGACATTCAGCGCAACGCGACTTTCCTCGAGCAGGCCTTTGCAAAACGCGGCTTCAAGGTGCGACGGCTGGAGAATCCGGCGAACCGTCCGGCCGTGCTGGCGGAGCTCACGACCGCGGGGCCGAAAGCGCGCACAGTTCTGTTGTACGCGCACTTCGACGGCCAGCCGGTGGTTCCGGAGAACTGGTCGCAGCCGGATCCGTTTCGTCCCGTGGTCAAGAAGCGCGACGCGCAGGGCAAGTGGCAGGAAGTGGGCCGGCAGGCGCTGCAGGCGACGCCGCTCGATCCGGAGCTGCGCGTGTTCGCGCGCTCGGCGTCGGACGACAAGGCGCCGATCATGATGATCCTCACCGCCGTCGATGTGCTCCGCGCGCAGCAGAAAAACCCCGCGATCAACCTCAAGGTGCTGCTCGATCCCGAGGAGGAAATGAGCTCGCCGAGTCTCGCCGGCATGATCGAGCGCGACCGCGCCGCATTCGCGGCGGACGCGATGATCATTCTCGACGGCCCGCAGCACGACTCCGGGCGCTCGACGATCGTCTTCGGCAATCGCGGGATCACGCAGGCGACGCTCACGGTCTTCGGTCCGCGCTCGCCGTTGCACAGCGGGCACTACGGCAACTACGCGCCGAATCCGGCGATGCGGCTCGCGCGGTTGCTCGCATCGATGAAGGACGACAACGGTCGCGTGCTGGTGAAGGGCTACTACGACGGCGTCTCGCTCTCGTCCGCGGAGCGAGCGAGCCTGGCGGCCGTCGGCGACGATGAAGCGGCGTTGCGCAAGCGAATCGGCATCGCACGCGCCGAGAAAGTCGGCGAGACCTATCAGGAGGCGCTGCAGTATCCGTCGTTGAACGTGCGCGGCATGGCCTCTGCCGGCGTCGGCGCGAAGGCCTCGAACATCGTGCCGAGCGAAGCGGTCGCCGAGATCGACATTCGCACCACGCCCACGACCGACGGGCGCAAGCTGTTCGAGCTGATCAAGCGTCACATCGAGCAGCAGGGCTATCACCTGGTCGAGCAGGCGCCGACGGACGAAGAACGTGCGGCGTTCGAAAAGCTGGCGAGTTTCCAGCTCGGCCCGGTGCAAGCCGCTACGCGCACTCCGATGGACTCGGCGGTCGGGCAATGGGCGTTCGCCGCGCTGAAATCGCCGACAGCGCCGAACCCGGCAGCGGAGCCGGTGCGCATTCGCATGATGGGCGGCACGGTGCCGACCGACGTGCTCGTCGATGCGCTGCATCTGCCGTTCGTGCTGATGCCGACCGTCAACGGCGACAACAACCAGCATGCGCAGGACGAGAACCTGCGCATCGGTCATTTCCTCAGCGGCACCGAGATCGTCTACAGTCTGCTGACGACGCCATGAAGCCCGTGGACGACATCCAGCGATTTCGCGCCAACCTCATCGACGAGCTCAACGGCGCGGCGCTGTACAACGCGCTCGCCGCGGCCGAGCAGGATGCAAACCGGCGCGACATCTTTCTGCAGCTCGCCGAAGCAGAAACGCGGCATGCGCGCTTCTGGCGCGACAAGTTGACCGCCGCCGGCGTGACCGACGTGCCGTTCGCGCCGACGTTGCGTACACGCGTGCTGGGCGCTCTCGCGCGCCGCTTCGGTCCGCGCTTCGTGCTGCCGACTGTCGCCGCCGCGGAGTTCAACGATCGCGGCAAGTATCTCAGCCAGCCCGACGCACTGCCGATCTCGGCGGAAGAGCGCGGTCACGCAGCCGTAGTCGAAGCAATCGCCGGACCGACGCATCGCTCGAGCACGCTCGGCAATGAGATCGGTCGCGCGGAGCCGTGGCATCGCAATGCCTCGGGCAACAACTTGCGCGCGGCCGTGCTCGGCGCAAATGACGGGCTGGTCTCGAACTTCTGTCTGGTCATGGGCGTCGCTGGCGCGGGCACGCCGACGCGCACGATCCTGCTAACGGGCGTTGCTGGACTCGTTGCCGGCGCGTGCTCGATGGCGCTGGGCGAGTGGCTCTCCGTTGCGAATGCCCGCGAGCTCGCGACGATGCAGCTGGACAAGGAACGCGAGGAGATCGAGCAGACGCCGGAAGCCGAACAGCACGAGCTTGCCCTGATTCTGCAGGCGAAGGGCGTCGCGAAGGCGGAGGCGCAACGCGCCGCCGCGCAGATCATGCAGGACAAGGACAGTGCGCTCGACACGCTCGCGCGCGAGGAGCTCGGCATCGACCCCGCCGAGCTCGGCGGCAATCCGTGGTCGGCGGCGGGCACTTCGTTCGCGCTGTTTGCGATGGGCGCGGTGTTTCCGATCCTGCCCTACGCGTGGAGCGCCGGGACCAACGCGCTCTTGATGAGCGCTGGAGTGTGCGCGCTGGTGCTGGCGGGCATCGGCCTGCTCACGTCGCTTTTCAACGGACGCAGCCCCGGCTACTCGGCGTTGCGTCAGGTTGCGTTCGGTTGCGCGGCTGCCGCCGTGACATACGGCGTCGGGCGGCTGCTCGGCGTTTCGCTCGCGTAGGTCCGCCGTGATCCCGCTGAGCGACGACAATCCTTCGAGCATCCGTCCGATTGTCACGATCGCGCTGGTCGTAGCGTGCGTCCTCGCGTTCCTGTGGCAGCTGACGGCCGGCGCGGGCGGCCAGCGAATCATCTACTCGCTGGGCGTCATCCCCGCAGTCCTGCTCGGCCGGCAGGAGTTGCCGCCGGAGTTGTCGCTGCTGCCGGCCTGGGCGACGGTCTTCACGTCGATGTTCATGCACGGCGGCTGGATGCATCTCATCGGCAACATGTTGTATCTCTGGATCTTCGGCGACAACGTCGAAGACAGCATGGGGCACGCGCGCTTCCTGGTGTTCTATCTGTTGTGCGGCATCGCTGCCGTGCTGGCGCAGGCGCTGCCGGATCCGACTTCGATCGTGCCGATGGTCGGCGCGAGCGGCGCGATCTCCGGCGTGCTCGGCGCGTACCTGCTGCTGTATCCGCACGCGCGCGTGCTGGTGGTGATTCCGCTCGGCTTCATCCTGCAGACGATGCGTATTCCGGCGGGAATCGTGCTGCTGTTGTGGTTCGGACTGCAGCTGCTCAGCAACGCGATGCAGTCCGCGGGTCAGGGGGGCGTCGCGTTCCGCGCGCACATCGGCGGCTTCGTCGCCGGCATGATCCTCATTCCGCTGTTCAAGCAGCGCCAGTTTCGCCTGCGGTTGCCGTGGCGCTGACCGGCGTCTTGCCGCGCAGCCGCCTGACCCACTCGCGGAGCCGATACAGGTACGTGTAGAGCACCGGCACGATCAGCAGCGTCAGCACCGTCGAGGTGATCACGCCGCCGATCACGGCGCGGCCCATCGGTGCGAGCATCTCGCCGCCCTGCCCCACACCGATCGCCATCGGCAGCATGCCGAAGATCATCGCCATCGTGGTCATGAGGATCGGGCGCAGCCGCACCTGGCCGGCTTCGCGGATCGCTTCGTGCAGGCTGCGGCCCTGGCGCAGCGCCTGGTTGGTGAAGTCGACGAGCAGGATCGCGTTCTTGGTCACCAGGCCCATCAGCATGATGAAGCCGATGATCGAGAAGATGTTGAGCGTGGTGCCGGTGAACAGTAGCGCGAGCAGCACACCGATGAGCGACAGCGGCAGCGACACCATGATCGCGATCGGCTGCATGAAGCTGCCGAACTGCGACGCCAGTACGAGGTAGATGAAGATCACCGCGAGGCCGAGCGCAGCGAGCGCGGCGCTGAAAGTCTCGTTCATCTCTTGCTGGCCGCCGCTGAGATCGAAGCGGTAGCCCGGCGGCAGCTTCATCTCCTTGACGACGCGCTCCGCGTCCGAGCCGACGTCGCCCGAAGCACGGCCCTGCGCGTTGCCGTAGATCGAGATGCGACGCTGCAGATTGAGACGCTTGATCTGCTGCGGGCTCCCGGTCTCGACGAACTCCGCGACCTGGCGCAGCGGCACCAGCATCGGCGCGCCGTTGGCATCGAGGCGCGTGCTGGCGACGTACAGATCGCCGAGATCGGATGCGATCTCGCGACGGTGTTTCGGCAACTGCACGATCACGTCGTAGTCCTGGCCGTCAGGGCCGAGCCAGGTGCTGATGTCGTCGCCGGCGATCAGCGGCCGCAGCGCGTTGCCGATCGCCGCAGTCGTGAGGCCGAGGTCGCTCGCCAGCTCGTTGTTGATGCGCACCGCGATCGTCGGGTTCGCGCCCTTTTCGCTGCTCTCGAGATCGGCGATGCCCGGAATCTTCGCGAGCCGCGTCATCAGCTCCTGCGACAACTGGGTGAGCTTGCCGCTGTCGGGGCCGAGCAGCGAGATCGACACCGGACGATTGTTCTGGTTGATCGAAACCGTGAGCCCCGCCATGCGTGTCAGGCGCTCGCGGATCATGCTCTCGTACTCGGTCTGCGGCGGACGTTTGCTGGTCTGACGATCGGCGAGCACGACGGTCAGGCGCGCGTAGTTCTTGCCTTCGTCGGTGCCGACAGTGGTGACGATCGCGTCGACACCCTTGATCTCGCGGATCGCCGCCTCGGCGTCGCGGATCTTGGCGTCGGTGTATTCGAGGCTCGAGCCGATCGGCGTGTTCAGCCGCATCGACACCATGCCCTCGTCCTGCTGCGGCACGAACTCCGTGCCGATCAGCGGCACGATCATGAAGCTGCCGATGAACGTCAGTCCGGCGATGCCGAGCAGCAAGGTGCGCGGGCTGAAGAAACGCGCATAGCGCCGGCCGCTCAGTGTCCAGTTCAACACGCGGTCGTACACCGCGTGCGCGCCCTCGACCACGCTTTCCACGCGCTCCATGAAGCGCCCGAGCCACGGCAAACGGCGGAAACGCTGGCCGGGCGGATCCGGCCAGATCGAGGACAGCATCGGGTCGAGCGTGAAGCTGACGAACAGCGACACCAGCACCGCGACCGCGACGGTAATGCCGAACTGCAGGAAGAAGCGGCCGATGATGCCGCTCATGAACGCGACCGGGATGAACACCGCGAGAATCGCGAACGTCGTCGCCATCACGGCCACGCCGATCTCCTGCGTGCCCTGCAGCGCCGCGTCGCGATGGCTCTTGCCCATGTTCGAATGGCGCACGATGTTCTCGCGCACCACGATCGCATCGTCGATCAGCAGGCCGATGCACAGCGACAGCGCCATCAGCGTCATGAAGTTCAGCGAGAAGCCGAAGAAATGCAGCGCGGTGAAGGTGGCGATCGCCGAGATCGGCAGGGTCAGGCCGGTGATCACGGTCGAGCGCCAGGAGTGCAGGAACAGGAACACGATCACGATCGTCAGCAGCGCGCCTTCGAAGATCGTCTCCTTGACGCGGCTCATCGAACCCTCGATCCACTTCGCATCCGACCACAGCGTGCGGATCTTCACGTCCTCGGGGAGACTCCCCTGCAGCTCGGTGATCGCTTCCTCGACGCCGGCGCCGACCTTGACCAGATTCGCCTGCTGCGCGCGATAGACCGAGAGCGAGACCGAGCGCATGCCGTCGACGCGCGCGATCGATTGCTCTTCCGCTTCGCCGTCGACGATGTCCGCGACCTGGCCGAGGTATACCGGCGCGCCGCCCTGGTTGGCGACGATGATGCGCTCGAAGCCGCGCGGATCCTTGATGCGGCCCTCGACGCGCACCAGCTGCTCGCTCGCGGCGCGCGAAATGCTGCCGGCCGGCAGGTCCTGGTTCTCGGCGCGAATCGCGGCGATCACCTGGTCGACGCCGACGCGCAGGCTCTGCAACTGCTCCGGCCGCAGGTACACCTGCACCTGGCGCTCCACCGAGCCGCCGACCTCGATGTGACCGACGCCGGCGACGTTCTGCAGGCGCTTG
>DATEKT010000257.1:0-4884 GCA_035277305.1 Steroidobacteraceae bacterium | reverse complement strand
CCACCGAGAGGTAATTCGCGGCGCGCCAGTAGGCGTCGAGGCGCGTGAGGTACTCGGCGGCAAGGGTCGGATCGGAATCCTGGGGCTGGGGCATGGCGGGCCTCCTCGGGCGGCGACCCGACTACAACGTCAGTCGACGGGCTCAAGTTCGCGACGGGATCAGCGCGTTCACGTGGATCCGGGGCTGAATGCGCGTATCCGAGCCGCCGCCGCAGTTCAGGCCGCTCGACACGACGCGCACTCGCAAGCGCGGAAACACCTGGTCGCGCATGACGCGCAGCAGGTCGCAGTCGGTGGGACCCAGCGACAGCGGCGGATTGCGTGTCAGGGCGACCGTGCGCCAGCTCGCGGGAAAGCGTTCGATGTCGTTGGCGCCTGGCAGCTGCGCTTGCCGCAGGCGCGCGATGAGCTCATCGCGCGTGTCGTAGTCGGTTGCGGCCGCGACGTTCTCAGCAGTCGCTGCCACTGGGACGGCGAGCGTGAGGTGCGCACCAGCATGTCGCACCATGTCGCCGCTGACGCACGTCAGTTCCACGCCGATTCGCGCGTGCGCACCGACGCTGTGCAGGATCTCAGCGATGCGCCGCTGCAGGGCGCCGCATTCGTAGCGGACGGTCGTGCTCTGATAAGTGAAGTCGACGCGCTCGATGTGCCAGATCGCGTCGATGGTCGCGCCTGATTCCGCGACGTCGTCTGCTTCTTCGGCGCTCACGATTGCAGCCGTGGCGAGCAACACGCAGGCCAATGCGCTGCAAGCGAATCTCTCTGCGCGGCTCGATCGGTTCATGATGCAGACCGACAATTCTTTTCGCCGACGGACCGGAAGGGCTGGCGAGCTCCGGCAGCTGCATGCTAGCGTGCCGCCGCCGCGCTGAACAACAATTCTCATTCGGGGGTTTTCCGTGACGGACGAGCAGAGAAACGCGCGGTACGCGCTGGCGGTGCTGTTCGGCATCAACCTCATGAATTTCTTCGACCGGCAGATCGCCGGGGCGCTGCTCGAGCCGATCCGCGTCGAGTTCGGCATGACGGACACGGCGTCCGCCCAGGTGAACCTGGCGTTCACGCTGATCTATGCGATCGTCGGCGTGCCGCTCGGGCGGCTCAGCGACACGTGGCAGCGCACGCGCCTGATCGCGATCGGTGTCACTTTCTGGAGCGTGCTGACCGCGACGTCGGGCCTGGCGATCGGTTACTGGACGTACCTGTTCACTCGTATGGGCGTCGGCATCGGCGAGGCCAGCTGCGCTCCGGCCGCGCAGGCGCTCATTGGCGATCTGTATCGACCCGAGCGTCGCGCACGCGCGATGGGAATATTCATGATGGGCCTGCCGCTCGGCCTGTTCGCCTCCTATCTGCTGAGCGGCGCCATTGCGGCAGCCTGGGGCTGGCGGGCCGCGTTCTTCGTCGCCTGCATCCCCGGACTCATTCTTGCCGCGCTCGCGTGGCGGATTCGCGAGCCGGTGCGTGGAGCGACGGAGGCGGCGGGCGCAGCGGTCAAGTCCGGAGACATCTTCAGCGCGGTGGGCGCCGTGCTGAGCATCCGCACGATGTGGTGGATCATTCTCTCGGGCATCGTGTTCAACTTCCATGCGTACGCGGTCAACATGTTCCAGAGCGCGTTCCTGCAGCGCTTCCACGGACTTGGTCTGGCGGAGGCGAGCAGGATCTCCGCGTTCTCGCTGGGCCTGGCAGGTGCGATCGGCTTGCTCATCGGCGGCACTCTCGGCGATCGCCTGCGCACGAAGTTTGCGAACGGCCGGCTGATACTGGCCGCGATCGGCATGTTGTGCGCCGCGCCCTGTATCTACATCGCGCTGGAGCAGCCCAAGGGCAGTGTCGCCGTGTTCGCACTGCTGATGGGAGCATCGAGCGCGTGCACATTCATTTATTACGCGACGGTTTACGCCGCGATTCAGGACGTCGTCGCGCCGCAGCTGCGCGGCATGGCCGTGTCGGTCTATTTCTTTGCGTTCTATGTCTTGGGCGCGAGCTTCGGTCCCGTGATCATGGGCAAGTTGAGCGACAACTTTGCTCACGAGGCGATGGCTGCCGCGGGCGCGACCGAGATGGCAATGCCGTTCCTCGCCTCCGGTCTGCACAAGGCGATGTACGTGATGCCGTTACTGGTCTTGTTGTGCGCGGCTGCACTGTTCGGCGCCGCGACGACGGTCGCGAAAGATATGCGACGGCGCGACGGGATCGTGGAAGTCGGGCTGAAGCCGGAGCTGCAGAAGACCTGATCAGCGCGTGCCGGTGAGACTCTCCATCATCAGGCCCGTGCCGCCCTTCGACACGTGCGCGACGATTGCGGTGCGCCGATGAATCTTGGTGACCACGCCGAGATTGATGGCGAACGCGAGATGCACCGTCGCGCCTTTCTTCAATCCGAGATTTTCAGTTTCGATGAACACGCCGTTCGCACTGAGATTGCGCGCGCGACAGAGTTTGCCCGGACGACCTGGAACCGAAACGTAGACTGCGGTTCGTGCGCGGTGACGCGTATGGAGACGTCTCTCCATGCTCAGTACTCCCCTCGATCGATATAGTTGTTATAGCGCACGCAGCCATTATGCCGCGCCGGCTCACAGGTGCGAAGCCCGCTGTGGCGGCGTTATGTCGTAACATTCGCACAAATGATTGCTCCCCTCGCGCTGCAAGAGATACACGAGGCCGCGGCGAAGCTTGCCGGCCGCGTCGTTCGCACGCCGGTGCATCGGTTGCAGGGCGCGGAAGTCGACGAGGCGCTCGGCGGCGGCACCGAGTTGCACCTGAAGCTCGAGTTGTTGCAGCTGACCGGGACGTTCAAAGCGCGGGGCGCATTGCTGAATGTCCTCGGCCTGTCGGCCGAGGCGCACAGCCGCGGTGTCACTGCAATCAGCGCGGGCAACCACGCGGTCGCGGTCGCTTTTGCTGCGGCCGCAGCCGGCGTGAGCGCCAAAGTCGTGATGATCGCCACGGCCAATCCATTGCGTGTTGCCCTGTGCCGCTCCTACGGCGCGGAGATCGTGTTCGCGCCCGATGCGCACGCGGGCTTCGCCGCGGTTGAACGTATTGCGGCGGAGGAAGGCCGCACGTTCGTGCATCCGTTCGAAGGCCGGACCACGGCGCTCGGGACCGCCACGCTCGGGCTGGAGCTGTGCGAGCAGGTGGCCGGGCTCGAAGCCGTGATCGTTCCGATAGGCGGCGGCGGGTTGTGCGCCGGTGTCGCGTCGGCCGTGAAGTTGCTGGCGCCGGGCTGCGAGGTCATCGGTGTGGAGCCGTTCGGCGCCGACAGCATGTATCGCAGCTTCGCCGCGGGTGAGCCGCGCCCGATCGAAAAGGTCGCGACCATTGCGGACAGTCTCGGGGCGCCTTATGCGTTGCCGATCTCGTTCGAATTATGTCGCCGCAACGTCGACGAGCTGGTACGCGTCACCGATGACGAGCTGCGCGCCGCGATGCGCTTTCTGCTCCGGAACGCGAAGCTCGCTGTCGAGCCGGCGGGTGCGGCTGCAACGGCAGCGTTGCTCGGGCCGGTGCGCGAACGCGTGCGTGGGAAGCGGGTTGCCGCAATCGTTTGCGGCGCGAACATCGATGAAGCGACGTTCGCGAAACTTATCAGCTAGGAAGCGATCGGCGCGCGCCGCGCCGTCGGCAGCTCTTCGAAGCACTCCACACGATTGCGTCCGCACAGCTTTGCTGCGTAGAGCGCGTGATCGGCCGCTTCGAGTAACGCGAGCGTGGTCGCGAAACGGTGCTTGGTCGTATAAGTCGCGACACCGATCGAGGCGGTGACGCGCACGCTGCCGGTCTGCGGGTCGTGGTCCGCGGTAGCGAGCGCACTCAGCATGCGCTCTGCAACCTGCCGCGCGATCTGCGGATCCGCGCCGGGCAACACGACGACGAATTCTTCGCCGCTGAATCTCGCCACCATGTCGCTGCCGCGCACGCACGACTGCAAAGCGTGCGCGCAACTGCGCAGAACGCGATCGCCCACCGGCGTGCCGTGACGCTCGTTGATGCCGCGGAAATGATCGATGTCGACGTGCGCGATGCTCAGGTCGCGGCCGAACACGACCGCTTGCGTGAACTCGCGATCGAGCGTGCGATCCAGCCACGTGCGGTTGAGTACGCCGGTGAGCGCGTCGCGGCGACTCGAGTCTTCGGCTTCTTCGGTACGATTGAGTAGTACGCTATGGGACGCTTGCAGCGCGCTGACTTCCTGCAGGGCGTGCAGGTTGCGGACCGCGAGCATCTCGCGTGCCTCGGCCATGAGGTTCTCGGCGTCGTCGGAATCGAGGATGCTCGTTTCGTACAGCGCCTCGGTTTCCGGGATCAGCGCCAGGATGCGGGTGAAGACTTCGGTGAAGGTCTCGTTGTTCATGCCGAGCAGGGTGTCGGCGCGCTTCGCCAGGTCCGAGACCAGGCGCGCGCGGTCTTTCACCACCACCGCTTCGGCCAGATCGCTGCCCAGCGCAACGCAGCGGGCGAAGCGGCCTTCGTCCGAGGTAGCTGACAGCAACTGCGGCTCGTGGCTCGCGCCGACGGTTTTGCAGATGCGCTCGGGCAGGTTCCAGGCCTTGAGCAACATCTCCGAGAAGCTGGCGTGATCGCGCCCGAGTTGCGAAATTTCGTAGCCGATCCAGTCCGCGTGCGTGGAGGGCTGCGGGAGCTTGCCGTAGAAGTCGCGCGACGCGCGGTCCAGCGCCAGCACCGCCATGTCCTGGAGCAGGGCGGCCAGGAAGATGTCCTCGGCGTGTCCGACCTTGGCGGATTCGCCGAAAGTCCGCGCCGCGGTGGCGGCGAGCAGCGCCCGGCGCCAGAACCGGGGGTAGTCGATGCCGACGGGGCGCAGCGCCCGCATGGACGAGACCAGCGAAAAGCTCAGCGCCAGGGTCAGGG
>DATEKT010000256.1:0-16671 GCA_035277305.1 Steroidobacteraceae bacterium | reverse complement strand
CGGCACCGAGATCATGAAGTCCTTGCCGAAGTCGCGGCGCGCGTTGCCGGAGATCGTGTTGGCCACCTCGCCGACGAGGTCGCACATGTTCTCCTGCGTGAGCTCGGTCTCGCCCATGCGCATCAGCATGACGGTGAGCATGGGGCGCGACGCGGTGAAGTAAACGATGCCGCGGCGCTTGCCGGCGATGTTGATGACGCCGGTGAATTCCTGGATGGTCGGGCGACCGTCATGGACGATGTACGGCGAGCCGACCGATGCGGGCTGGTTGGCGGCGGTCGCAAAGTAATGGGTCGTTCCTTCGACGAACGTCTCCAGTTCGACTTTAGTCATCATTGCCGGCGCCCCTCAGCAGCTCTTCCAGCGCCTCGGTGAGTTGACGATCCGTGAACGGCTTGCAGAGGAAACCATTGGCTCCCTTCTTCAATGCTTCGATCGCGGTGGCTTTGTCGGACAGCGCGGAGATCACCAGGATCAGCACGTCGGGCTTGATCTTCACCAGGTTCTCGACGCATTCGATACCGTCCATTTCCGGCATCGTCAGGTCCATCGTCACGACGTCGCACGGCTCCTTGCGGAACGCTTCGACCGCCTGCTTGCCGTTCGCCGCGGTCGCTACGACCTGCAGCCGATCGATCTGCAGCTCGCGCTCGATCTTGCGTCGGATGATGTTCGAATCGTCACAAATCATGAGCTTGAGCTTTCCGTTCGTCAACGGTTGAGCCTTTGCGGATGCCAGCGCCATTGGGGTCCCTCGTGAGCCTTCGTCTCTTGTCTTCGCTCTTGGCTGCTTCAGTGCGTCGCCGTCGTTCAGGCAGCCACGGCGCGTTCAGTCGCCGGCAGCCAGATCTTGAACTTCGAGAACTTGCCGCCCGCCGAAGCGAGCCCGACCCGGCCGCCGAGCTCGGCGACCAGGATGCGCACCAGGTCCATGCCCGCGCCGCGACCTGCGTCGGTCGTGACGCGATCGGCGGTCGAGAACCCGGGGCGGAAGATCAGCGCCATGGTCTGACGCGGATCGAGCATCGCAGCCTGCGCCGGCGTGATGAGCCCGCGCTCCACTGCGACTTCCTTGATGCGTTCCAGCTGTAGGCCGCGGCCGTCGTCCTGCACGATGAGCTCGTAGCCTTCGGTGTCGCGGGCGCCGAACTCGACGGCCAGCGTGCCGATTTCCGACTTGTGCGCTTTCGTGCGCTCGCTCGGCTCTTCGATGCCGTGCACGACTGCGTTGCGCACCAGCTGAATCGTGATGTCCTTGACTGCGCGTCGATACGCTTCCGGAACGTTGTCGAGGCCCGCGCACTTGAGCGCAACCTGCTTCGACTGGCTGCTCGCGACGCGCGCCGCGAGATCGGCGAGCGTGCGCTCGAGACCGGCGCCAGCCGGCTCGGCGGCCGGTGCTTCGGCAACCGGCATCACCGGCGCTCGCAGCTGCATCGTCTTGTCCTGCTGCTGCGGCTCGTCGCTCTCGCCGGCGAGCCAGCGATCGACTTTCTCCGCCTCGACCTGCGGCGTTGCTTCCGTCGCGCCCAGCGGTCCGCCGCGACGCGAGGCAATCGCCTGGTGCAGATCGACCAGCCGGCTCAACATTTCGCGAACCTGCGCAAGGTGGTTGAACAGATCGTCGAGCTTCACGACCAGCGGCAGGAAGTCGCTGCCCGACAGCGATGCGCGACCCTTGAGATCCTGCAGCGCCTCTTCGAACGCGTGCGCGCGCTGCTCGACGGTCTTGAGACCGAGCGCCGCGGCTTCGCCCTTGACGGCGTGCACCTGGCGGTAGATGCCATCGATCTTCGCGCGGAACGCCGACTCTTCGCGCGCCGGCTCCTTGAGGATCGAGTTGACCATCTTCAGCGACACGTCGGCGTCGGTGAGGAAGCCGGTGAGGCTGTCCGGCTCGACGTGCAGGATCCGCAGCAGCAGATCGAGCTGCGCCTGCGCCTTTTCCTGCGACTCCTGCAACTCGCGCGACAGCATGACGCGCTTGGTGACGTCGTTGACCGTCACCAGCAGGTGCGACAGCGAGCCTTCCGCTTTCACGCGGTTGAAGTCGAACTCGAGGAAGTGCGTGTCGAAGCCGCCCGATGCGTTGTCGAAGTGCACTTCGACTTCGTTGAGCGGGTTGATCGTCTTGACCAGCTTTTCGTTGACGCGGTCGCCCCACAGCAGCGCGACGTAGTCCATCGCGGTGCGCAGCGTTTTCTCCGGCACGATCTCCTTCAGGAGCTGGTCGAACGTGAAGCCGGCGAAGTCTTCGCGGCGGAAGATGTTGTTGAGCGCCAGCGAGCGCTCGCTGCCGACCTTCAGGTCCTTGTCGAGCAGGAACAGACCTTCGTTCACCGTGCGCAGAATGTCGCCGGTTTCCTTGCGCTGGCGATTCGAGACCGCTTCGTCCTTGCGCAGGTTGCGCGCGAAGTAGAAGAAGATCGCGCCGAGCAGCAGCACGGCGGCGACGATGCCGAACACCTGCACCGTGCGCAGAGTGCCGGAACGGCTGCGGCTCGCAGCCTCGACCTGCGCGGTCAGATCGACCATCACGGTGCGCAGCTGCGTGTGCGAAGTAGTGGCGTACGTGTTGAGGTCCTGCAGCGCCGCTTGCAGACGGCGGCCGCGCGGGCTGAGCGGAACCGGGCTCGCTTCGAGCGCGGGTGTCTTCGAAGCAGTGGGCGCGGGCGCTTCAGGGGCCGCGTACGGCGAGCCGGAGAAACGCAGCACCGGATCGAGCTTCGCCTTGTATGCGTTCCACAGGCTCGTGCCCTTGGCGAGGGCAGCCTGCGACTTATCGTCGAGCAGCGCTTCCACGACGAACACGTCGCCCGCGCTGTCGGTGACCATGCCGCCGCCGGCGAGGCTGCTGAGCGCGTTGTCGTACGACTTCGCGGCTTTGCGCAGCGCTTCGAGCGGCTCGTCGATCTTCTCGCCCTTGTTCAGACGCGCGGCGAGCTCGATGCCCGCGGCGTAGACAGTGCCGGGCTGCTCGCGCTGCTCGGCGAGAAATTTGACTGCCGATACGTCTTCGGAGAACTGCCCGGCCTTGCCGTGGTTCACCGCCAGAATGATCGCGATGAACACCAGGAAGCCGGTGATCGCGAACACGATTCCCTTGTACCGACCGAGATCCAGAATTCCCATGAACGATTCCCCTGTGCGGTGCAGCGCGCCGTTGGTTGGCGACGCGAGCAGATGTCGCCCCGGCTTACAACAATGGTGTTATCTGACAATAAGCGTTTTGGCAGCGCTCGAACCAGTTCCCGTTTTTTAAGGACGGAAACTTGCGCCAGTTCAAAGTTTCGCGCACTTGGCGCCGGCTTTCAGCGCACCCCGCACTGACACGAAACTGCGTGAAAGACTGATTCCCCTGCAGGCAGGCGTCTGACGACGTCCACACTGCAAAATCAGCGCTCCTCGCCCTGTCCGAACGCTGTGACCCGACTACAACACTGGCACCGCCCGGAGGGGCCATACGGCACCTGCAACATGTTGAATTGCGGACCAAAGAGTGCGGCGCGCGGGCCGCGACGTGTTTTCGCGACAGATCGCGCTTTTCGACGCAGTTGCCGGCATTTACTCGCCCGCAGCAGTTTTTTCGCGCTCGACAAGCCCTGGGGTCCCGATCATTATCGGGCCGCACCCCGGACCCGACTCGCCGCGGCAGGGACCTCATGAGCGCAACGACAGAATTCAAATCATATGTGCCCGTTGCCCAGCGCACCGCGCTCGAAAGACTCGTGTTCTTCAACTCCTGCCAGGGACGCGTGAGCGATTGCATCGCCGATGCGATCGAGAAATTCGGCGCGCCGGAGATCGTCGCGGACCGCGAGCGCCTGCGCATCTACATGAAGGGCATGCCCGACGTTCAGTCGCTGTTCGCGCTCGACGCGGTCACCGGTCGTCCGGTCGGCGTAGCCGTCTACACACGCCAGGATGTCGAGCACGTCACCGTCATGCATCTGAGCATCGACGCGGACTACGCGAGCGGCGGCCCACGCGCCGGCGAACAGTTGTTGCTGCGCCTGCTGCGCGAAGTGCGCCGTTCGACGCGTCGCGTGAAGGGCGTGCGGCGGGTCGAGCTGTATTACGCATCCGGTCGCACTGCGAGCCAACGCTGGCGCATACCGGCGAAGGCGATGATGTAACCCCCGCGCTGTGCTCCGCCGGCGTCTCGCTGTCGCGAGCCTCGTCACGCTCTGGGGAGCGTTGTTCGCTGCGATGCTCGGTCGTTACTCCTGGCCTCTCGATCTCTTCTCCCACTTCCGCGTGCAGTACGCGCTGCTGTTCCTGGTGGTCGCGATCGGATTGTTCGCGCTGCGATCGCCGCTCCTCGGCGCGGTGTCCGTAGCGGGCGCTGTCTTCGCCGCAATTCCCATCGTCAGCTACATGGGCGTGCCGACCGCGCACGCGGAGGCGGGCGCACCACGCTTCCGCGTGCTCACATTCAACACCTGGTTTCGCAATCACGACTACGCCGCGATGGGGCGCTTCCTCGAGAAGATGGAGCCCGATGTCATCGTGCTCGAAGAGCGCAGTCAGCAGGAAGCGCTGCGGCTCGGCGAGTACCTCACTTCCTATCCGCACTCGTTCAATGAGCCGCGGCCGCACGGGGTCGTCGTCTTCGCGCGGTGGCCGATCGTCTCGGCCGAGTCCATGCCGCTGACCGACGGCGGGGTGCTCGCGGCGCGCGTGACGCTCGACTGGCGCGGCACGCAGGTCACGGTGCTCGGCGCACACCTGCATTGGCCGCTCGGGCCGACGAATTCACGACTGCGCAACGCGGAGTTGCAGAGCATCGCGACCTATGCGGCCACGCACACCGAGCCGCTGATCGTCGCGGGAGATTTCAATGTCACGCCGTGGTCGCGTCACTTCCGGGCTGCGCTCAAGCATTCGGGACTCAGCGACTCGGCGGCCGGCCACGGCCTCGCACCTTCGTGGCCCGCGCAATTTCCGCCGCTGGGCATCCGCATCGACCATTGCCTCGTGTCGCAGCACTGGCGCAGCACGGATGTGCGGCTCGGACCGGCGCTGGGGTCGGATCATCTGCCGCTGATTGCGGACCTCGAGCTGCAGCCGTGATCAGTCGCTGCTGGTCCTGCGGATGATGTAGCCGCCGGATTTCTGGTCGCGCTCCAGCGCCAGGAGCTTGCGGTTCTGCGCCTCTTCCAGCAGGTCGCTGAAGGTGCGGAACCCGTAGTAGCTTTCGTTGAAGCCCGGCTTGCGGCGCTTGAGCGCCTGCTTGACCATCGAGCCCCAGATCTTCTCGTCCTGATCGCGCTCCTCGGCGAGCGCATCGATCGTGTCGAGCAGCAGGTCGAACGCTTCCTGCTTGCGGTCCTCTTCGCTCTTCTCCGCTTTCGGCTGCTCCTTGGCGGCGGCGGCTTCCGTCGCCGGCTTCGCGGGTTTGCGACGCGTGCGCTGCTGCTTCTTGCGCTCTTCCTGCCGCACGAGGTCGTCGTAGTAGATGAACTCGTCGCAGTTCGCGATCAGCAGGTCCGAGGTGGAGCTCTTCACACCGACGCCGATCACGAACTTGTTGTTCTCGCGCAGCTTGCTGACGAGAGGCGAGAAGTCCGAGTCGCCGCTGATGATCACGAACGTGTCGACGTGCTCCTTGGTGTAGCACAGGTCGAGCGCGTCCACGACCATGCGGATGTCGGCGGAATTCTTGCCGGACATGCGCACGTGCGGAATCTCGATCATCTCGAACGACGCCTCGTGCATCGGCGCCTTGAAGTCGCGGTAGCGCTCCCAGTCGCAGTACGCCTTCTTCACGACGATGCTGCCCTTCAGCAGCAGCCGCTCGAGCACGCGATCGATGTCGAACTTTGCGTACTTGGCGTCGCGCACGCCGAGCGCGATGTTCTCGAAATCGCAGAACAACGCCATGCTGGTAATCGTATGCGCCACTACAGCCACCCCCGGCGGCGGAAAAAAAGGTAAGGCACCAGTCCCGAGACGAGCATCAGCAGCAGCGCGAGCGGATAGCCCAGGTGCCAGCTCAGCTCGGGCAGGAAATGAAAGTTCATGCCGTAGATGCTCGCGACCAGCGTCGGCGGCATCAGCATCACCGCGACCACCGAGAAGATCTTGATGATGTTGTTCTGCTCGATGTTGATCAGGCCGAGCGTCGCCTCCAGCAGGAACGAAGACTTCGTGCCGAGGAAGCTGGCGTGGTCGGACAGCGAGGTGACGTCGCGGCTGATGGAGTGGAAGCGATCGCGCTGCTCGCCGGTCATCGGCGCCGACTGCTGCACGAACATCAGCAGCCGCCCCAGGCTCACCAGGCTCTCGCGCGATTTCGAATTGAGCTCGCCGTTGAAACCGATGCGCTCGATCATGCGCCGCAGGTCGCGGCTGTCGGGCGTGCCGTTGCCGCGCTGCGCGAAGATGCCGCCGGAGATGTTGTCGAGATCGCCGCCGACGCGTTCGAGCACGTCGGCGATGCGCTCGGTGAACGCTTCGACGATGCCCGCGAGCAAAGCGAGCGGACTGGTGCACGCGGCCGGATGCTTCTCGGCGTACGCGATGAACTGCTGAAACGGCTTGGTGTCGAGATAGCGGTTCGTCACCAGGCGCGAGCCGGAAAGGATGAAAGTCACCGCCATGCTGACCGGCCGGTCGGTGTCGAGCTGCGCGGCAACAGTGCTCGTCATGTAGAGCGCGCCGTTGTCCTCGTACAGCCGGTTCGAGGTCTCGATCTCCTTCATTTCCTCGCGCGTCGGCACGTCGACGCCGAGCGAGGCCTCGACCAGTTTTTCCTCTTCGGGCGTCGGCTCGAGCAGGTCGAGCCAGATCGCGTCCTCGGGAATGGCGGGCGGCGAGCCCGGCGTGGTGCGCGCGAGGCCCTGCGGCTGCTGGATGAAGATGTTCAGCATGCCGGCGCTGAGCTCGTTACCGGCGCGGCCTGCTCAGCCGCCGTGCTCATGCGCGGCGAGCTCATCGATGAGATCGAACAGCTCACGCTCGCCGCCGGCCTTGCCCTCGTCGGTGACGTACTTGCCGTTGACGATGACCTGCGGCACCTGGTCGATCTGGAAGCGGCGGTTGAGGAAGTCGGCGCGCTGCATCTTCGACTCCACGCCGAACGAGGAAAACGTCTTCTGGAATTCCTCGGGGTTCACGCCGTGCTGTTTGAAGAACGCCTTCATCTTCTCGATCGTGTTCAGCGGATTGTTGTTGGCGTGAATCTCGCGAAAGATCGCCGTGTGCAGCTCCTCGAGCTTGCCGAGCGCTTCGGTCGCGTAGAACAACCGCGCGTGCATGCGCAGCGTGTCGTTCCACATCGCCGGCACGCGCGTGAACTCGACGTACTGCGGCTTGCCCTTCTTGCGCCACGACTCGACCGCCGGATCGAGCTGGAAGCAGTGGCCGCAGCCATACCAGAACACTTCGACGACTTCGACTTTGCCCGGCGGAGCGCTGGTGGGCTGTGCAGGCACGACCCTGCGATAGTTCGCGCCTTCTTTGAAGCGCTCGGACGTGGCCGCTGCGTTGGACACTTCGCCGAGACGCAACCCGGGCTGCACGCCGCTCGGAGTTTGCGCCGGGTCCGCCGCGGCCTGCGGAGCATCGTCGGTTTCGCTCACGGTTTCGGTCGGCGCAGTCGACGCGGACTGGTCTGCTGCTGCCGGCGCGGCATCGGCCGGCGCAGCAGCCGTCGGCGCGGTTCCAGGTTGCCCTGGCGCGGGCTGCGAAGCTGCCGGCTGAGACGGAGCTGGCTGCTGCTTGCTACAGGCCCCCGACGCGATGCAGACCAGCGCGAGCAGCAGGGCCGATGTGAGCCTCATCATGGTCAGTTCCGGTTTTCGCGCATGCCCTGCACGTACGAAGCGACGGCGTCGATCTGCTCATCGGACATCGTGCTCGCGACGTTGCGCATCACCTGGTTCGGGTCGGTCTGGCGCGTGCCGGCACGATATGCACGGAGCTGCGCGGCGACGTAAGTCGCGTACTGACCGCGAAGCGATGGGTACGAAGCCGGAGGATTGCCGGCACCCGTGGGCCCGTGGCAGGACGCGCACGCCGGCGCCCCGGTCTTAGGGTCGCCGCTGCGATACACGCGTTGGCCGACCTGCAGCTTGGCAGCTTCGGTCTCCTTGCCGGCCGGCTTCTGCGCCTGGAAGTAGGCGCCGAGGTCGGCCATGTCCTCGTCCGACAGGCTCATCGCCATCGGGGTCATCAGCGGGTTCTTGCGGGCGCCGCTCTTGAAAGCCTGCAGCTGCTTGTGGATGTACTGCTCGTGCTGGCCCGCGAGCACCGGCCATTCCGGGTTCGCGCTGTTGCCCTGCGCGCCGTGGCAGGCGATGCACGCGGTCGACTTGGATTCCCCTTTCTCGGCCGAGCCGGCCGCAAGCGCGGCGCTCGCGCCGAGGCAGCTCAACACCATGAGCGGGGCGATGACGGAAACCTTCTTCATTCGAGACTCCACACCCAGGCAGTGCGCAAAAGGCGCGGAATTGTACACTAGCGGCCCCGCGCCGCCTGCCGACCCCCGAACCCCCGGAATGCCGCAGTTCCCCGCAGCCCAATTCATCAAGAGCGCCTGGCAGCCGCACCAGTTTCCCGCCGACGACGGCGCCGAAGTCGCGTTCGCCGGCCGCTCCAACGCGGGTAAATCCAGCGCGCTGAACGCCATCACCGGCCGCAAGGATCTGGCCCGCACCAGCAAGACCCCGGGCCGCACGCAGCTCATCAATTTCTTCGCCCTGCTGGGCGAGCAGCGCCTGGTGGACCTGCCCGGCTACGGTTTCGCGAAAGTGCCGGAGCGCATCAAGGAGCATTGGCAGGAGCTGCTGACGCGCTATGTCGAAGCGCGCGCCTCGCTCGTGGGACTGGTCATCGTCATGGACTCGAGGCGGCCGCTCACCGACTTCGACGTGCAGATGCTCGACTGGAGCCGCGCCAACGGTCTCGCAGTGCATGTGCTGCTGACCAAGGCTGACAAGCTGAGTCGCGGCGAGGCGAACTCGGTGCTGAAGCAGGTGCGGGCAGAAGTCGAGGGCGTCGCGACCGTGCAGCTGTTCTCGGCCGTCGCAAAGACCGGCGTCGACGACGCCCGGCGCGAAGTACTGCGAATGTTGCAGGCGAAAAAAAGCCCGGTGGCTCCGTAGAGCCACCGGGACAGTGTTACCCGGCATGGGGATGGACCGGGTTGCCGTTTCACTCAGGGAGGTCAGCGAAACGGAAGCGTCCTGGCCGACGCTCGAAGGTTGAGACGCCTGCGTTTCCCTAAAGTTCCCCTCGATTGCACCCCGGGAAATGTGAAGAAACATTCATCATTTCAGTCTCTTGATGACGACGCGCAAAAGCCTGCAACCGCGCCGCGCGCAGCGCCGTCGTTGCACATCGACAACAGGGTCGCCGGGCCTTGTGCGTGGAATTACAGGAAGGTGTAGGTCACGCCGACGGAGATCATGTCGAGATCGACGTCGCTGATATCGAACTTCTCGTACTCGGCGCGGATCGACACGCTGAGCACGCGGAACTGCGCGCCAACGCCGTACGCGAGGTCGGTGCCGTCCTGGTCGAAGCTGCCCGAGATCTTGCTGTCCCACGAGATCAGACCGACCTTGGCGAACAAATCCACCGGGCCTGTCGCGAGGAAGCCCACAGCGAAGGCGGAAATGCCGTCACCGTCCGCTTTCAACTTCGTGCCGACTACCGTGTCCTCGGGCTTGCCGAAGTTGACGTAGGCCGCTTCCACGCCCAGCCAGTCGAGCGGGCGGATGCCGGCGATGAACTTGTAAGCCGTATCGTCGCCGTCGAAGTCGTCGTTCGGGAACACATCGTCGGTGAGATCGTCGATCTTCAGGTTGGCCTGGCCGACCGATGCGCCCAGATAGAAGCCGTTGTCGGCTGCGACGGCCGGCAGCGCTGGCAGCGCGAAAAGTGCGGCTGCAAGAACGATTGCTTTACGCATGCAGAGGATCTCCGTGTCAAAAAGGCTGAAGGCTGTGGGCTGTAGGCTGTAGCCAGAAAGAAGAACTCGCTTCTTTCTCTGGCTACAGCCTTCAGCCTACAGCCTACAGTCTTCTTGTTTTAGTGCGCTTCGTCCCAGTTGCTGCCCGAGCCGACGTCGACTTTGAGCGACGTGCGCAACGCGGCCGCACTGCTCATCAGCTCGCGCGCGCGGCCCATCAACTCCTCGGCCGCTCCGCGCTGCACTTCGAACACGAGCTCGTCATGCACCTGCATGATCAGGCGCGCCGGAATGCGCGAGGTGCTCAGCCACTGATCGACCGCGATCATCGCGCGCTTGATGATGTCCGCGGCGGTGCCCTGCATCGGCGCGTTGATCGCGGCGCGCTCGGCACCTTGCCGCAGGGCCGCGTTACGCGACGCGATGTCGTTCAGATACAGACGCCGTCCGAACACAGTCTCGACGTAGCCGCGCTCGCGCGCCTGCTGCCGCGTCTCGTCCATGTAGCGCCGCACGCCCGGATAGCGCTCGAAATAGAGGTCCACGTAGCGCTTCGCTTCGCTGCGCTCGATGCCGAGCCGCGCCGCGAGACCGAACGCCGACATGCCGTAGATCAGGCCGAAGTTGATCATCTTCGCCGTGCGCCGCTGGTCGTCGCTGACCTGATCGAGCGCCCTGCCGAAGACTTCCGCAGCAGTCGCCTGGTGGATGTCGCGCTCCTCGGCGAATGCGTTCAACAGACCCTCGTCGCCCGACAGGTGCGCCATGATGCGCAGCTCGATCTGCGAATAATCCGCGGCGACGATGCACCAGCCGGGCGGCGCGACGAACGCCTGGCGGATGCGCCGGCCTTCGGGCGTGCGGATCGGAATGTTCTGCAGGTTCGGCTCCATCGATGAGAGCCGTCCCGTCGCTGCCACCGCCTGGTGATAGCAGGTGTGCACGCGCTGCGTGGTGCGATTGATCTGCAGCGGCAACTTGTCGGTGTACGTGGACTTGAGCTTGGCGAAGCCGCGATAGTTCAGGATCAGCTGCGGCAGCTCGTGGCCTTTCTCCGCGAGCTCTTCCAGTACGCCTTCGGCCGTCGATGGCTGGCCGGTCGCCGTCTTCGCCAGCACCGGCAGCTGCAGCTTGCCGAACAGCACTTCCTGCAGCTGCTTCGGCGATTCGAGCGAGAACGGCCCACCCGCTGCGGCGTGCGCCTGCCCCTCGATCTCACGAATCTGTCGTGCGAGCTCGAGACTCTGCTGACGCAGCAGCTCGCCATCGATGAGCACGCCCGCTTGCTCCATCCGGTACAGCACCGGCACCAGCGGCTGCTCGATCTGCTCGTACAGCGACTGCAGTGCCGGCAGGCCCGAAATATTCGTCCACAGCACGCCATGCAGCTGCATGACCAGATCTGCGCTCTCCGCCGCGTACTTCGTAGCGTTGTCGACCGAGACCTGGCTGAAAGGAATCTGCTTCGCGCCGCGTCCGGTCAGGTCTTCGAGATGAATCGGATCGAAGCCGAGGTAACGGCGCACCACTGCTTCCTCTTCGTGACGCGTGGCCGTGCTGTTCCATACGTAGGATTCGAGCATCGAGTCGTAGCGCATGCCGCGCAGCTCGATGCCCTTGCGCTTCAGTGCGTGCTCGCCGTACTTGATGTGATGACCGATCTTGGCGAGCTGCTCGTTCTCCAGCAGCGGCTTAAGCGCCTGCAGCACATCGTTCGCAGCGAGTTGCTGAGGTGCACCGGCGTAGTCGTGCGCCAGCGGTACGTACGCGGCCGTGCCCGGCTCGACGCAGAAGGCGAGGCCGATGATCTCCGCCTCCATGTAGTCGAACGATGCGGTCTCGATGTGCAGCGCGACGAGCTCAGCTGCCTGTAACCGCTCGATCCAGCGTTGCAGGTCCGCCATCGTCAGGATCGATTCGTAATTCGCCGGCGGCCGCGTTCCTGCAGCTGCAGATTCGACGACCGGCGGTGCCGCCATCGGTCCGCCGCTCGCAGCCGCGCCGCCTTCGAGCGCACGCAGCAGCGCGCGAAATTCGAGCCGCGTGTACAACTCGCGCAGACGCTCCTTGTTCGGCTCGCGGCGCACGAGCGATTCCAGGTTGCAGTCGAGCGTCAGGTTCGAGTCGATCGTGGCGAGCTTGCGCGACAGCTCCAGCGTCTGCAGGCCCGCGCGCAGGTTTTCGCCAACCTTGCCGCCGATCGCCGCTGCGTTCTCCACCAGCTTGTCGAGCGTGCCGTACTCGTTCAGCCACTTCGCCGCGGTCTTCGGGCCGACCTTGTCGATGCCCGGAATGTTGTCGATGTCATCGCCGATGAGCGCGAGATAGTCCATGACCTGCTCGGGCCACACGCCGAATTTGTTCTTCACTCCCTCGCGATCCAGGCGCGAGTCGAACATCGTGTTGACGAGCGTGATGCGATCGCTGACCACCTGCGCGATGTCCTTGTCGCCGGTGGAGATCAGCACGTCGAAATCCTGGGCAGCGGCCTGTTTGGCCAGCGTGCCGATCACGTCATCCGCTTCCACGCCCGCGATACGCAGCACCGGCAATCCCATCGCCTCGACGCAATCGAGCAGCGGCTGCAGCTGCGAGCGCAGGTCGTCCGGCATCGGCGTGCGTGTTGCCTTGTACTGCTCGAACAGCTCGTCACGGAACGTGCGGCCCGGCGCGTCGAACACCACCGCTATCAGCTCGGGCGATTCCTCGCGGCACAGTTTGTTGAGCATGTTGACGACGCCGAACACCGCGCCGGTCTGTTCGCCGCGTGCTGTCTGCAACGGCGGCAGCGCGTGAAACGCGCGATAGAAATAGCCGGAGGCGTCGACGAGGACGAGCTTGCGCCGCGCGTTCATCAAGGCTTCGGCGGGACGTCGGGTCGATCGGGATCGGGCGGCGTGACGGGTGGCGCGCTCTGCTCGCCGGGCTGCGTGCTGCCGCCCGGGTTGTCCTTCTTCTTGGACGTTTCGGTGGATTGTACGGGCGTGACGCTCTCGCTCGGCGCCTCGCCGGGACGGTACAGCGGGCCTTTCAGCCCGCAGGCCGCCGCTGTCAGCGACAGCACGGCCAGCAACGAGAGTTTGGTCCGCGAAAGCATCGCGGGAGTATATAAGAAGCTACGGCCAGCTAGCTGCCTGCAGGTCTTTCCATCACGAACATGGTGATGCGCGAGATGCACACCAGGCGATCCTGCTCGTCGGCGATGCGGATTTCCCAGACGTGACTGCGCTTGCCGACATGCAGCGGGCGCGTCGTGCCGATCACGAATCCGTCCGTCACTGCGCGTACGTGATTGGCGTTGATCTCCTGGCCGACCACGCGGTACTTGTCCGGATCGACCGAGAGTCCCGCGGCCGTGCTGCCGAGCGTCTCAGCGAGCGCGACCGAAGCGCCGCCGTGCAGGATGCCGTACGGCTGTCGCGTGCGATCGTCCACCGGCATGCGGCCGCGCAGGAAATCCGGCCCGATCTCCGTGAACTCGATGCCGAGATGCATCGGCAGGCTGGCGCGGAAAAAGCGGATGTCTTCGATCGTGTAAGGACGGAACCAGATCATGATTTCTTCAACTGCTGGGCAACGCGCTGGTACGCCTCGCGGAAGGAGAGGCCTTCCCTGACGACCAGCTCGTTGGCGGCTTCGGCCGCGTGGATCGCCGGATCGAGCCGGATCTTGTCGCTGCGGAACTTTACGCCGGGCAGCGCGGCGGCGAGCATCGCGAGCGTCTCGAGCCCCAGGTCGATCGCGCGGAACAGCGGCGCCTTGATCAGCTGCAGATCGCGCTGATAGCCGGACGGCAGTTTCGCAACGATGCCGAGTACTTCGCCGAGCGCCGCTGCCGCGGTCGCAGTGCGGCCGCGGATCAGCTCGAACACGTCCGGGTTGCGCTTCTGCGGCATGATGGATGAGCCGGTCGTGAATGCGTCCGGCAGCTCCACGAACGAGAACTCCTGCGTGTAGAACAGCAGCAGATCGGCGGCGAGACGCCCCGCGTCCTGCATCACGAGCGCGATCTCGAAGGCGATTTGCGCTTCGGCCTTGCCGCGCGACAGTTGCACCGCGGTTACGGGCTCGTGCACTTCCGCGAAACCGAGCGCCGCACGCGTGTGCTCCCGATCGAGCGGGACCGTCGCAACACCATAGCCCGCAGCCGAGCCGAGCGGATTCTTGTCCAGCCGCCGCTGGCACTGACGCAAACCATCGGCGTCGTCGCGAAACTCCGTCGCGAAGCCGCCCGCCCATAAAGCCACCGAGCTCGGCATCGCCTGCTGCATGTGCGTGTAGCCGGGAAGCTGTAACTGCGCTCCGCGTTTGCCGAGCTCATCGAGCGCCGCGGCAACCGTACTCGCTCCCTGCGCGAGCTCGCTCACCGCGTCCTTGAGATACAGCCGCAGCGCCGTGAGCACCTGGTCGTTGCGCGAGCGGCCGAGGTGCACACGCTTGCCCGCCTCGCCGATGCGCTCGACCAGCAGATTCTCCAGCGCCGTCTGACCGTCTTCGTTCTCGAGCTGCACGCGCCATTGACCCTCGGCGTGCGCTTTGCCGATCTCCGTCAGCCCGCGCGCGATCGCCGCGAAATCTTCGGCCGTGATGAGGCGCTGCGCGTGCAGCATCTCCGCGTGCGCGATCGATGCGCGCACGTCGAACGCGACGAGCCGATTGTCGAGCGCGTGATCTTCTCCCGCCGTGTACCGCAGGACACGCTCGTCGAGCTGCGAGCCCTTGTCCCACAGGCGAGTCATCAGCTGTGCTGCTCCGCCGGCGACAGCGCGCTGATGTTCTCGACGATCAGCGTGCCGGTGCCTTCGTTCGTGAACACTTCCGCGAGCAGGCTGTCGACCGACTTGTACGAGGTGACGTGCACGCGCCGCACGCCGCCGCGAATCGCGTCTTCGATCGCCTTCGCCTTCGGCAACATGCCGTCCTTGAGGCTCCCTTGCGCCTTCAGGCGCGCGAGCCCTGCGAGATCGGTGTACGAGACGATCGAGCGCGGATCGTCGAGCGATTCGAGAATGCCGGGCGCGCCGGTGCACAGCATCAGTTTCTCGGCCTTCAAGCCCGCACCGATGCCCGCCGCGACAGTGTCGGCGTTGATGTTCAGCAACGTACCCTTGTCGTCCGCGGACACGGGACTCACGACCGGCATGAAACCGTCGTCGAGCAGCTGCTGCAAAACCTTTACGTCGATCACATCGATGTCGCCGACGAAACCATAGTCGACGATCTGGCCATCGACGTTCACCGGCGGGCGCTTGTGTGCGCGCACCAGGCCGGCATCGACGCCGCTGACGCCGACGGCGGAGATGTCCAGCTCGCGGCAGATGCCGAGGATCTGGGTATTCACGAGCCCGTTCAGCACCATGCTGGTGACTTCCATCGTCTTGCCGTCGGTGACACGCCGGCCCGCGACCATGCGCGGCGTCAGGCCGAGCGACTCCTGGACCTGCGTCAGCTGCGGTCCGCCGCCGTGCACGAGCACGACGCGGATGCCGACCTGATGCAGGATCGCTACCTGCTCGATGAGCCCGCGGGTCGTGGCGGGATCGCCGAACACGCCGCCGCTCGCCTTGATGACGAACACTTTGCCCTTGTACATGCGGATGTACGGCGCGGCACTGCGCAGTGCGCGGATTGCAACGGAAGGATCGCTACGAAGCACTGGGGTCATCCTCTCAACAGTCTATACAACACTGCCATCTGCACGACCATGCGATTGAACGCTTCCTGCACGACGACGCTGCGCGAACCGTCCAGCACTTCGTCCGCGACCGCCACGTTGCGGCGGACCGGCAGGCAATGCATGAAGTGGCAATTCGCAGCGGCGCTCTTGAACCAGCTGTCCTTGACGCACCAGTCGCCGAGATACTCGCGCAGCCGCGCATCGGCTTCATTGTCGCCGTAGTGCTGGGGCGAGCCCCACTCTTTGGCGTAGATCACGTGCGCGCCTTGCAGGGCTTCAGCGCGATCGGTCGTCTCGTGCACCGCGCCGCCGGAAGCTTTCGCGGCCTGGCGCGCTTTCTCCATGATCGGTTCCGGCAGCGCGAAGCCGTCGGGCCGCAGGACGACGACTTCCATGCCGCGCATCGCGGCCATGTGCACGGTGGAGGAGGGCACCGCGAGCGGCAGCGCGCGCGGATGATTCGTCCAGGAGAGCACGAACTTGCCGCGCTCCGGCACCCGCAGCTCGTCGAGCGTGTGCCAGTCGGCGAGCGCCTGGCACGGATGGCTCATCGCGGATTCCATGTTGACCAGCGGTTTCTCGCACAGGTCCGCCATCATGCGAAAGCCGGTCTCGGCGAGATCGGCCGCGAGATTGCGCCCTTCCGCGAACATGCGGATGCCCATCGCGTCGCAGTACGACGCGAGCACCGGCACCGCTTCTCGCACGTGCTCCGCGGCCGCGCCGTTCATGATCGCGCCCGAGCGCGTTTCCATCTGCCACGTTCCCTGACCGGGCGTGATGACGACGGCCGTGCCGCCGAGCCGCATCATCGCGCTCTGGAACGATGCGAGGGTGCGCAGCGACGGATTCAGGAACAGCAGGCCGAGCACCTTGCCCGCCAGCGCCTGCGGCTGCGGATGTTGCTGCAGCCGGGCGGCGAGACCGAGCAGATCCTTGATCTGCTCGCGCGGGAAGTCGGCCAGGTCGAGGAAGCGGTTCATGGATCACCCGATCTTTTTCAGCGCATCCCGCAGCTGGTGCACGTGCTCTTCGCCGAGCACGAACGGCGCGAGGATGCGTACCACGTTCGGATCCG
>DATEKT010000255.1:0-19956 GCA_035277305.1 Steroidobacteraceae bacterium | reverse complement strand
TCGAATACCCGCGCGCTGAGACTCACGCGCATGTCGGCCTGGCGCGAACGTACTTCGAGATGCGTCCAGCTCGTGATCGAAGGATTCGCGCCCTCCGGCGGCAATGGCGGAGGCGGCGGCGGTGGCGGCAGCTCCGGCCGCGGCGGTCGATCCGGCGGATCGCGCGGTTCGATCGGGCCGGGATCGCCCGGGTCGTCGGGTAGACGGATTCTGGCCATGCGCTATCCCGTCAGCGGCGCGAAGTCGGTCGAGGCGACTTCGTTGTTGGTGTTGAACGCGAAGAACATGGCCGGCATGTAGTGCCCGATCTCGCCGAGCGCTTCGGCATCGACCGCGCGCAGCTTCGCGAGGTCGAGCGTCTCGACCAGCACGCGATGCAGGCTCGCCACCGTCCACGGTTGATCGGGAACCGGCGGCACGGCGAGCAGCACACTCTGCGGCGCACACGCATCCGGCGGATTGAACTGGAACGCGATCGCTGTCGTCTCCTTCGAGCTCGGCACGACTTCGACCCACTCATCGACGAGCAACCCGCACAGAGGCGTATCGACTTTGAGCGTCGAGGCGGCATGCACGACCAGCGAGAGCTTGCCGGCCTGCACGTCCTTGCCCTGCTTCGGCGGCAGGCCCACCCACCGGTCGTTCGAGTCGAACGGCAGCTGCGCAACCTTGAGCCGCAGGCTTTCGCCGGTGCCGAGCACCTCGGCTGCGCTCAGCGGCGCACTCCAACGCGCGAGCGGATCACGAACTCGCGCCGCGCGCGTGAACCAGGTGTAGACGCTGAGCGGATCGCCGCCCTGCACTTGCTCGTTCGCGGCCAGCGCGGACTTGAGCTCGTCCGAGTTGTCGTAGGCGAACAGCGGCATCGCGACGAAGGCGGAGCCGAAGACGGTGCGCATCCGCTCGAGCAATTGCTGGCGTTTGCCCCGAGGATCGGCCGCTGCCGGCACGGCGATCAATGCATCGGACTCGGCGATGCGAGCCTTGCCTTCCTTGAGGAGGGCGATGCCCTGCGTGCTGAGAGCCACGCGTGTCGCGTCGTCCTCGCCGACGGCTATGACGGGAGTCGCTGCCTGGAAGCCGAAGCCGCCGAGTTTCAGCAGCGCGGCGCGCAATGCGTCACTAGTGGCGGCAGAGCCCTTCTTCACCAGCGTATCGAGCGCCTTGTGCGCGGCCTTCAGCGCGCGCTCGGCCTTGGTGACGCGAGTGTTCAGCTCGGTCAGATTGGTCGCGCCCGCTTCGCCACGCTCCGGCGGATTGAGATCCTCGGAATCCGCGGCACGTGACGTCGTCAACATTCGGCGGACCCTGCGTGCCTGCTCCAGCACATCGAGCAAGGTGAACTCCTGCGCGCCGAGATCGGCCGGCCGCGCGTGCTGGACGCGCAAGCGCGCCTGCTGCGGAAACCCGTTGCTGCCGAGACGTGCCTGATACAGAACCCGCTGCTCGATCTCGCTGACCTGTCCTGCTGCCGCCAGCGGCTCGACGTCGTGGACGACATCCAGCGGTGCGAGACCCAGATCGCTCAACAAGAGCTTGCGCGTTCCGAGCACCGTGCCGGCAGCATCCAGCATCTCGACCGTGCAGCGAGTCTTCTTCGGATTTCCCAGCAGCTTCGCGACCCACGAATTGAGCATCGGCTCGGCAGTCGCGCGCGGGGAAGCGCTCGCAGCAGCCCAGCCCGTCGCGACCGGCGGTTTGCCGCTGAAGAGCTGCAGAACCCGATGAGTCAGCGGAATGCCCGACCGCGGCGTGATCGCGACTTCGAGCTCCGGAGCAGGCGCATCGCCGGTCGCAACTGCATTGAGCGTGCTCGCGAGGCGCGATGTATTGCCGCGGACCATCTGATACGCGGTCTCGGCCGTCAGCGCATCGCTCACTGCGTCAATCGAACCGGCCAGACCGTCCAGCTCGCGGCCGACCTTCGTCAGGTCGTCGCCCGTGGCATTCGCGGCCGCGAGCTTGTTGAGCACGGTGGACTTGTCGTTCAGCCACTTCTGATTCAGCACCAGCCCGTCGACGACGTTGTTGGCCGCGATGCTCTCGACCGGCAGATCGGTGTTCTCCAGCTTGCGGGCCGACAGTGGCGCCAGCTCCCGGAGCGGTGCGATGAACTGATCCTTGCGCAGGTCGTGGAGACGACGCTCGAAGCGATAGCCGAGCAGCGCCGCGAGTGGTTGTCCCTGTCGCACGCCATCGAGCAGCCAGCTCGCTTCGCGAATCCGCTGCGAAGAGAGATCGATCGCGAAGGCTCCGTCCGCTTCCGCGACTCCATTTGCGCCAAGGTGCGCGTTGCGCAGCAGTGCGGCAGTCGATGCATGCGTCATCGACGGCGCGTGAATGAATCCCGTGTCGTTGACGTGTGCGTACAGTGGCGCGGACTCGCCCGGCGGCGGCGTGACTTCCGTACGCGCCGTCACTTCAGGTCTGAGGTTCTCGACCCAACCGTAGCCGCCGACGTAAACACCTTGCGGCTGCGTCGCGCGCATGCTGGCAAGTCGCTTGGTCGCGAACGAAGTGATCCACGCGTCGAGGCGATACGACGCCAAGTCGATCGTTCCCTGCATGAGGAACTGCAACGCCTCGCTGTCGAGACTCTGCAGGTGATCGAGGCTGTCGCGGAACGCACCGAGTGCAGCCACCTGCTGGGAATCGAAAGTCCGCAGACTATCGAGATGCTCGCGAATCGTCTTCGTCCCGGTGATCGGGGCAATTCTGAGCTCGAGCAAGCGCTTCCAGGTCGTGCTCAGCGGCACGCCGTTGACGAGGTCGATCAACTCCGGATCGCGCAGCAACGCCGCCAGATTCGCGCCCGGCTCAGTGCCCGCGATGGCGGCCGTCGCATTTGCATACTCCAGCAGGAACGAGTGTCGCAGCAGTGCCTGCAACAGGCTCGTCCCCTCACCCGCCTGACTATCGACCAGCGTCGCGATCTTTGAATCAGTCAGCAGTGTGGAGATGTAATTCGGTTCGAGCTTGCGCCAGCGCGAGACCTCGCCGCTCTGGATCAGCGGCGCGGACACGCGCCACATCGCATCGGCATACGTCGCGCGCGACAACCGCGAGCGCCACGGGAAGCCGAGCCGCTGCAGGATCCCGGCGGTGACTGCGTCCTGAATCGGCGTGAAGCCTGCGTTATCCAGGTTCTGGCCGATGAATTCCCGCAGGTTCTCGAGATAGTGACGTCCGAACAGCGATCGCGCGCTGTAGCTGTTCGAAAGCGCATCGGTGCGCATGACGTCAGCGAGATCCGCATCAGGATCCGGCGGGCTGGTGCGCAGACCGAGCCGCGCAACACCACCGAGGCGCGGGCGCCAGACGTTGTCACGCAGGCTGATGAGGAAAGTCTTCAGCCATTGATCCGGTGCACTCGCGGCTTCCTCACCCGCACGCGGCCGCCAGAAATCCAGCGACGTCACCGGCAACACGCCGTACGGCTGCCTGCCACAACGCAACGGCGGGAAGGGTCCGCCGCTGCGGACGTGCGCAATGAAGTGATCGCGCGCCCACTTCAGCGTCTCCGGCGTGAGGCCGGTGCCATCCATCCCGATCATGTTCGTGAGGAAATAACCCCACGTGGACTGCCACAGCGCGGTGTTCATGCTGAGCAGGTCGGCGTCGTGCTTGTCGCTGCCGCCGGTGACACTCGCGAGCACCGGCTGGATATCGGCGCCCGGCAGGCCGAACGCGGTGCCGAGGCGCTGTGCGTTCGACTGCGCATCGGTCGTCACTGCGACCGCACCCGACTCGGTCACGAAACTTTGCTCGTGACCGACGTCTTCGGCGCCGTACCCTGAGCGCTCCGCCGACGTGTTGTTCGAAGGTGTGCCGAACCGCAGGAATTCCAGGCCGTCGGTATAGTGCTGCGCGTCGAGCTGGTTGCCGAGTTGCTTCGCACCGTCTGCGGCCGTCGCAGTCGTGTTGACGCCCACCACGAACAGACCTTCGATGGGCGCCGTGAGCGTCGCAGCCGAGAGGGAGATCCGCAGGCCCATGCCGGCAGCTTCAGCCTCTTCGAAATCGACCATCCAGCGCATGCCCGAATCGACGGCGAGCTGATCCGCCGGAATCTCCGGCGACGCGTCGCCATCCACCTGCGGATCCGGACCGACTGCAAGATCCGGCCGGATGTCGCGACCTGCAGCAGCAGCGATGACGCGCCCACCTCCGGATTGCACGATGGCGATCCAGCGAGTCGGGAGCAGTCGCGCCTTCGGCGCGCTGCGCCACGATGCGTCTTTGCCTTCTGCGACGACATCGACGCGCGGGAAGTCCGGCTCCGAGGTTGTGGTGCGCGAATCCACGTTCTTCGGCCGCAACAGTCGTGCGATCCAGGCCGCGCGCTGCGGGTCGTAGCGCTCGGCGAGTTGCCGCCACGCGTCCTTCTGCTTCTGAGTGTCCTCGCCCGCTGCGAATATCTGCGTCCAGTAGTGCTGACCCCACGTCTTCTCCGCCGGCGTCAGTTCCTCTTCATGCGAATCGATGTGAATCCGATCCGGATACACGCGCACGCGCAACTCGCTTGCGCCGTTGGCCTGCGGGAAGAACCGCGTCTCGAGACGCACGGGGAACAGCGCCAGCGGCCGATCGCCTTTGCACAGCTCGCCGAGCATTTCCGGCAAAGGCGGCGCCACGATGGAGGCGGCAGGCAACAGCGTTGCAGTCCGGAATACGAAATGTGGCGCGACGACAGACATTACGACTCCGGCTCTACTGTCTTCTTCTTCAGGAACTGCGACGCATGGATCGCAATGCGCACCGGCTGCTGACGCAGCATCGCCGCGATGTGCGCGCCGTTCTGGCCCCAGTGAAACGTCGGTCCCGTCGTCGAGCCGGCCGGCGCACCGAAGCTCACCTTCAGATGCGTGCCTTCGTTCAGCGGCGTACCGACGTCGTAACCGAAGCGCGGCTCGCCCGGCTGTTCCTGGATCACGATGAAGTAACCGAGGTTGCTGTCCGTGCCATCGCCGGTGACGTCCTTGACCGTCAGATCGAAGCCGAAGAACGTCACGTCCGGCTGCATCGAGCCGCGGAACACCGGATGCTCTTCTTCATCCGGCGACTTGGTCGGCTTGCGCACGTTATTCGGCTTGATCGCCTTCGCGGCATAGATCACCGCTGACGGATAGCGGCGCAGCAGCGAGCTCCGCAGCAGCATCACGAAGCGATCGCCAGCCGGCGCGGTCTGCGGATCGCCGAGCGGCCGGTCCTTCCAGGCATGAATCGGATTCACGTCCGCGCCGCCGCCCGAGGCGCGCGAGTCCCAGAAGCGATCGAAGTATGTGCCGCGCTGATCGGTCGGATAACCGCGCCACAACAGCTCGCGGCCCATCTCGAAGTTGAGTCCGACCATGTACGCCTCGACGAAGCGCGAGTTCGTTTCGAGGCCGAGCACGCTGTTCGGCTCCACGACTTCGAGGCCCGGCAAGAGCAGCTGCTGCGAGAGATCGCGCAGCGACTCGTACATCGGCTGCGGAAACTTCGGCGCCGTCATGATCGGCTCGATCGGCACGATGCCTGTATTCGTCGGCGGCGTAGCGGCCACCGTCGGATTCATCGCGATCACCGCTTGCGCGAGCGGCACGAGCGTGCGTCGCGGCTCCATCTGCGTCTCGAGCGCGGCGCGCAGATCCTGCATCGCGAGCAACGGCGGCGGTCCGAAGATGATGCTCAGGCGGCCCGGCGCCACCTTTGCCAGATGCGCCTTCGCAGCTTCGCGGAAGTTGTGCGAGGTCGGGTTGTCCTGCGGCGGCACCGGCTGATAGCGGCCCGGATGAAAGACCGGCTGTCCTTCCGGCGCGATGCGGAAATGCGGCCGCTGAGGCGTTGCGGCCACGGTATCCGCCGTCACCTCCCGGAACTGCGAAAGGACAGCCGGCTGAGCGATGCGTTGGCGGATGACGCCGAACGTCGCCATGTCCGGCAGCGCCGGCGTCATGAATGCGAACGCGATGTTCGTGTTCAGCGCCATCATCCAGTTCGGACTGGCAGAGCGCGTGAGTCCCTGCGCGGCGATGCGTCGTGTGATCGGGCCACGCTCGCGACCGATTCTGCGCATCGCCGTGCTGGCCGCGGCGAGCGGCAGCGCCTTCGAGGCGACGGCGCCCGCGAGCGTTCCGGTGTCCCCCATCGCGCCGACCGCACGCAGTCGCGCGAGCGCCGGAGCACTGACGCGAAGCATCGCGTCGTCGCTCAGATTCTTGTAATGCCGCTGGTAGAGACTCGTGCCTGCCGCGAGGCTGAGCTGCAACTGGCGCATGCGCTGATTCGCGCGCTTGAGATCGCCGGCCTGCTCCCATGCCGACGCCATCAGCGCTTCCTGATGCTCCTGCACGACGCGAGTCCCGAACGCCGCCACGCTGCGATGACGCGGGTCGAGGTTCAGCTCATCGAACCACGGCGGCGCACCCCGCGTGACGGTCGATCTCGCAGCGTGCCATTGACCGTAGAGCGGCGGCGCGAGCAGCGGGTCTGAATCCGGATCGAGGATCAGCGCCTCGCCCGGGGCGTTGACGATCTCCGCAAGCTCGGTCTGGAACGGCTCCTGCGCATCATCCGGCCACGGCGCGAACTCACGCTTTTCCAGCGGTCGCAGCGCGCCTTCGAGCGAGAGCTGCGCGTCGTGGGGGAAGGTGTCGGGCAAGCCGAAGCCCGGCTCGCTGATATCCATCGGCCGCTTGCCGAGGCCGTCCGGTGAAGGCACTGCGCGCAGCAGGCGAACGAGCGATTCGAAATCGCCGCCTTCGCCGGTGCGGAATCGCCACTGGTAGTAGACCGGCAGGCGCACATCCGTCGGAGCTGTCGGCGTCAGCGACCAGGCCGGCTTCAGCGCAGTCGTCGAAGTCAGCTCGGTGTCCTTGATGTCCTCACCCAGTCCTGCGCGCCGACCCAGGTCGAACGTCGGCACGACACAGGCAATGTAGTCCGTATTTGGCTGCAGGATTCGCGGGCACAGAAGCCGCGAAAGCGAGCGTTCCGGCCTCGTCCGGATGTCGTCCTTCAGTGTTGCGGGAGCGGTCTGCGAAATCGTCGATGCCGCGACCTGCGCGTGCACCCATGCCCACGAGTCAACCAGGTCCGGCAGCTCGTCGGCAGGCTTCGCAGGTCCATTGATATTCAGGATCGGCAACGGTGAATCGGCGGAGCTGCTCAGCAAGACGCCTTCCTGCGCCCGCACGACGATCAGGCACAGCCACGGCCGCAGCTTCGCGTTCTCGCCCGCCTTCGCCGGCGTGAACAGCCACGGAAAGTCCGGGCGGTCGAACTCGATGCCCGGAAAGTAGTTCGGCTCGAAGTCGTTGGTGTTCGGCTTCGGATCGACACGTACGATCTCGTTCGGATCGATGCCGAGGACATCCGCCGGACCGCGCAGGCGCACGGTGATCGGATCGCCGGGCGTGCTGTTGATCGCGAGCGTCGCCTTCAGATCGACGGCGCCGCGCATGTTCGCATTGAGCGTATCCGCAACGTTGATCGCAGCCGCAGCGCCCTGCCGCACCCATGGCATGAACACGACGCTGCCCTTTGGATCGGCTGACATCGTTGCCTACCCCGCCGTCTCGTGCATCGGAAGGATCTGCCACAGCGCGTCGCCGGCCACGCCGCGATTGAGGCGGGTCAGCGTTGCTTGTGTTTCCGCGAATGTCGCGGGCTTCGCAGTCGGCGAGACGATGCCGTCGATGACGGATGCGACTACGAACTGGTTGGTACGCATCGTCACGGCTGCCGCCACACCCCAATTGCGGAATCTCGCCGCGCCGATGTTGCGGACCGGCGCGATACCCACCGCGCTGAAGCGCACCTGCTCGAAAAGCCGATGCGGGACCAGCGGGTAACGGTCCTCGACCTCGTTCGTTGCGGCGCCTTCCGCGTCGATGATGATCGTTTCGTAGTCGAGCTCCGCGAAGAGGCTCGCGCTTTCGTCGATGACGATCGCATCGCTGCCGAAGATCGCGCCGGCGTCCATGTCCTCGAACGACGGGCTCGCGAGCTTCTCGTCGTCGGTCATGTCGAAGAACTGGCCGGGTGCGAAAGCGTCCTGGACGATGTTCACGTCCTGCGAGACCCCTTCGATGCTCGCCTGCAGGTTGAAGCGCCGTGCGCCCGCGATCGGCGCACCGCCGAAGGTGTCGAGATCGCGTGACGTGTTGAGCGGAACGATCGTCTGTTTCACGACCAGGTTGCCGAGCGGATCGAGCACGAGCGTCGTGCCCGCCGCGACCTTGCGCAATGAAACGCCATGCTGACGGTTCTGCGCGATCTGCGTGCTCCACGCATCCGGCGCGGTCAGCACGCGACGCAGTTCGCCGAATACATCGACGGCCGGAGGCAGCGGTGGCTTGTCGCCGGAGATCAGCGTCTTGTCGAAGCGGATCGTGAAATCGCACCAGAAGATCTCGAACGACGCCTTGCCGCTGATCCGCAGCGGCCGCGGCCCTTCGAGCGTGCCGGACACCGAAAGCTTGAACAGACTGCGCGAGCCGCGCTTGAGCTGCACGGACGCTTTGAAGTCCGCGATCAGGTGGAACGGCAGCAGGTGAATCAGGACGTCGAAGCCGACGTCGCCCTCGATGCTGAAGCCGAAGGCCGCGGCGTATAGCTCCGCTCGCGCGCCGAACTGGAGCGTATTCGACGTGATCGCAAAGTACGCTTCGCAAGTCAGCCGCGGATTGTTGCCGGACGCGAGTGCGATCGTGATTCGCTTCAGCGTCGGGAAGTTCTCGGGCGGCGCGAAACGCGGATTGAATCCGCCCACCGCCATCACGAAGTTGCGACGTCCCGGCAGCATGCTCGCACGCAGCGCCATCTCGCCCGTCAGCACGAACTTCTGCGCGAGGCGCGAATCGACGAGCACGGCGTCGACCGCGACGTTCAACGCACCCATGTCGATCAGGCCCAGCGCGTCCATGTTCAGGCGCACCAGGTCGTTCTGTTTCGTCGGCAACAGCGCGCTGATCATGCCGAGCACGATCAGACGCAGGCGCTTGCCGAGCTCGATCATGATCGCGATGTCGAGATAGACGAGCGTCGGCGAGAACCAGCCGAGCTTCATCAGCACGCCGATCAGGTAGCAGCCTTCCTCCGCCGGGAACGTCGTGATCAGGTTACGGATGATCTCGGGCGCGTTGCGGATCGGATCCTTCGGGAACAGCAAGGTGCCGAGCGTCTTGTTGCGCAGGCCTGCACGCATCGCCTCTGCGTCGAACGTGCGGTTGATCGCGATCATGCCGCCGATGCCGAGCAGGTTCGCGCCCATGCCGACCGGGATCGGCTGGAAATCCTCGGCCGTGATGAACACGATCATCGAGAAGCCCTTGCTGCCGTCGGGCATCTTCGTCGCGATCAGGCCGAACGCCTTGACGGTGATGCGCTCCTTCAGGGAGAGCTGCATGACGCCGGCGTACACCTCCTGCACCTTGTCGTGATAGAGGAAGCCGCCGCCGGTGACGACTCCCTTGGCGTCGATCGCGAGTGACACGCCGTTTGGCAGCACCGCGCCGACGTCGATGTCCGCGAACTTCAGGTTGCCTGTCTCGCCCTTGTCGCGATCCGGAATGCGCACGCCGAACTTGAGACCGGCGCGATCGACGCGCGCCATCACCGGACCGATCTTCGCGCTGATCGAGCTCGCTGCCTGGATCAGGTAGGTGCTCTTGCCGTCGACTTCCTCGCTGCCAAGGCGCAACTGCAGGTTGTGGATCGTCAGCGGGCCGAGCGATTTGCCGATCGGGATCGTGAGTCCGAAACCGGAGCCCGGCTCCGGCGGCAGCGGTGGTAACGGCGGCGGCTGACCGGGCTGCGGCGCAGTCGTCGGCTTCGGTGTGCTGCCGGTGCCGGCGGAGCGAATCGTGCCTTCGTAGAACTTGCCGCGTTTGACGCCGAAGCCGAAGCCGGCGTCGAAGTCCACGCGCAGCCCGTCCTTCGGCAGGATCTTCGCGATGAAGTTGTCGAAGGAGTTCGGGCTGAGCGTCGCGGTCGCACCGAGCATCTGGAAACGGAACTGCGCTTCTTCCGGCGTCAGCGCGCCTTCGATGCGCACCAGGTCGGCGGTGATGCCTGTGTTGGTCGCGATCTCGAGGTTGAACGGCTTGCTGTTGTCCGACGGATCGATGCGGCCCTCGAACGCGAACACGCAGCGGAAATCGCCGGTGTCGGTCGGCAGCTGGAACTGGGGTGGCGATGCGATCAGCACGCTCGCCGCACCCGACGATTGCAGTTCGCCCGTCAGGTACCAGTGGTCGGACAGCTGCCACGAACGCTCGACGCCGCCACCGAGCGAGAGGAACAGTCCGGGTCCGCCCTGCGATTCCGGTACGAGCGCGAGCGACGCGACGAGGTTGTTCTGTTTCGAGTCCGATTCCGTGCCCGCGTCGGTGGCCTTTTCATTGGTGTCCACGAAGTTGACCGTGAACATGCGCTCCTGGGTTTCGTCCGCAGCCAGCGTGGGCGGATCGGAGGGAACGACGCCCGGCAGGATGTCCAGGCCGTAGACGATGTTGTCGCCCGGCACTTTGCTGAGAAAGCCCGTCGCCTTCAGGCCGATGAGAGAGCTGAAGAAGATCGCATCGCTGAGACGGCGCGCCCGCGTCGGGCCATCCGTCCCGCTCCCCAGGTAACCCTTCAGCTCGAAGCCGCCGCTGATCAGGCGATTCAGGGTGGTCGGCAGCGGCAAGCGCTTGTAGTCCGCCGGTCGCCATTCCTTCAGACCGGGATCGGCGAACGGCGAAGTGATGTCTTCGGCGAAGCTGAAGATCTGCATCACGAAGTACAGGAACGGGTAGCGCTGGCGGATCAGGTTCCAGCCGAGCACGTCGAGGATGAGCGCGTAGCTCTCCTCCACCACCGCGCCCGTGCCGAGATTCAGCGCTTCCGCGAACGAGCTCAGCGCCTCGTGGAACGCGCGAATGTCCTGGATCGCGGCGAGCAGCGCTTCGAGGCCGGGCTCGGACGCCTCGCGATACGCCACGACACTGTCGAGCGTCGATGGCGGGAACCGCGCTGTCGACGATGCATCGCCGCCGAGGTCCCGGATGATCGACTTGCGCATGTCGTCATCCGCGAGGATCTCCTGCGCGGATGCATGCAGATCCGCGAGCTCGCCCAGCAGGCTTTGCAGGAACGAGTTCGCGCTCATGTCGGCACCGGCTCGTCGTCTTTGACGACCAGCGTGTCTTCAGGTCGCACCGCGCCCGGCGCCTCGAGCGCGGCGTCGTGCAGCACGAACAACCCCGGCAGGAGCGGTGAAGTACCGGTGTCCTCAGGAGCTCGCGCTGCTGTGTACATCTCATGGATCGCGTGCAACACGCCTTCGCGGCGTTCGAAGCGCACGAGACCGAAGTTGCTGCGGAACAGGATCTGGCGCGAGTTCTTCAATGTCTCGAGTGAGTGCTGCTGCCGTCCGGCGACTGCATGGAAGCCCTTCACCGAGTTCGCGCCACCCGCCTCCGTCAGCGAAGACTGCACGCCGCCGGCGTCCTGGATCTTGAACTGCTGGATCGGCGCCGGACGATCCGCGTCCGCGCGCAGATCGAAGATCGGCTCGACCCGCCACGACCAGTCCGGCCGCTGCGAAGGATTGATCGTCGTGTTCTCGGGCCAGCCGAGCGTCGGCAGCAGCGTCGGCTCGTCCTTGAGCTTCGAGCGATAGTCACGGGGAATATCCGCCGCCGTCTTGCCTTCGCCGAGCACGATGGGGGTGGAAGGCTTCTTCAGCCAGCCCATGCGCTCGGCACCGAGCGGTTGACGCACGATGAGATGTGCAAGCGCGATGCTGCGATCGATCACCGTGATGTATGAAGGCATCACGTTCTTGAAGCCGCTGCTCGTGAACTGCGCGATGCGCACGGGATCCGCTTCGCCCTTCGTGAAGTAAGTCATCACGTTGCTGGCGCTGTAGTGCACGTCGCCGGAGAGCAGGACGACCTTTCCGTAGGTCTTCACACGCTGCAGGAACGCTTCCATGGTGAACGCATCGAAGGCCCACGCCTCGATCGCGTCCGGATTCGTGCCGGCCATGCCGCGCGAGCCGAACTTGAGCTTCGGATCGAGCTTGCTCTTGTACGCGAAGGCGTCGAAGAAGCGGAACGCCGCGGGCGCGACCAGCTCGTCGAGCAGCGGCGGACCGATCACCTGCAGCGGCGCGATGACGAGCAGCACTTCCTTGCCGTCGGTGAACGGTCCGGCTGGAATCTGCTCGGTCTGCGCTGTCTTCGCATTCGGATCGAAGCTGCCTTCGACGTTGCCCGGCGGACCCAGGCGCGTCGGGAAGCTGCGCCGCGTGCGATTGTCGATCGCGACGGCGAGATGCTTCGACCCGGGCACCGAGTAATGCCACTTGATGGTCGGATTGCGCGCAGGGAAGCGGCCCGTCACCGGATCCGAAACGACCTGCTCCTTGAAGCCGAAGAGCGCGTCGAGACGTTGTGCAGGCGCGTCGGCGGGTCCGGGCTCGCCAGTCGGGAACAGTTGCGTGATCTTGCTCAACAGCTCCTTGTAGTCGTCCTGCTTCTCGTAGCGGATCGGGTCGTTGCCCCAGTCCTGGAAGATCGCGTAGCTCGCGAGCGCGTTACGCGCCGAGGTCACGCCGAGATCGTTCGTGTAGACGCGGTCGTACCACATCGGATTCAAGTTCCAGTCGTCCGTGAAGTCGTGGTCGTCGAACATCATGTAGGTGGGGATGTTCGCGAGCACGCGCCGCACTTTCGCCAGGCCGTCGTGGAACACCGTGAGCCGCGCGCGCTCCTTGCGCACGCTCAACTTGCGCGATTCGAGGATCTTCGCGAAGTGTTCTTCCGCGGTGATGGGCTTGCCCTTGTCGTCCTTGTACTTGTCCTTCTTCTCGTAGCCGAGGTATCCCTTGTCGCGAAACGGCTGGTCCGTGCGCGTCTCTTCCATGTTGAGCGGCGTGCCGACCCAGGTGGAAATGGAGTCAGGCCACTGCGGGCGCTCCAGCACTTCCTGCGGCGTGGGCAGGTCGAGGAACTCCGGCTCGAGCGGATCGCGATGCGGCGTCCAGACCGCGTTGCTCCACACCGAGAGATACATGGCCGCGAACTCGCCGAACGCGAGCAGGTGGCTCGTGCCGTCGGTCGAAGTCATCTGCGCTTCGACAATCGATTGCAGGTAGCGCCGGCCCGGCGGGAACCACGGATGATCCGCCGGCAACATGAAATCGTCCGCAGTCGTGTCCGGGGCGCCGAGCTTCAGGTCGGGGCCGTACTCGTCGAACTTCTGGGGAGTGTGGCTGACCCTCGACTTGCGAATGGTGCCGACCGGCAGGCGCTCGCGCGCTTCGCCGACGTTCTCCAGCGCTTCCGCCGGATGCGATCCGATCAGCCGCTTGCTGAGATCGATCAGCATGTGCATGTGGCTGCGGCCGACGTCGTCCGCGTAGATCTGGTCGCCGCCGAGGAACAGCTGGTGCGGGCGCTTGTTGGCGTCTTTGTAGGAGTACGGATTTTCGTCCGGCTTCTCGCGCATCAGGTCGTCGATCCAGACCATCGCGTCCAGCGATTCGTGATCGACGCGACGGCACGAGCCGAAAATGACGCGCAGATCGGTGATCTCAGCGGGTGGCAGCGCGAAACCAGGCAGCGCGTTCTCTTCAAACCCGAGCGCTTCGACGTGACGACCTTCGAACGTGCCGGTGCTCAGCATGCCGAGCGACTGCAACGTGTGCGTCGCGCCAGCGATCTTGATTTCGAGATCGTATGAATAGATCTTGCCGGGCTCGAGCAGCCGCGGCGAAGTCGGCAGGATCTTGATCAGCGGCAGCGCGACGTGCAGCTCGTCGCCGATGCGAATCGTCGGCGTGGGATCGCTGACGTTGAGAACGTTGCCCGCGCCGGTCGAGACGCGGCCTTCCCAGATTTTCAGCGTGACGGTTGCGGGTTTACTCAGCGCAATCCAAACGGACGCGAGCGCAGGCTCGACACGCCGGACGATTGGTCCGGCAAGCAGCAAAGGCAGATCGAACTGCTGCGGCACTGCTCCCCACTTCGTGTTGATTGTTCAGTGACAGGATGCCACGCGCGAGCGTAGGTCCGGATCGCCCAAAAGGACAGCGTCTGCGATTCCCTACATGTCGCAATTTGCCCGCGCATTTCGATTTGCGGTGTTGGAGGATTTTGCTGCCGGCAGGAACTCGCTGCCGACATAGCAAGGCGGACCCAGCATCGCATCGAGTGCGGGGCGCAGAATCATCAGATGACTTCCGCCAAAGACCACCAGTGAAGTGTCGCCCGCGTTCAAGCGTTCGGCGATCGTCTCGAGCAGAAAAGCATCGCGCACACCAGAGATGGCAGCCGCAATTCTGTTCGAGCCGTGTGGTCCGTCGGCAAGCGGGCCCGTTTCCTCCAGCATGAAACTTGCGCCGAAGGGCTTGCGATTGGTGCGCTCGTACCATTCCGACCAGGTCGCATAGCTCGGCAGAACCGTCGGAGGGAGTTCCAGCCGCTCACGGTTGTGTGCGAGCTCCGCATCGATGAGGGTGCGTGCTTCGGGATCGTCCAGGCTTGCGATCTTCTGCTCCCGCAGCCATTGCGGAACGGAGCGCAGCGTGTAGAAGCCCAGCAGATCCTCCGACGACACGCCGCGGGAGATCAGGGCGTCGCGGATCTGTGTGTCATCGGGTTCGCCGCCCCATACCGCCGCGCCTTCGGCCAGGGCGCCGCGGACGCCTGCGACGAGCTCGCCGCCTTCCTGACGACCCTCCCGTTCGGCCTGGCTGGCAACCCATTGCAGCAACTTGTCGTTGTTCGGACCGCGGGATCGTCGACTGCCCTCGACGATGACTGCGTCTATGTCGAAGGCCGCATACGCTTCGCTGATCATCCTGAAGGTCAGGCTATCCACTGCTTCAGTGTGAGCTGCTCCGACGAAGACCAGCTTGGTTCGGCCTCTCGCGTAGACGGCGCCGGATGCTTCATCGGGCTGCCTGGCACGAAGCTCGGTGGTCCAGGGAGCAAGCCTGCTCGGATCAGGCCGAACCGGGGAGTAACAGCCGGCCAGGATGGCGAGCATTCCCAGCAACCCTGCAGCTTGCCGCGTCATGGCCGTCATCCTAGACGCTTTCGCCATTGTTCGAGAGTCGCAAGAATCTCCGTCAGGGGCGCGCTGTATTCGGCGTCGATGGAGCAGACCAGCGGCCGACCGGAGGTCGACGATGGTGGCGGTGAATAGAAGATCTTGAGGACGCGAAGACCCTTCGCTGTACGCGCCAACCGTAGCTCGCGCATGTCGGCCCACTTGATGCGCTGTTTGCCGCCCAACACGCCGCCGATCTCCAGTCCCTCCTCGTCCAGCCGCAGGTACATGGCCTCGGGCCGCAGCAGCACGAGGGCGTAGTACGCACCATACAGGCCGATGAAGATGATCAGCGCCAGGCCGAATAGAGACTTGCCGAAGCCGATCCAGATCATAAAAGCCGGCATCCCGAGATAAAGGATCACGCCGCCGAGCGCGTTGCTCCTGCTGGCAATGAAGGTGACTTCGTTGCTCATTGCGAGTCTTCGATCAGCTCGTGCGGAATCGAGAGCTCACGCAAATTGGAGACAATCCGCAGGCGATATTGCTCCGACACGGCCAGCAGCCATCCATCGTGCGACAGGAAAAGAGATGTCCACGTCGGCGCTGCGATGACGTGTGCGCCCCATCCAAATTGAATGGCCAGACTCAGGTACGTCTCGAGGTCGCTGCGCTCGTGGCTCGAGAACAAGTGACCGGGAGCCTCGGAGAGCTGGCGAGGATCCCCGTGAGATACCCGAAGACGATAGTAGAGATTCAGGTCCTCCCTGGACGGCCAGATCCCGAACTCTCGCACCCACAACAGGCAATCGCCGAACGCACCCAGCCAGCTGACGAACGTCCGCGCCAGCGCGATCGGTGCGCGCTGGCAGTCCTCGATGTCGATGCGTATTGCGCTGCCTGAGCGACTCCAGCCCGAAGGCTGGTTCGGATCGACCAGGGCTATTCCCAGCTCGTTGGCGCGCGCAAGCGATTCCTGGTTCGTTCGAAAGAACATTCGCACTCCCTTTCCTGCTCGAGTGTCAGGTTCATCTTGCGATTTTCGATACTTTCGGCGAGGGGCACAAGAAACCGCCCCTGCCGGAGGTTGCGATGAAGCGCTGGGTGATCTTCTTCTACGGCGTGGGGTGCTACGCCATCACGCTCGTCACTCTTCTATATGCGATCGGATTCGTGGGCAACCTGTGGGTGCCGAAGTCGATCGACTCGCCGCGCGCAGTCCCGCTGGGCGTCGCACTCCTGACCGATGCGGCGTTGCTTCTTGCCTTTGCGATTCCGCACAGCGTGATGGCGCGGCCGGCATTCAAGCGCTGGTGGACGAGGATCATCCCGCCGGCGGCCGAGCGCAGTACATATATATTGGTCGCGAGCGTCACGCTGATCGCTCTGTACAGATATTGGGAGCCGCTCGGCGGTGTGGTGTGGAACGTGGAGTCACCGACCGGAATCGCGGTGCTCTACTGGTTCTTCGCACTCGGCTGGGGCCTCGTGTTCCTGTCGTCATTCCTGATCAATCATTTCGATTTGTTCGGACTGCGACAGGTGTGGCTGCAGCTGCGCCGCAAGCCGTACACGCCCGTCGACTTCGGAACGCCGGTGCTCTATCGCATCGTGCGTCACCCGCTCTACACCGGATTGCTGCTCGCGTTCTGGTCGACGCCGACGATGACGCTGACGCATCTCGCGTTCTCGATCGCGACGACGCTGTACATCCTGATCGGGATCCGGCTCGAGGAGCACGACCTCGTGACCGAGCATCCGGAGTACGCGCACTACAAGCGGCGCGTACCCATGCTCGTGCCCTTCACGAAGCTATAGCTCGGACGGCGCATCACCGAGGGTGTCGACGACCTTCACATCGTCGAAGTGTCCCTTCGTCCAGTGCGAGACGACGCCGATGCCGCTGCCCATGTCTCCCTGAAACACGAGATCGACGACAGTCGTGCCATTGACCTTGATCGTCGTTCCCGCCCCGAAGCGGGACAACTCCACGGTGAAGAACGCCTTACCTGGAACCGGATACGACCCCGTCTTGATGGGATACAGCGTGCCCTGGATGAACTTGTTCAGCTGCACGACGCCGGTGGGCGAGAACGTGACCTCATAGTATTCGCCCTGACGAAGACCGGAGCTCTGGTAGCCGTAGACGAGGCCGACGCGGTTGCCCGAAGCGCCGTACTCGTTGCGCAACCTTGCGGTCAAGGCGCCGCGGGTAAAGCTTACGCCGCTGCAGGAGGCGAAGTTGGCGATGTCCGTCGAATCGAGCGACGCGTTGTTCAATGTGCCGCCCGTCGTGTTCCACTCGCCGTTGACGATGGTCAACGGCGACGGCGGCTGCTCGCTGAACGTGAGGGAGCATGGCCTGAAGAAGCCCCGCTCGAACCCGACGTTGTCGAAGCGGCCCGGGTCCCAATGCGTGATCAGCCCGACGCCGCCCTCCGGAATCTGGTCCGGATTGACGTCGTTGATGTCGACGTTTTCGAAGAACCGCTGCTGAAAGTTGAGGATGACCGCGAAGTGGCCCGGTCCGTTCTCGACCCCGACGTGGAAGGGTCGGTTACGGACTGCGCTGTAGCTCGCCGTTGCGATCGTGTGCTTGACGCGATTCACCACTCGGTTCAGCTCGATGATGCCCTTGGACGAGAAGACGACTTCCGTGTACTCGGTTGTCTTGTAGTTGAAGACGATCCCGACCTGGTTGCCCGTATTGCCGTACGGATTGAGCATGTTGGCGCGGAAGGTGTACTCCATCGTATCGCCGTCCTGCGGATGAGGGCCGGTGTGAATCGGCGCCAGCGTGACGTTGGTCTGCTGCACGGCGCTGTTCACATACGTGTTGTTCACGACGGACCAGCTTCCCGACTGCGGCGCGAACGTGACGAACGGCGCCTCATCGAACATCTCGAAGAACTCCTGATCGCCGAACGGCACGCCGAGGAACATCTTGTCGAACTTGCCGAGGGTGCCGTGCGCCACGAAGCCGATCTGGCCGGAGGTGAACTCCGGCTGGACTGCTTGCTGAGCGAAACCGAGGCCGTTCACGCTGGCCTCGGTCTTGCCGTTGTGCCAGCGCACTTGCACGTCAAACCACTGGCCCTGCGGGAAGAGCGAGAGCGTGCGCGCCGCCTCGTTGACGGCGATGCCATTCATCACTGTGCGCAAGACAGCCCGCCCGGTTCCGGACACGACGAGCTCGTAGTAGTTCTGCGAATCCTGGTAGCCGTAGACGAGACCGACGAGCTGATCATCGGTCGTGCCCGGGTTGCGCATGCGTGCGCTGACGGTGAAGTCCTGGAACTGCACCGCCGATTCCGGCGGTGTGGCGGGATGAACGCCGCGATAGGAGGTGATCGTTGTGATGCTGGTCGGCAGACGCGCAGCGTTGCCGTACGTTCCATTCGCGACAGTCCACGTGCCGACCGCGGGCTGCCACTGCGAGTTCACCGGAGAGAAATCATCCTGGATGATGACCGCGGTGGGCGGGACCTGATCGCTTTGCGCGAACGCCGGCGCGAGCGCGATGACGGAGACGAGCGCAAGCAACGCCGAACACAGAGTCTTCATGAATCCATCTCCTCGACTAGAGCTCCGACGGCGCACTCTGCACGAGCTCGGTGATCTTCACATCGTCGAAGTGTCCCTTGGTCCAGTGCGAGACGACGCCGACTCCGCCGCCCATCCGGCCCTGGGGCTCCAGCTCGACAACGGTTGCGCCGTTCACCTTGATCGTCGTCCCTACGCCCTGGCGGATGAGTTGCACATCGAAGAACGCCTTGCCTGGAGGCGGATACGAGGCGGTGCGGACCGGATAGAGCACACCCTGAACGAACTTGTTCATCTGCACGACGCCAGTCGGCGAGAACGTGACCTCGTAGTAGTCGCCCTGGCGCAGGCCGAAGGACTGGTAGTCGTAGATCAGGCCGACGCGGTTACCGGAGGCGCCGTAGTCATTGCGCAACCGTGCGCTGTAGATATTGGGGCCGCTGCACGCGGCAAAGTTGACGATATCGGTCGAATCGAGCGACGAGTTGTTCAACGTGCCGCCCGTCGTATTCCACTCGCCGTTGACGACGGTCAACGGCGCCGGCGGCTGCTCGCTGAACGTGAGCGAGCACGGCGCGAAGATGCCCTGGTGGAACTGGATGTTGTCGAACCGGCCCGGGGACCAATGCGTGATCAGGCCCACGCCGCCGTCCGGCACCTGCCCTGGATTGACACCGGTGGTGTCGACGTTCTGGAACAGCTGCTTACCGTCGACTACGACCGCGAAGTGGTCGAATGCATCTTCGACCGTCACGTTGAAGGCGCGGTTAGGAGCAGTGCTGAAGGTATCCGTCGCTATCGTTTGCTTGACGCGATTGCGGATCAGATTCAGTTCGACGATGCCCTTGGACGAGAACACAACCTCCGTGTACTCGGTGGTGTGGTAGTTGAAGACGATCCCGATCTGGTTGCCGGTGTTACCGTACGGATTGAGCATGCGGGCGCGGAAGGTGAAGTCGAAGGTATCGCCGTCCTGCGGGAAGAAGCCGGTGCGAATCGGCGCCAGCGTGACGTTGGTCTGCTGCACGGCGCTGTTCACGTAGGTGCCGTTGACGACTGACCACTGTCCCGATTGCGGAGTGAACGTGACGAACGGCGCTTCCTCGAAGGTCTCGAAGAAATCCTGGTCGCCGAACGGTGTGCCGAGGAACACCTTGTCGAAGCGCCCGATCGCGCCGTGCGCCACGAGACCGACCTGGCCGTTCGTGAACTCCTGCTGGGGAATGTCCTTCCAGATGCCGAGGCCGTTCACCGTCACCGAAGTCTTGCCGTTCTTCCGGTGCACCTCCACGTCGAACCACGTGGTGCGCGGGATGTGCTCGTCGATGGCCGGGAATTTGTCGACTGCGATGCCGTTCATCACCGTGCGCATCGTGACTTTGCCAGTCG
>DATEKT010000254.1:0-29678 GCA_035277305.1 Steroidobacteraceae bacterium | reverse complement strand
ATGTCGCGCGGCTCCCCGCTCAGCGTGTCGGTGATTCGCCGCAGCCACCGGCCGGTCGAGCCTTGGTCTTCAGCCATAAGGATTCGGCATTCCGAGTTGAGCCAGGATCTTGGTTTCGCGCGCTTCCATCCGTCCGGCGTCGCGATCGTTCTCGTGATCGTAGCCGAGCAGGTGCAGGACGCCATGGACGACCATGTGCGCCCAGTGCGCGGCCGGCGACTTGCCTTGCTCGCGCGCCTCGCGCGCCACGACCGGCGCGCAGATGGCCAGATCGCCACCGTCGAACGACAGCACATTGGTCGGCTTGTCCTTGCCGCGGAACTCGCGATTCAGCCGGCGGCTCTCCGCCGCACCGACCACGCGAATCGTCAGCTCTGGCAGTTGCGGGCCGCCCGCGAACGCGGCGTTCGCCCAGCGCGCGAAGCTGCGCGCGTGCGGAACTCCGGCCCTGCGAGTTGCGATCTGCACGGTCACCCTCATCAGGCAGGCTTGTCCGGAGAGGAGCGCTCGTACGCCTGCACGATGCGCTGTACGAGGGGATGACGGACGACGTCCTTCGACGAGAAATGCGTGAATGCGACGCCCTCCACGCCCGGCAGCACGTTCATCACGTGCCGCAGACCGGAAAGCTGCTGCTTGGGCAAGTCGGTCTGCGTGATGTCGCCGGTCACGACCGCCTTCGAGCCGAAGCCCATGCGCGTGAGGAACATCTTCATCTGCTCGACCGAGGTGTTCTGCGCTTCGTCGAGAATGATGAACGAGTCGTTGAGGGAGCGGCCGCGCATGAAGGCGAGCGGCGCGATCTCGATCACCTGCCGTTCGATGGCGCGCGCGACGCGGTCGAAGCCCATCATGTCGTAGAGCGCGTCGTACATCGGCCGCAGATAGGGATCGACCTTCTGCCCGATGTCGCCCGGCAGGAAGCCGAGCCGCTCGCCCGCTTCGACCGCCGGACGCACGAGCACGATGCGGCGCACGCGATCGGTCTGCAGCGCCTCGACCGCGCACGCAACAGCGAGGTACGTCTTGCCGGTGCCGGCGGGCCCGATGCCGAACGTGAGATCGCAGGTGTGAATGTTCGACAGGTACTGGCGCTGATTCGCGCCGCGGCCACGGATGCCGCCGCGCTGCGTGTGAATGGTGACTTCGTCGGCGGCGCGCGTGACGACCATCGGCGCGGGCTCCATGCCCGCTTCCTGCACCGCGAGATGCACGCGATCCGGCGTCAGCGACTCGCTCGCCGAGAGCTCGAACAGATGCCGCAGCACGTGCTCGGCCATCACTGTCGCTTCGGGCGTGCCGGAAACCTCCACCCAGCCGCCGCGCCGGCGCACCTGCACGTTCAGGCGCTGCTCGACCTGCCGCAGGTTCTCGTCCATGGCGCCGACGAAGTTGGCGAGCCGTGCATTGTCGACGGGCTCGAACGCGAGGTCGCGCGTTGCGATGGATGCGCTCATGCAAGCCGGCCGCGCAGCGAGTTCGGCATTGCCTCCGTGATCAGGACGTCCGCGAACCGGTTGATCAACGTCTGCGGGCCGTCGAAGTTCACCCAGCGCATGTTCTCGGTGCGTCCGGCGAGCTGCTGCGAGTCTTTCTTGGACGGCCGCTCGACCAGCACGCGCTGCTTGGTCCCGACCATGGCGCGGCTGATCGACTGCGCCTGGCCGTTGACGCGTTCCTGCAGGGCCGCGAGCCGCTGCTGCTTCTCTTCGTGAGTCACGTCATCGGGCAGCGACGCGGCGGGCGTGCCCGGCCGGCGGCTGTAGATGAAACTGAACGACTGGTCGAAGCCGACGTCCGCGATCAGGCTCAGGGTCGCGTCGAAGTCGCGCTGCGTTTCGCCGGGAAAGCCGACGATGAAGTCGGACGACAGGCTGATCTGCGGCCGCACCGCGCGCAGCTTGCGGATCTTCTGCTTGTACTCGAGCGTGGTGTAGCCGCGCTTCATCGCCGAGAGAATGCGGTCCGAGCCGGATTGCACCGGCAGATGCAGATAGTTGGCGAGCTGCGGAATGTCGCGGTACGCCTCGATCAGCGAATCCTTGAACTCCACCGGGTGCGAGGTCGTGAAACGAATGCGCTCGACGCCGGGCACTTCCGCGACGTAGTAGATCAGCGTGCCGAGATCGCACAGCGCGCCGTCTTCCATCGGGCCGTTGTAGGCGTTGACGTTCTGGCCGAGCAGCGTGATCTCGCGAACGCCCTGGCGTGCCAGGCTGCGGATCTCGGTCATGACGGAATCGAACGGACGGCTCACTTCCTCACCGCGCGTGTACGGCACGACGCAGAACGTGCAGTACTTGCTGCAGCCTTCCATGATGGACACGAACGCCGTCGCGCCTTCGGCGCGCGGCTCGGGCAGCGCGTCGAATTTCTCGATCTCCGGGAAAGTCACGTCGACGACGGAACGGCCGGAGCTCTTGAGCTCGTCGATCATCTCCGGCAGGCGATGCAGCGTCTGCGGCCCGAACACCAGGTCGACGTACGGCGCACGCCGGGTGATGCCGTCGCCCTCCTGGCTTGCGACGCAGCCCCCGACGCCGATCAGCAGGTGCGGCTTGGCCTTCTTGAGCTGCTTCCAGCCGCCGAGCTGCGAGAACACCTTTTCCTGCGCCTTCTCGCGCACGGAGCAGGTGTTGAGCAACAGGAGGTCGGCCTGGGCAGGGTCGTCCGTCAGCTCATAGCCCTGAGATTCGCGCAGCACGTCCACCATCTTGGCGGAGTCGTACTCGTTCATCTGGCAGCCGAAAGTTCGGATGTAGAGGAATGGCACAGCTATGTGCCCTAAACGCCTGATTTGACGAAATAACAGCTAGAAAGGGATGTCGTCGTCGAATTCACCGCCGCCGGCGTCATCCACGTTCGCCGTAGAGCGGTCCGAGCGGTCCGCGCGGTCGTCGGCGGCCGGGGCCTGCCGGGACGTGCTGCGCGGCTCACGGGGCTCGCTGGACGCTCCACCGCCGCCGCCACGGCCACCCAGCATCTGCATCTGGTCGGCGATGATCTCGGTCGTATAGCGGTCCTTGCCTTCCTTGTCCTGCCATTTGCGCGTGCGGATCTTGCCTTCGATGTAGACCTGCGAGCCCTTGCGCAGGTACTCGGCGGCAATTTCGCCCAGCTTGTCGTACATGACGATGCTGTGCCACTCGGTGCGCTCCTGCATGTCGCCCGTCTGCTTGTCCTTCCAGGACTCGCTGGTGGCCACGCGGATGTTGGTCACGGCCTTGCCGCTGGGCATATAGCGCGTGTCGGGATCGGCCCCGAGATTGCCTACCAGGATGACTTTGTTGATGCCGCGCGCCATGACCGGACCCCTCGTGAATGCAGGGGCGGGATTGTAGCGGGTGTCGCCTCGCGGGGTATATTGATTGGTCGCCAAACGACCTCAATTCCCGGACTTCAATGCCTTCGATCCTCATCCGCGGCGCCCGGACCCATAACCTCCGCAACATCGACCTCGAGTTGCCGCGGGACCGCCTGATCGTGTTCACGGGCCTGTCCGGGTCGGGCAAGTCCTCGCTCGCGTTCGACACGATCTACGCGGAGGGCCAGCGCCGCTACGTCGAGTCGCTGTCCGCCTACGCGCGCCAGTTCCTGTCGATGATGGAAAAGCCCGACGTCGATTCGATCGAGGGCCTGTCGCCGGCGATCGCGATCGAGCAGAAGTCCACGTCGCACAACCCGCGCTCGACGGTCGGCACGGTCACGGAAATCTACGACCACCTGCGACTGCTGTTCGCGCGTGTCGGCATTCCGCGCTGCCCCGACCACGGCATCGATCTGCTGGCGCAGACGGTGAGCCAGATGGTGGACCAGGTGTTGCGGCTGCCGGAAGGCACGCCGATCCTGCTGCTGGCGCCGCTGATCGATGCACGCAAAGGCGAGCACGCGCACGTGATCGAGCAGCTGCGCGGCCAGGGCTTCGTCCGTGCGCGCATCGACGGGATCGTGACCGAGCTCGAGACGCCGCCGAAGCTCGATCCGAAGAAGAAGCACACGATCGAAGCGGTCGTGGACCGGCTCAAGGTGCGCCCCGACGTGGGCCAGCGCCTGGCCGAGTCGTTCGAGACCGCGCTGCGCCTCGCGGACGGCGTGGCCCGCGTCTCGTTCATGGACGAGCCGAAGAAGCCCGAGCTGGTGTTCTCGGACAAGTTCGCGTGCCCGATCTGCGGCTATAGCATCGCGGAGCTCGAGCCGCGGCTGTTCTCGTTCAACAATCCGGCGGGCGCGTGCCCGACGTGCTCGGGCCTCGGCGTGCAGCAGTTCTTCGATCCGGCGCGCGTCGTGCATCACACGCACCTGTCGCTGGCCGGCGGTGCGATCCGCGGCTGGGATCGGCGCAACGCTTATTACTTCGCGCTGGTGCAGTCGCTCGCCCGGCACTACAAGTTCGACGTCGAGGAGCCGTGGCAGGACCTGGCGCCGAAGCACCAGAAAGTGGTTTTGTACGGCAGCGGCGACGACAAGATCGATTTCCGCTACGTCGACGCGCGCGGCGGCACGATGCGGCGCGCACACAAGTGGGAAGGCGTGATCCCGAACCTGGAGCGCCGCTATCGCGAGACCGAATCGCTCGCGGTGCGCGAGGAGCTCGCGAAGTATCTGAGCAATCAGCCGTGCCCGGAGTGCAAGGGCACGCGCCTCAACCGCGCGGCGCGCAACGTGTTCGTCATCGAGCGCACGCTGCCCGATATCGCCAGCCTCGCGGTCAGCGACGCGTTGAGCTTCAGCGAGAGTCTGAAACTGGAAGGCTGGCGCGGCGAGATCGCAGCGAAGATCGTCAAGGAGATCCACGAGCGGCTGCGCTTCCTCAGCGACGTCGGTCTCGACTACCTCACCCTGGATCGCAGCGCCGACACACTCTCGGGCGGCGAAGCGCAACGCATCCGGCTCGCGAGCCAGATCGGCTCCGGCCTGGTCGGCGTGATGTACATCCTCGATGAGCCGTCGATCGGCTTGCACCAGCGCGACAACGACCGTCTGCTGCGAACGCTGAACCGCCTGCGCGACCTCGGCAACACCGTGATCGTCGTCGAGCACGACGAGGACGCAATCCGTCATGCCGATCACGTCGTCGATCTCGGTCCGGGCGCCGGCGTGCATGGCGGACGGGTCATCGTGCAAGGCACGCCCGATGAGATCGCTGCGTGCAAGGACTCGATCACCGGGCAATACCTGTCCGGCGAGCGCTCCATCGCCATCCCGCCGATGCGCACGCCGCGACAGGACGATCGCAAGCTCCGTATCATCAACGCACGCGGCAACAACCTGCGCAACGTCACCGTCGACATCCCGCTCGGCGTGATGACGTGCGTCACGGGCGTTTCCGGCTCCGGCAAGTCGACGCTGGTCAACGACACGCTGTACCAGTACGTCGCGCGCAAGCTCAACGACGCCTCGACCGACCCGGCGCCGAACGACGGCGTCGAGGGCCTCGAGCACATCGATCGCGTGATCGACATCGACCAGAGTCCGATCGGCCGCACGCCGCGCTCCAATCCCGCGACCTACACCGGCCTGTTCACGCCGATCCGCGACATCTTCTCCGCGGTTCCGGAAGCGCGCGCCCGCGGCTACGAGGCCGGCCGTTTCAGCTTCAACGTCAAGGGCGGACGCTGCGAAGCGTGCCAGGGCGACGGCGTGATCAAGGTCGAGATGCACTTCCTGCCGGACGTGTACGTGCCGTGCGATGTCTGCAAAGGCCGGCGCTACAACCGCGAGACGCTCGAGATCCGCTACAAGGGCAGGAACATCAACGAAGTGCTGGAGATGACGGTCGAGGACGCGCTCGATTTCTTCCGGCATGCACCGGCGATCGCGCCGAAGCTGCAGACGCTGATGGACGTCGGCCTGTCATACATCCGGCTGGGACAGAACGCGACGACGCTCTCGGGCGGCGAAGCGCAGCGCGTGAAGCTGGCGAAGGAGCTGTCGAAGCGCTCGACCGGACGCACGCTGTACATCCTCGACGAGCCGACGACCGGCCTGCACTTCTACGACATCGAGCAGCTGCTCGGCGTCCTGCACCGGCTGCGCGACGAGGGCAACACGATCGTCGTGATCGAGCACAACCTCGACGTGATCAAGACGGCGGACTGGATCATCGACCTCGGACCGGAGGGCGGCGCCGGCGGCGGCACGCTCGTGGCGACGGGCACGCCGGAAGAGCTCGCGGCGAACGAGAGATCGTTTACGGGTCAGTACCTGAAGAAGGCGATGGTGCGCAAGGCGAAGCCGCAGCGAAAGAAGATCGCCTGACGCTTATCTTCCCGCCCGGGGCTTGCCCGACACGAACACCTGGTGCACTTCGCCCTGGGAGATCGACTCCTTGAACTTGCCACCCGTGTACGCCCCGACGATCGAGCGCCAGAACTGCACCGCCGGCTTGTTGTAGACGAACTCCACGATCTCCCACGAGCCGGCGAAGCGATTGAAGATCAGCGCGGCGGCATCGCGGCCGATGCCGAGGCGGCGCGAGCGCGGCGAGATGAAGAAATCGGCCATGCGGAAGTCGACCTGCGCCCGCTGATGCCGCGGCGGGCGGCTCACCAGCGCGAAGCCGGCGGGCTTGTCGTTCTTCAGGATGATGAGCGGATGGGAGGTGTCGTCGGCGAACCAGCGCGCCATGAGCTCCTGCTCGCGCTCGCCGTACTCGCCCTTCGCCGGGAACATCCCGGTATTCATGCTCTGCTGGGAAAGGTCTTCGAGGTATTCCGGATACTGCCCCTGGATCCAGGTGCGGTCCGTCTGAGAATTCTGTGCGTCGCGGATGCTGACTGTCACGGCCCACCTCCCGTGCTGCGTCTGAAGGGAGGCTCCGCTCCGTGGGACACCGGGCGGGGACTCCCCGCCCGGTATCCTAGCTCGACGAGTGCTCGTCGAAACTGCGTCGATTACTGAGTGACTCAGTAACTCGATTACTGCTGCGGCTGCTGCGGGGGCTGGTCGGCCGGCGGCGTCTCGGCCGGCGGCGTGGCAGCGGCATCACCAGCGGCAGCGGCGGCGTCGCCGGCAGCCTGTTGCGCTTCACCCGCGGCCTGCTGCGCATCGCCAGCAGCCTGGCTCGCCTGACCTGCTGCGTCCTGGGCAGCTTCGGCGGGCTCTTCCTTCTTCGCGCACGCGGCCAACGTCAGGGACAGCGCGACAGCGGCGAGAATCATTTTTGTGTTCATGTGAATGATCACCCTTGTGACTGATGAAGGTGGACAGTTAGCGCGCGGAATTCTAGTGTGTTTGCGCCGCGATTTGAACCTTGAAATTACGGGGTTTCGTGCACCGTTCGCCCGCGGCGACATTGACGAAACATTGACATGACGAAACGTTGACATCTCGACGAGAGCGCACCGCCATGCTCGCTTCACTCTTCGACGAACACATCCGCATCCAGCGTCAGCGCACCGATGAAGCGCTGGCGGCCTGCAAGTTCGACACGCTCGCGATCCACGCGGGCAGCCCGCACATGCTGTTCCTCGACGATCATCCGTATCCGTTCAAGCCGAATCCGCACTTCAAGCTGTGGGTGCCGCTGGAGGACGCAGTCGATTGCTGGCTGGTGTATCGGCCCGGTGAGAAACCGCGGCTCATTTTCCTGCAGCCGGCCGATTACTGGCACAAGCCGCCTGCGCTGCCGCACGGCTTCTGGACGCATCACTTCCAGATCGAAGTCATTCGCGAGCCCGCGCAAGCGCGCCGCCATCTCACGCAGCTGGGACGCTGCGCATTCATCGGTGAATGGCCACAGCAGTTCGCCGACTGGGGCTTCGCAGAGAGCAATCCGGAAGCGCTGCTCAACCGGCTGCACTATCCCCGCGCCATCAAGACCGAATACGAGCTCGAATGCATGCGCCACGCGTCGCACTCCGCAGCGCGCGGCCACGTCGCCGCCGAAGCCGCGTTCCGCGCCGGCAAGTCGGAGTACGAGATTCACATGGCGTACGTGCGCGCCACGGGACATTCCGAGCGCGAGCTGCCCTACTCCAATATCGTGGCGCTCAATACGAACGCCTCGGTCCTGCACTATCAGCACCAGGAGCGCGAGGCGCCGGCTGAGCACCGATCGTTCCTGATCGATGCAGGCGCCCAGTTCCACACGTACGCGGCCGACGTCACGCGAACGTATGCGTTCGCAGATGGCGACTTCGCCGCGCTCGTCGCCGGCATGGAGTCGCTGCAATTGCAGCTGTGCGCGCAGGTTCGCAACGGCGTCGACTACGCGAAGATTCACGTCGATGCGCACCTGCGCATCGCGGGTCTGCTGCACGACTCGGGCGTGATCACGCTGCCGGCTGCCGATGCGGTCTCGAGCGGTCTTTCCGCCGTGTTCTTCCCGCACGGCGTCGGCCACCTGCTCGGCCTGCAGGTGCACGACGTCTCGGGATTCAGCGTGGATGCAAACGGCACGCAGAAGGCGCGCCCGGCAGGTCACCCGTACCTGCGCCTGACGCGCACGCTCGAACCCGGTTTCGTCGTGACGATCGAGCCGGGTCTGTATTTCATCGACATGCTGCTGGACGAAGCGCGCAAGGGTGCGCACGGCCGGCACATCAACTGGCATCGGGTCGAGGAGTTCCGGCCCTACGGCGGGATTCGCGTCGAAGACAACGTCGCATGCACCGCCGGCGAGCCGGAGAACCTCACGCGGACCGCGTTCGCGGCGCTCGCGTAACTAGCGCTGCTTCAGCAGATCGCGGATCTCTTCCAGCAGCACTTCCTGCCGCGGCGGCGCCGGCGGCGCGGCGGGCTTGGCTTCTTCCTTGCGGCGCAGGTTGTTGATGAGCTTCACGATCATGAAGATCGCGAACGCGACGATGATGAAATCGAACAGCGCCTGCAGGAATACGCCGTAGCGGATCGTCACCGCCTCGGCGCCTTCGCGGATCGACGGCAAGGTCACCGCGAGCTTGGTGAAGTCCACGCCGCCGATCACGTAGCCGAGAGGCGGCGTCACCACGTCGCTGACCAGCGAGCTGACGATCTTGCCGAACGCCGCGCCGATGATGATGCCGACTGCCATGTCGACCACGTTGCCCTTGACCGCAAATTCACGGAATTCTTTGGCGATGCTCATCGCAGGCCCCTTTGTTTTCAGGTGAGTCGGTTGATGCCATTGTAGGCGGCGACACGATATGCCTCCGCCATCGTCGGATAGTTGAATGTCGTGCCGGTGAAGTAACGGATGTCGTTGAGGTCGGCGCTCGCCATCACGGTCTGGCCGATGTGCACGATCTCCGAAGCGCCGTCGCCGAAACAGTGCACGCCCAGCACCGCCAGCGTCTCGGCATGAAAGATGATCTTGAGCATGCCGACGCGCTCCTCGGTCATCTGCGCGCGCGCCAGGTTCTTGAACGCGCAGTGCCCGACTTCGTACGGCACTTTGGCTTCCTGCAGCTCGCGCTCGCCGCGGCCGATCGAGGAGATCTCCGGGATCGTGTAGATGCCGCTCGGAATCATTTCCAGCCGGTGCGGCGCGACGTTCGGATCGAGAATGTGCGCGACCGCATGCGAGCCCTGCACGTAGGCCGCGCTTGCCAGGGCCGGCGGACCGACGATGTCGCCGACGGCATAGATGTGCGGTACGGAGGTCTGGTACTGGCGATTGACGGCGATCTGCCCGCGCTGGTTACTGCTGAGCCCGGCGTTCTCGAGCTTGAGGGCACTGGAGTTGCCGGTACGCCCGTTCGCCCAGAGCAACACGTCTGACTTGATCTTGCGGCCCGATTCCAGGTGCAGCACCACGTCGCGCTCGCGCGCTTCGAGCTCCTTGAACTGCTCGTTGTGGCGAATCACGCAACCCTGCTCGCGCAGGTGATACGAGAGCGCCTCGGCGATCTCGTCGTCGAGGAACGAGAGCAACCGGTCCTGGGTGTTGACCAGCGTCACCTTGACCCCGAGGTTCACGAAAATGGAGGCGTACTCGCAGCCGATGACGCCGGCGCCGTAGATCGTGACCGAGAACGGATGCTGGCCGTAGCGCAGGATCGTGTCGCTGTCGCAGACGCGCTCGCGAGTGAAATCGATGTCGGGCGGATGGTACGGGCGCGAGCCCGCTGCGATCACGATGTGACGGCCGGCGATGCGCACCGGCTTGCCGTTCGCGGGCTGCACTTCGAGCGTGTTCGCATCCACGAACGACGCCTCGCCCGAGTACAGCGGCACGCGGTTGCGCTCGTAGAAGCGGTGTCGTGTGGCCACCTGGCTCTCGATCACCTTGTTCGCCGTCGACAGCAGCTGCGGATAGGTCAGGCTCGAGGACTCGCTGAACTCGCGCAGCAGCGGATTGCGCCGCACGTCGTGCAGGATCTTCGCCGCGTGGCGCAGCGCCTTGCTCGGAATGGTGCCCCAGTGGGTCGTGCCGCCGCCGACTTCGTAGTAGCGCTCGACCACCGCGACGCTCTTGTGATGCTTGGCGGCGGTCATGGCGGCGCCCTCGCCCGCCGGACCGCTCCCGATGACGACCAGGTCGAACTGTTCCATGGGGCGCGATGATACCGAAAGCGCCCGAGTGCACTACCATACGGACATGAAGCATTTGCTCGTCCTGCTGTGCCTGCTGGCCCCTGGCATCGCCGCCGCCGAGTGGCTGGAGCGAGTCGAAGACGGGATCATGGGCACGCGGATCTCGGTCGAGCTGTGGGCCGACGACAAGGCGCAGGGACAGGCCGCGATCGAGGCCGTGCTCGCCGACATGCGGCGGATCGACGAGTCGATGAGCACGTACAAGCCGACCAGCGAGGTCTCGATGGTCAATGCGCGGGCGGCGCAGGGACCCGTGAAGATCTCCCCCGAGCTGTACAACCTGTTGAACACGGCGCTGGAGTATTCGCGCGTGACCGACGGCGCCTTCGACATCACGTATGCGAGCGTCGGCTACCTTTATGACTTCAGGCATCACGTTCGCCCGGGCGAGGAGCAGATCAAGGCGGCGCTCCCCGGAGTCAACTACCGGCACGTCGAGCTCGACCCTGCGCAGCACACGGTGCGCTTCACGCAGCCCGGCATGCGCATCGATCTCGGCGGCATCGCCAAGGGACATGCCGTCGACAGCGGGATCGCAATCCTCCAGGCGCGCGGCTTCAAGCACGCGCTGGTCACCGCCGGCGGCGACAGCCGCCTCATCGGCGATCGCTTCGGCAAGCCATGGGTCGTCGGCATCCGTCATCCGGACCGCAAGCAGGAAGTGATCGCGCGCATCCCGCTCGAGGACGCCGCGATCTCGACGTCCGGCGACTACGAGCGCTACTTCGACGAAGACGGCGTGCGCTATCACCACATCATCGATCCCGGCACGGGTCATTCGGCGAGCAAGGTGCGCAGCGCGACGATCATCGGGCCGACGGCGACGCGCACCGACGGCCTGTCGAAGACGGCGTTCGTGCTCGGCCCGGAGCGCGCGCTCGAGATCTACAACCGGCTCGACGACGTCGACGCGATCCTCGTCACGCCCGACGGCCGCGTGCTCTACAGCAAGGGCCTGGAACCGCCCGCTAAGTGACAGAAGAACATCCGCAGTTTCCGAGCGCGCTGCAGGCGCTGCTGCTGATCGCCGGGCTCATGGTGATCGAGACGTTCGTCGCCGTCGCCGTGTTCGGCGCGGAACTGCTCGCCGGCGTGAATGACCTCGACGTCTACGCCTTCGTCACCGTGGTCGGCAACGGCATCCTGTTCGTCGGGCTGATGGCATACAAGCGCATCGGCTATCGCGCGCTGTTTCATCCGGCGAAGCACACGGTCGTCGCGACGATGACGCTCGTGTCGGTGCCGATTCTGCTGATGGTACCCGGGCTCGTGTTCCTCGCTGGCACCGGCAACACGATCGTGCAATGGCTGTTCCCGATGACGCCCGACGACGTCGATCGCTTCGAACAGATGATGGCGCCCGGAATCGTGCCGGTGCTGTTCACGTGCCTCGTCGCGCCGGTGCTCGAAGAAATGCTGTTTCGGGGCGTGATTCTGCGCGGCTTTCTGCGCCGCTACTCGCGGACCTTCGCGATCCCGTGGTCCGCGGCGCTGTTCGGCCTCGCCCACCTCAACCTTTACCAGTTCGCGACAGCTTTCGTGATCGGTATCGTCGGCGGCTGGCTCTACGAGCGGTGCCGATCGCTGTGGCCGTGCATCCTGCTGCACGCGACCTACAACAGCTTCATTACCGGCTACTACGCGTGGCTCCTCTCACGCACCGACGCAGAGCCGGTGGGACCCGGCGCCGTGTTCCTCGGCGCTTCGTTCGCGGGATTGATCGTCGGCGGACTCATCCTGCTCAGGCTGCTCGGCGCTAAGGCGCGCGACTCAAATCCCGATTCACGACGTTGAGGACGCGCGCAGCGCGGGCCCGCGGACTTTCGCGCGCCGCCGGCAACACCGGGAGATCCGCTGCGATGCCAGCGACTTCATCGCTGCCATCGGCGCGCAGGCGTACGCAATTCGGGATGCGAAACGAGAGCTGCGAATGCGGCAAGGTGAACGGCGCGGTCTCGACCATCCAGCCGCATCCCAGACCGAGCGTGCGCACGCCGACTGTTCTCGCGATCCCGCTGTCGCGCATCAGCGCGGCGAACATCTCCGCAGCCGATGCCGTTCCGGAATCCGTGAGCAGATAGACCGGCCCGCTCCACGCGCCGCGCATCGAGTCCGTGATGCTCGGCCAGTACAGCGCTGATGCCGCGTCCGCGGCCAGCGTTCCCGGTGCGAGATAGTCCACTGCCCCGCTCGCAAACCCCGCGTCGATCAATCCGGAGCACTTCGCAGGATCGAAGCGCCGTTGCTCTCGCCATACCCACGACAGGTCGCAGGGCTTCTGCAGCGATTCCCGCCTGCGCCGTTCGAAAGCATCGATCGCGGGACGTAGCGCCGCTTCGACCTGGGTATCGCCACGATGTGCGGCGAGCGCGTCATTCAGACCCTGCAACTGCTCGTCCAGGTAGTTGGCGCCGAGCGGACCCGCGTGCATCAGCAGCGGCGCCGAGTGCACGTCGCTCGAAGTGAACAGGCGCGGCGCCCACTCGCCGACATCGTTACCGCCCCCATCGCCCCCGACATCCACGAGAACCGCGTCGACGTGCTCCGTCCGAAACGCGGCGAGGCGATCCGCCAGCGCCTTCAGCCACGCCGCATCCATCTCATCCAGCGCCGGCCAGGTTGCGAGGCACAGTGCCGGATACTCAGCGGGCCGGAATCTCGGGATGCGCACGAGGCCGACCCGATGCTCGCCCAGGACGATCGTGCCGCTGCGAAATGCACGCGAGATGCCATCCGACTCCATGCGGAAGCCGTTGAGCGATTCGAACGGAAGGGAGAACGCGACGCGCGTCGCCGGCGAATACCCGGCCGCGGCGCAGGCGGCGATCGCGTCGGTGTCAGCAGCGCGCGGCGGCGGCTCTGGATCTCCACCGTTCGGAGCCGCAGTGACAGTGGGCGCGAAGTGGCCGTCATGAAACGCAGCGACAAAACTCGCGAGCGCCGCGGCTGCATCTGCATCCGATCGCGCAGCATCGAGGGCGAGACGCGTCCGCCGATCGAGCGCCGGCAGATCGACGCCGCTCGCCGGACTCGCTGCCCACGCCAGGTGCGAGTACGACTGCTCGAGCTCGTGCTTGAGCGTGGAATAATCCTCGCGCCACGCCTTGCGATCGAACGATCCAGCTTCGCTTGCCGCGGGATTCAAAGTCAGGATTGCAGCAAGCAACAGCAGCGCTCGTGTACTCATGACCAAGCGACGAGCCTGCAACAAAAACGTTACACAGGTATCTTCCGCTGCCTGTTGCCTTTCAGCGCATCGAGGATTGACCGCGCCAGCGCCGGCCGGACTGGCCGGTGACGCGCCGCATGTGCCGGAACATCGTCGAGCGGTGGTCGAAACCCACCTGCTCGGCGATTTCCACGTGCGTCAGCCTGGTGATCGCCAGCAGGCGCTGTGCCGCCGCGACGCGCTTCTGCTGCAGATACCGGTACGGCGTCACGCCTTCGAGCGCGTGGAACAGCCGGATGAAATGAAACTTCGACAGGCATGCCGCGCGCGCCATGTCATCGATCGTGATGGTCCGGTGATAGTTGCCGTGAATGAAATCGCGGCCCCAGCTCAAACGACGGAACAGCTCCTGGCGCTTGGCCGAGCGGCTCGCCGGCAGCGACTGAATCGCCTGCGAGGTGAGTCGATGGCTGCTGAGCATGCGCTCGAGCAGAAAGCTCAGCTGCTCCTCGTACCACGCCTCGTCATCGACGCCCTGGTCGACGTGGTACGCAATGTAGCGCAGCACCGGCGTGACGAGCCGATCGTGCGGCCGCAGGTGCTCCGAGAACTCGACCGCTCTCTGCTCCGCCTCGCCGTGCCGATCGAGGATGCGATCCTGCGGCGTCAGCATGCCTCCCAGCACTTCCTCCGCAAACCCCGGGCGAAAGAAAATGCTGAACGAGCGCACCGGCCGCTCGCTCTTGATCGAGCTCGCGTACTTGCGACGGTCATTGAAAATGAGATAGCTGTCGTCGTCGACGTTCAGCACGCGGTTGTCGATGAAGTACCGCTCCGTGCCGTTCCAGCAGGCCTTGATGGAGAGCCGCTGCGTGTAAGCGATGTATTCGGCGTCGGTCTCGGTCGGGCTGCACAGGATGGTGTTGACCTTGCCCCAGACCTTGTACCACGCGCGCCGGAATTCGCAGTCGCGCATCAGGTTTTCAGGCCGTGGCAGTGATCGCACCAACAGCATTCGCTCACCTCCCGGCCGTAATCTACTGTGCCGAAACGTCAGGTCAATCGAGGGCTGTTGCACAAACTGCAGTTATCGCAAGCAGCGTGATGGTGCCGGCGATTTCTGTTGCTTACGCAACCCAAAAAGACACATCGCAGGGCTTTTCTGAATGTCCGCTGAACGCAGCGTGGCGCGGCGGCCACCAAAAAAAAACGGCGGGCCGAAGCCCGCCGTCGAAAGCCCTCTCGCAGGAGGACCTGGTGCTCAGAACGAGATCTGACCGCGCATGAAGATCCAGCGGCCCAGTGCATCGTAGGTCTGCGGGTACGTGTTGCCGTTACCCGTGGTGCCCACTGCCGAGGACAGCGGCGGATCCTTGTCCAGCACGTTGTTGATTCCCAGCAGCACCGACGCCTTCTCCGTCACCGCCCAGTTCGCCGCGAGATCGACAAAGCTGCGCGCGCCCATGCCGTAGTCGATGTTCGGCTTGGTCGCGTCGGCGATGTTCGTCACCGCGGCGAAGTAACGCCAGGTGAGCGACAGGTCGACGTTCCACGGCGTTTCCCAACCCATGCGGAAGTGATGACGCCAATCCGGATTCGGCACTCCGCACAGCGCGCCGGAGAACTTGTTCTGACATTCCGTCGGCGCGATGCCGTTGATGCCGGAGACGTAGGTCAGCTCGTCCAGGTAAGTTCCGACCAGGTTGAAGCTCAACTCGCCCAGGCCGCCGAGCTCGAGCCCGGTGTAGCTCAGGCTCATGTCCACGCCCTTGGTCGAGAGCGAGCCGATGTTGGTGTTGAGGTCCACCACGTTGCCGCTGCCCTGCCACAACGAGCCATTGCCCGGATTGCGGATGATGCGCGAGCACGAGTCGGTGTCACCGGCGAAGTAGCAGGCGTTCAGCGACGTGTCGGCGCCGACCACGGAGATCGTGTCGTCGATCGTGATGTCGAAGTAGTCGATCGACAGCGCGAGGTGCGGCACGAACCGCGGCTGGATGATGACGCCGTACGTGTACGTGTCCGACGTTTCCGGTTTCAGGCCGAGGTTGCCGCCTTGCAGGAAGTTGTACTGGCCAGCAGGGCTGTCCAGACGCGCACGGCGAACCGGGTCGTCGAACACTGCAGCAGGCACGCCGCTCGCGATACAGGCATCGCGCGTCGCCTCGCCGGCCGTGCCGATCAGATCCGTGCCGCACGGATCGCCCGGCAAGTCGAACAGGTTGAAACCCTGCGACGTGAACAGCTCCACGACGTTCGGTGCGCGAACCGCGCGCTGATAACTGCCGCGGAAGCGCACATCCTGCACTGGCGCCCAATCCGCGCCGACCTTGTACGTGTCGGTGGTGATCGGATCGTAGTCGGAGTGTCGATACGCCAGCTCCAGCCCGAGCTGATCCGCGAACGTGTGGTCCTGCACCAGCGGCACGCGCAGTTCGGTGAACAGGTCGAGCACCTTCGTCGAGCCCGACAGACCGATCGTCGCGCCGCCCGCGCCGGACAACAGGTCCTGCGAAGTCGGATCGTCCGTCACGTTCTTGAGGCTGTCGTAGCGATTCTCGATGCCGAACGCCACCTTGATGCTCTCCGTGGCCGTCGGCAGCTTGATGCCGTATGCGCCGAGGTCACCGGTCACCGTGGCGGAGTAGATTTCCTGCTCGATCTTGCCCTGCTGCAGACCGGGCACCTGGACATAGCCGAGCGCCGCCGGCGTCACACCGCCGAGCGTGAACGGGTTGTAGGGCACGCAGGCCGGGTCGGTGCCGTTGAGAGCCGAGCGGCAAATCGGCGTGCCGTCGGCAGGATTGGCCACTACGTCCAGTGCGCGCGCGATGCGCGTCTTGTGGAAGTAGTTGAGGGCCGATTGGTCCGCAACGACGGCCGAGTACTGGATCGACGCGTCGTAGTCCCAGTTCTCGGAGATCTGGCCGCGAACACCGAGCAGTGCGCGGAACGAAGTGTTCTCGAACGACTGCTGGCGGCCGCCGCCTTCGACGTTACGACGCGCCATGTACAGCGGAACGACTGCCTGGTTGCCCGGCGTCACCGCATCCGGATCGACTGCCGTGCCGCAGCCGACGGTGTCGAGCTGCTGCGCGGAGAGCAACGGGTTGTCGCAGTTGATCGTGTTCGTGTTGAAGAAGTTGCCGCCCGGAGCGATCTGGGCGACCGACTTGTAATCCGCGAACATCAGCTGCGTGTACACGTCGGCGACTTCGGCGAGCTCATAGTGGCCCATCGCGCCCAGCGTGTAGCGCGTATCGGGCCGCTGGTAGTAATTCGCCGGGCCGAAGTTGTAGCGATCGGAATCCGCGACGTAGGGCCGGAAGGTGTTGCCCGTGGCCGAGTCGATCGTCAACTGCTGGCCGCCCCCGTAAAAGTAGCCCGGGAATCCAGTATCTGAACCACCGCACGCGAACGACACCGTCGGGTTGGAATCCAGCGAGCATGCCGAATAGTCGCGGTCTCTCTGCAGCACCGACTTGTTGTCGCGCACGCCGGCGTACGCGGTGATGTTGCCGCGACCGTCTTCGGTGCTCACGCCCATCGTGACGTTGAACTCGCGCGCTTCGCCATCGGTGACGTTGTCATCGGGCAGCTGGAACTGCGTCGGATTGGTCGATGAACGACCGGTGATCACGTCGCGCAGCTTCACGGCGCCGGGGCCGCCGTAATCGTTGTTGTGCTGGTAGAGGCCGTACATCGCATCGAACTGCACGCCTTCGAAATCTTTCTTCATGATGAAGTTGACGACGCCGCCGATGGCGTCCGAGCCGTACGCCGCGGATGCACCGCCGGTGAGGAGCTCGACTCGCTCGACCATCGCGGCCGGGATCTGGTTCAGGTCGGCTGCGGAGTTCGTCACACCGCCGTACGGCATGCGACGGCCGTCGATCAGCACCAGCGTGCGGGCCGAGCCGAGACCACGCAGATTCACTGTCGCAGTTCCCGTCGAGCCATTCGACACGCTCGCGTTCTGCGCGGCAAAGGCCTGCGGCAGCTGGTTCACGAGGTCTTCGACTCTCGTCACGCCCTGGACTGCGATGTCGCCGGCAGTGACTTGCGTAACCGGGCTGGTGGTCTCGAGATTCGGCTGCGCGATGCGCGAGCCGGTCACGACGACTTCCTGAATCGTCTGGTCTGCCGCGAATGCGGGTCCCGCGGCGGCGGCCGCTGCGCTCGTCACGAGCGCACAGCGCACGGCGCGACGGATTGTGTTGTTGGACATGGAACACTCCTCAGTACGATGGTGCGAGGAGTCTAGAAAAGCGCAATCAACGCCCCGGACTGGGGATTGCACAAAGCACAGCAAGTTCAGCCGGCGGTGATGCAACTATTGCGGATCCTGGACGCTAGATTCTGTTGCGTCTGAATATGAACGGCTCGCGTTCCTGGCCGAGCCCCCGCCCGGTACCCTTTGCTCATGCCCTATCCCGCGCCGACGCCCGAACAACTGCGGCAATTCGCTGAAGACGGCTTTCTGGTCGTCGCGGACGCGATCGATGTCGAGGAGCTCGACGCGCTGGTGCAAATGGGCAACGAGATGATCGAGCGGCCGCTCGATCCAAAGGCCAACGATTGGGATTTGCGCAAAGGTGAGTCGCGCGGGAGCCGCGTGTACCGCATCGTGCAAAGTGCCGTCGATCGGCAGTATCCATGGCTCGTCACGTCCGCGTTTCGTACCTGGGCCGCGCGCTTCGGCGGCCAGCTGATGCGGCAGGACATGGAATTCTGGTACGAGCAGTTCCTGGGCAAGCCGCCCGCGACCGGCGCGCCGACGCCCTGGCACCAGGACGAGGCGTATTGGGGCCGCACGTTGCTCGATCGCGGCGTGACGTGCTGGACCGCATTTCATTCAGTGGGCCCGGAGAACGGCTGCATGCACTTCGTGCGCGGCGGTCACAAACGTCTGCTCCAGCATCGCAATCCGCCGGAGATGGCGAGCGACCTGCTGACCTGCGAAATCCCGCCCGATGCCGAAGTCGTCGTCTGCCCGATCGAAGCGGGCACGGTGACGTTTCATCACAGCAAGACTCCGCACATGACGACCGGCAACTCATCCGACCGCTGGCGGCTCGTGCTGACTCAGCACTTCCGCAATCCTGCCTGCAAGGATTTACCGGAGGACAACTACGCGTGGCGCGTGCACGTGAATCAGCGCACCGGCGAGCGCGTACTCGATCGCAACGCTTCTTGATTCGCTGCTGCTGCGAGAGCCGCAGCTGCAGCGAGCTTGTGTGTGGCCTGCCATGGCGGGCCGATCGATTTGCCCATCGCCGCGAGCCGCGCTTCGTCGCGAAATACCCGCTCACGGTCGTACCAATACACGGACCAGCCACGCGCCGCGGATGCAGCGGCCAACGCTTCGCGATACATGACTGAATCCGCGACGCTCGATGCGCGAGTGTCGCGGATCCGCTCTTCGGTGGTCGGCGGCAGCGCGGGACACACACGGATCGCAATGCTCTCGATCGGCAGGGCGACCGATGCAGCCAGCGCGTCGAGGCTCTCACGCGCGCCCTGTGCCGCAGCTTCACGGACACGTTCGACGAGCGCGATCGCGTCGGGCAGCGAGATCTGTTTCGCCCACGGGCTGTTCACGTAACGACCGATCGCCCACGAGCCTTCGTGGTGATACGGATGCGTCGGCAAGCCGCGAGTGAGATCGACGCGGCGTCGATCCAGCAACCCGCCGCTGGGTGCGAGAGTGATGAGCACGGCAGAGTTCCCGTGCTCGGCGACACCGACGGATGCTGTTTGCTGTGTCATGCGCCGGTACAGGTTATTCTGTTCCTACGATGAGCGCGATTCCGCATCGCTCGAACATCTATCTCTCCGCAGGGTTACTAGTAACCCTGATCGCCTTCGTCGGCTTCTGGCCCAGTTACTTCGGTCCGCTGCTGGCGGGCACGCTGGCCAAGACTCAGGTCATTCACGTTCATGCCGTCGTGCAGGTCGTGTGGCTGGCTCTGCTCATGACGCAGATCGCGCTCGCTGCAACCGGTCGTACGCGGCTGCACATGCGACTGGGCAAGTGGGTCTTCGCGTGGGGCCTGGTGGTGATCATCGTGGGCCTGGTGCTCTCCTTCGAGATATTTGCTGGTTACATCGCAGCAGGCGATGCGCCGACCGGTCAACGCCGGATGTTCGCTTTCCTGCGCGACATGCTGTTCTTCACGCCGTTCCTGATCGCGGGCTGGTTCTATCGACGCCGGCCCGAAGTCCACAAACGTCTGATGCTCACGGCAGCCACGATCCTGCTGCTGCCCGCTGTCAGCCGCATGACCTTCCTTGGCCCTCCACCGCAGCCAGTATGGATTTTCATGCTGGTGTGGCCGATCCCGATCTACATCCTGATGATCTACGACTACGCGACGCGCCGGCTGATTCATCCTGTCTATGTGATCGGAGTGCTCGCGATGCTGGCGATGCGGGTGATGCTGCCGCTGCGGACCACGGAGGCGTGGCTGACCGTGTCTGGATGGCTCGTCGGACTCTATTCGTGACAGCGCACGGATCCATGCTGCGAAGTTGTGTGCGCTTGCTCGCCCTCGCCACGTCACTGTTCGTGCTCACCGTCTGCGCGCACGCCACCGACGGGCCAGTGACATCGAGCGCATCAGTCACACGGGAAATCGACGGCACCGGTCGGCTCGACCTCGTCTTCGTCAACCAGAGCCAGGATGAGTTGGGCGTGACGCTGGGCAGCCTGAATGTTGCGGCCGAGGCTAGCTCCGAATGCAGGAACGAGGGCGCGCGTCTGGAAAGCGGCGCGTACGGCTCGTCGATCGATCTGCTGGCTCAAAAATATACGACCTCGACGCCCCCGGGCGCCTGGGCACATCGACAGTTGCGAGTACCTGCAAGCCTGATGAATGTCGGTTGTGTGCTGGAGATCGTCGCTCACGCGGGCAGATATGACGGTCGCCCGTCATGGCCGATCCAGCCGGCGCTGGTGATTCCTCTGCGCGCCGGCTATTCGGCGCCGCTGAATCTGCCGCCGGCGCGCGGACCGGCGCCGGCGGCGGCCACCTATTCCGAATTCGACGTCGCGGCCAGGACTCATGTGATCCATGTCCTCTACAGGCTCGGTGAGGACGCGAAAGTCGACCTTGAAGTGGTGGCCGACGCGAACGTTCTCTGTACTCACCGCGGCACTCAGGTCTCACTGACCCTGCCCGATTCCGATCGCAAGCTGCAGGACCGCAAAGCGCTGCTGGGTGCGGGACAGTGGAGCGCCATCGTGCTGCGGGCGAAGACCTCTGATGCAGGCGATGGATGCTCGCTGACGACGAAGCTCGTTGGGCGAAGCCCCGACGGTGACTCCAGGCCCGCAGCGGAACTATCGGTCAGGCACACATTGGTTCGAGAACGCGAGTTCTCGCCCGACAGACCGATCCCCTGACTTCCTGAGAGAGCGCTTGACCGTTGGAGTATGCTCCAGACCGTCATGCTACCCCTCGACCGCCGCGTATTCCTGCGTTTCCTGACCAGCGCCGCCGCTACCGCGGCCCTGCCGATGAGCATCGAGAAGGCGCTGGCAGTGCCGGCGAACAGTCGCACGGGCACGCTGCAGGACGTCGAGCACGTGGTCTTTCTGATGCAGGAGAACCGCGCGTTCGATCACTACTTCGGCACGATGCGCGGGGTGCGCGGTTTCGGCGATCCGCATCCGGTGCTGCTGCCTTCGGGCAAGCCCGTCTGGTATCAGCCCGACGGCAACGGCTTTCTGCTGCCGTTCCGTCCTGCCGTGGACAACCTTGGCCTGCGGTTCCTCGAAGGCACGCCGCACGGCTGGGCCGACACGCAGGCTGCCTGGAACGGCGGCAAGTACGACCAGTGGGTCCCGCACAAGGGCCGTTCCACGATGGCGCACCTCACGCGCGCCGATATCCCGTTCCACTATGCCCTCGCCGATGCGTTCACGATCTGCGACGGCTACTACTGCTCGCTGCTTGGACCGACCGATCCGAACCGTTACCACATGTGGACCGGCTGGACCGGCAACAAGGGCGCCGGCGGCGGTCCCGTCATCGACAACGCGGAAGCGGGCTATGGCTGGACGACGTATCCGGAGCGCCTGGAGCGAGCCGGCATCTCGTGGAAGATCTACCAGGACATCGGCATCGGGCTGGATGCTGCGGGCAAGTGGGGACAGACCGAAGATGCGCACATCGGCAACTACGGCGACAACTCCCTGCTCTACTTCCACCAATACCAGCACGCGAAACCGGGCAGCGCCCTGTACGAGAAGGCGCGCCGGGGCACCAACATCGCGGTGCCGGGCACGCCGTTCGATGAGCTGTTCACGATCCTGCGCAACGACGTGCGCAACGATCGGCTCCCGCAGGTCTCCTGGATCGTGGGACCGGAGGCGTTCACCGAACACGGCAACTGGCCCGCGAACTACGGCGCCTGGTACATGTCGCAGGTGCTCGATGCGCTGACGTCGAATCCGGAGGTGTGGAGCAAGACCGCGCTGTTCGTCACTTACGACGAGAACGACGGATTCTTCGACCATCTGGTGCCGCCGACGCCGGCGGGCTCGGCGGCGGAAGGCGCTTCGACCGTGGATACGCGCGACGAGATTTACGCGGGCGACCTGAAGAATCCGCGGGGGCCGTATGGCCTCGGCATACGCGTGCCGATGATCGTGGTTTCGCCCTGGAGCAAGGGCGGCCGGGTGTGCTCGGAGGTGTTCGATCACACCTCGCTCATCCGCTTCCTGGAGCGTCGCTTCGCCGCAGAGCGTCCGGAGCTGATCGAAAGCAACATCACCGCGTGGCGCCGCGCCGTGTGCGGCGATCTCACGTCCGCCTTCGATTTTGCGAATCCGGAGGCGGCCGCGGTTGCGATGCCCGATACCTCGACGTATCTGCCGCCGGACCACCAGAAGCAGCCGAACTTCGTTCCAGCCGTCCCCGCGCAGCAATCCCTGCCTCTGCAGGAGAGCGGACAACGACCTGCGCGTGCGTTGCCTTACGAACTACGCGTCGACGCGAACGCCGATGTCGAGAAACGGACTGTGCGCATCGACTTCGAGAATCGCGGCAGGGCGGGAGCGTGCTTCCAGGTGCGCTCAGGGAACGCCGACGAGGGGCCGTGGAGCTTCACGGTCGAAGCCGGTAAACAGCTCAGCCATACGTGGCAGCGCGCCGGGAGCTACGATCTCTCGGTCTTCGGGCCGAACGGCTTCTTCCGGCAATTTCGCGGCGGTTTCGCGGGTGCGACCGGAGTCGCGTTCGATGTCGACGTGCGCTACGACGTGCAGGCGTACGCACTGATCCTTCACATCGCGAGCCGGTCGCGCAGTGGCGCTCGCGTGCAGATCGTTAACGCGTATGGAGACGAGACGCTGCAAGATGAGTTGTCGCGCGGCGGATCGGTCACGAAAACCTTCCCGCTCAAACAGACGTTCGGCTGGTACGACATCGCAGTGACGTCGGACGCAGATTCGCGCTTCTCATGGCGCTTCGCCGGCCATCTCGAGAACGGGCGAGAAAGCGCGAGCGATCCTGCGATCGGCACTCGCGCTCAGTGCTCTGCGGGCTGCAAGTAACGGTCGAAGTGCGCGACCAGCTTCTTGAGCAGATAGCGGGCATCGTCCGGATTGCTCATCCAGAAGTGCGTCGCGCCGGGCGCGAATGCGAAATCGAAATCCTTCCCCTGCCGCATCAGTTCTTCAGCAAGGCTCACCGTCGTCCTGATCGGCACGACGTCGTCCGCCATGCCATGGATGATCAAGAGGTGATCCTCGAGGTTGCCGGCGTACTGCGCCGCGCCGCGCTGGAAAGCGGCCGGTAGCGAGTCCGGACGGCGGACGATTGCCACGTCGTCCGGCCCGAAGAAATGCGGATCGACCGCGGCTGCGCACGCGACGCCTGCCTTGAACAGGCCGGGCTTCTTCAGCAGCGAATAGACGGTGAGCGTGCCGCCGTAGCTGCTGCCCCAGATGCCCATGCGCGTCGTGTCCGCGTACGGCACTGTCTTGAGATACGCCGCCGCGCTCTCGAGATCGTCGAGGTCGCCGCCGGCGAAATTTCCGAGGAATTCTTCGCGAAAGGCGCGCCCGTAGCCGGTGCTGCCGCGTACGTCCACCTGGACGACGATGTAACCGCGCTCCACCAGGAGTTGCTCGACCGTGCCGTAGTAGCGTGACGCCCAGTGATTGCGCACCGTGTTGAGATAGACGGCGCTGAAGATCACCGGGTACTTCCGGCCGGGATCGAGGTTGCGCGGCTCCACGATGCGCGCGTGCAGAGTGTAGCGATCGACACGGCTCGGAAACGTCACATACCGTGCGCGCGCCCATGGGTGATCGCGAAACTCGGCCGGCGGTGAAGTCGTGATCCGCCGGGCTGCGCTGCCGCGCGAGTCGGTGAGATAGAGGTCAGGAGGAGACACATCGTCGCTGTGCAGGAACGCTACGGCGCTGCCGTCGGGGGACACGAAAGGCTGGTTGTCGCCGGCCAGCTTCGTGATGCGAGTGGCCGCGCCGCCGCCGTCGGCGATGCGGAACACGTGACGCTCGTAGGGGCTGGGCTCATTCGATTGGTAGTAGATGGCGCGAGCACGACCGGCAACGTAAGGACCGGCGGTCACATCGAAGGCAGTGTTGGTCAGAAGTTCGGGCGGCGCGCTCGTTCCCGGCGTCAACAGATACAGACCGTAGCGATCGCCGAGATCGCCGAGGAACACGACGCGCTTGCCATCCGAATGCCACGCGGAGCCCACGGTGTTGTAGATGCGGGTGTCGCGCCTGTCGTGCCAGATCTGCGTGCGCTCGCCCGTGCGCGCGTCGACGACATCGAGCCAGCGATCCACCGCGGTGTCCGATTCACGGTCGATCAACAGCTGGCCCGTTTGCGGTGACCAGGAAAAATCGGCGATCCGGTTCTCCGTGGGCGCGGGAAGATCGAGCAACTGGAGCTTGCGGCTGTCGACGATGAGCAGCCCGACGGTTCGCTGCTCGTTCGCATCGCCGGGATACGCGCGTCGCTTCTCGTTCGGTTGAGTTTCCTTGCCGAGATAGGTGGGGAAAGGAACCTTGCGCACGTTGCGCCGATCGACGTAGTGCACGGCGATCGTCCGGCTGTCCGGCGACCACAGATAGGTCGGCCCGCCCCAGACATACGGACCGATCTCGACATCCGGACGGCTGTAGATCCCGACTGCTTCGGTGCCAATGAACGGCACGCCGACTCGCGTCGCCTGCTCGACTTCGCCGGAGGCGAGTCGTGCGAGCCACAGGTCGCCGTCCTTCAGGAACGATGCGTATGTGCCGTTCGGGGAAATCGCGAGATTCGACGACTCGCCGCCGATCGTGGCCACGCGCTCCGCTTTGCGCGCGCCGCTCAGCGACAGGCGCCAGAGATCGCCGCCGCTGAAGAAGACGAGCGAAGCGGAGTCGGGAGTCCACGCGAATTCGCTGATGCCCGCGGCGATATCGGTGACGCGTGTCGGCGTCTTTCCCGTGGCCGCGACGAGCCAGAGATCGCGACGCTGACCGGCGGCGTCGTTCCACAGGAACGCAAGTCTTTTGCTGTCAGGCGACCACGAAACGGCGCTCGGCGCGGTACCGGTCACGGAGGGTTGAGCGACGAGCCGCTCGACAGTCAGCGCAGCCGATGCGGTCGAGACAGTTGCGAGGAGCGCCAGAGCGCCGGCGAAGCGTACGATCGCTTTTGTTTTCATCCCGGAAGTATGGCGCAGGTACAATCGCGACGTGAAATTCCCGAGCGATTTTCCGGTGACGCGGAAGTGGCCGCCGAGTCATCCCGATCGCATCCAGCTGTATGCGATCAACTCGCCGAACGGCGTGAAGGCCTCGGTGATGCTGGAAGAGACGGGGCTGCCGTACGAGCCGCACCTGGTGCGCTTCGATCAGAAGGATCAGCTCTCCGCGGAGTTCAGGTCGCTGAGTCCGTACGCCAAGATTCCCGCGATCATCGATCCGCTGGGACCGGACGGTGCGCCGCTTGCTTTGTTCGAATCCGCCGCGGTGCTCATCTATCTCGCCGACAAGAGCGGCCTGTTCCTTGCGCGTGACGGCGCGGCGCGTTACGAGACGCTGCAGTGGACGATGTTCCAGACGGCGAACATCAGCCCGATCTTCGGACAGGTGGGCTTCTTTCATAAGTTCGGCGGCAAGCAGTACGAGGACAAGCGGCCAAGGGATCGGTACGTGGCGGAGTCGCGCAAGCTGCTGGATGTGTTGGAAGCACGGCTGACCGGTCGCACGTGGATCATGGGAGATGAATTCACGATCGCGGACATCGGCACGTTTCCGATGATCCGCAATCTGATCGGGCATTACGACGCGGGAGAGCTGGTTGGGATTCGGGAGCTGCCGAATGTGCAGAGAGCGCTGGCGGCGTTCGTGGCGCGGCCGGCGGTGATGAGGGCGGTGAACATACCGTCGTAGTTCGCGATCATCCAGCCACGACGATCTCTTCAACCGTGACGGACCAGTTTTTCTCGTGCATGCAGGAGACGAGCTGGACAGTGGCAACGATTTCGCCTGGCTCCCACGGGGCGCTCGCTTTGAGCTTCTCGACGCAACCAGCAATGGCCGCGTGCAGGGCCGCCTGCTGCTCGGCGGTGAGTTCGGTCGGATGCGAACCTTCCGGCGCCCAGTTGACGTAGTAACCGATCACACGTTGCACGCGTACTGTGTTCAACTCCTCGGCGACAGAGTCATACACGGAGGTATGGGCGCACCCGGTGACCATGAGCGCAATGAGCAGCGTGGCTGGAATTTTCATGGAAGGAGTATCGCGCCGATCACGCCGCGGCGGAACGCGATCGGACAATCGCTGATTCAACAACGGCTGGATCGGTGCGCAGGAATCGACGGAAAGTGCGTGTACGTGGAACTGTAACTCAGAACAGTTGCGTGCACGACCATACTCATGAAGCCCGGGGGTTTTCCGGGCTGACGTCACCGGATCCTCTTGAGCAAATAGTCCCGCAATTCGTCGATCGACTCGACGGTCTCGAACCGCGCATCGCCGGCGAGAATGCCCCAGCCGAACGTCACGCCCACGAACTTCATTCCGGCCGCGCGCGCCGCTTCGAAGTCTTTCGGTTGATCGCCGACATAGATGACTTCGGCCGCCGGCGCCTGCACGATCGCCGCGCCTGCGCGCAACGCTTCCGCCTTTCCCAGACGGCGCGGGTCGTCCACTGTGAAGCGCAGGTCCGGCCTGAAGACTTCGGTCGCGCCTCCCAGCGCCGACTCAACGATCGCCCGGGTGTTCGACGTTACGAAACCGAGAGGGATGCCCTGTTCCGCCAGCTCATCGAGCATTTCAGTCGCGCCCGGGAAGGGCCGCAGCGGATAGCGCCTCGCGAACTCGCGTCGATAATCCTCGTCCGCGCGCTCCGCCAGCGGCTCGGGGAAGCCGACAGCCAGGAAGAACTCCTTCATCGGGCTGATCGTCACGCCGCGCGCCACCATTGCGCGCAGCTGCGTTGCATCGGGAATCTGCAAATCCAGCTTGAACTCGCGGCTCTTGTCGCGGCAGATCGCCAGGTGTGACGCCAGCGAGTCGACCAGCACACCGTCCACGTCGAAAAAGATCGCCTTCAACACGGCTACTTGTCACCTTGTGATCGTTTGGGGCGTTGCGCAGCCGCGGCTTGAGCCTTCGCTGCAGCTTCGCGCGCGCGTGTGTCGGCTTCGATCGCGGATGTGATCTTGTCGAGACGGGTACTCAGTGCGTCAACGTTCCTGGCCATGGATGAGACATTCGTCGCCAGTGCCGTGGTGGCCAGAGCGATTTTGTCCGGAGCTTCGGGCTGATTCATTCTCTGACACGCGCCGATCGCTCCGAGCGCGAAAGCGATCATGAAGACGGCTTGCACGAAGCGCATGTGAACCCGGTGCTTGCCTTTCCAGAACTCTTTGAAGAATCCGTCGTCTTTGTCGGCCGCGGTGATCGCGGTCAGAATCCCGACCGGTTTCTTGAACTCCTTGGTGCCGACCGTAACGCTCGGCATCAGGGTGGCTTCCACGGCCCGCAGCAGCTCCTCGCCGCGACCGACCAGAAACTTGTTCCGGGCATCCACACGCAGGAAGCTCAGGCACACGACGATTCCCACCAGCCCGATTGCGACCGCAACGCCCGGCTCTTTTTCGATCGAAGAGCCGAAGCCTGCGGCCAGAATCGCCGCAGCTGCGATGCCATAGTTGAACATGCTCGTACGCTGGCCCGCGTGATACTCGAACCAATCCCACGCGTACGCCCGCGCCCATTCGAGCGCCTTCCCCTGCTCTTCGGCTTGCAGCTGTTCCTTCGTCTTCTGCACCGTGCATGCCTCGCACATGGCGTTCTCCCCAGCCTGATGTTGCTGAATGGCCAGTCTTCACGCGGGCCTGAGTCTACTCCAAGTCATAGATTCCACAGGACGTCCAGCGAACCGTCCATGTCGATCTGCAGTGTTCACGCGACTGAATGTCTGTGCCGCGCGCGATATTCTTGCCAGGTGAGTGCGATCACGATGACGTCCACAATCGTGATCAGCACCAGCCACAACGAATGGCTCAGGCTGAAGCGATACAGCTGGTAGACGATGAACAGACCGAAGACTCCGATCGCCAACGGGTAGTACCAAAGCTTGCCCCGCAGCAGCCCGACGATCAGCCAGAGCTTGATGACGCCGTGGCTGAGGAGATACGCCGCCGTGAAATTGCGCGTGTTCACGGAGAAGTGATCCACCGATGTGAGCAGGTAGCTGGCGATCAGATCGCGCCGGTCTTCGAGCAGCTCCTGGCGCATCAAGCGTTCGACGAGCTTGAAGAGGAATTGCTGCGTGACGAAGTACGCGCTGATGCCGGCAAGGATTTCCGCGGCTGCGAATGCGCCTTTGAAGAGGAGGCTCACCTGGAAGATGCGGTGAGTGTTCTTCGCGGTGAACAGGCGGTGAGTCATCGGTGCCGGGAGCATGGCACGTCATCTTGTGGCGGCCAATCGCAAGACTCGGACGAGAAAAGCAAAAGGCCGGGCTTGCACCCGGCCTTTCCAGTTCCTTCCAGAGTCAGGTCCGAAGCCTGACCCACAGCGATCGCTACTTCTTGCCCGCCTTCTTCGCCGTCGACTTCTTCTTCGGCGCGGCCTTCTTGTGGCTCTTCGCGTGCGCGGCACGCGCTTCCACCTTCTTGGCCTTCGCGTCGGCCTTCTCTACGGCCTTCGCTTTCTTGGCGGCCTTCTCTTCCGCGCTCTTGGCTTCCGCCTTCTTCTTCGGCGACACCTTCTTCGCGGCGGCCTTCTTCTTCGGCGCAGCCTTCTTCGTCTCGCTCTCTTCCGCGGGCGCGGCGGCTTCGGTCGCCGACTCCGGCTGATCCATCAGGCGCATCAGCGCCATCGGCGCGGAGTCGCCCGGACGCGGGTCCATGCGCAGGATCTGCGTGTAGCCGCCCGGACGGGCCTTGAAGCGGGGGCCGAGGCTCTCGAACAGCTTCACCACGACTTCGGCGTCGCGCAGCTGCGCGAACGCGCGGCGGCGGTTGGCGTCGCTGTCGTCCTTGCCGAGGGTGATGAGCGGCTCGACGACGCGACGCAGCTCCTTCGCCTTCGGCACGGTGGTGCGGATCGTTTCATGGCGCAGCAGTGACGCCGCCATGTTGCGAAGCATGGCCCAGCGATGCGGGGCGTTGCGGCTCAGCTGCCGGCCGGAAAGTTGGTGACGCATTGTTCTTTACTCAGTCACTTCTGCTTCAGATCACGTCGCGGTCGTCGTCGCGCTTGAGAGAAACCGGCGGCCAGTTGTCCAGGCGCATGCCCAGCGACAGGCCGTGGCTCTCCAGCACTTCCTTGATCTCGGTGAGCGACTTCTTGCCGAGGTTCGGCGTGCGCAGCAGCTCGACTTCGGTCCGCTGCACCAGGTCGCCGATGTAGTGGATGTTCTCGGCCTTGAGGCAGTTCGCGCTGCGCACCGTGAGCTCGAGCTCGTCCACCGGACGCAGCAGGATCGGATCGAACTGCTGCTCGGC
>DATEKT010000253.1:0-5292 GCA_035277305.1 Steroidobacteraceae bacterium | reverse complement strand
GTTCGTGAGCAACGATTACTACGCGAGCGACGTCGCGTGGATGGAGCTCGACGCTTCCATCGAACCGACGATCGGCCCGTACGAGGTGTACGAGGACGAGTGGTTCAACTTCAAAGCGGCGTTCGAGGCGTTCATCGCGCTGGCCGACCGCGACGCGACGACGGAGCTGAAGCGTTTCAGCAGCGAGCTGCAGGAGCTGGAGAATCACCTGCCGATCGATCCGCAGTATCGCCGCTCGAAGCTCGGCGGCTACTCGCCGATCCGCGTCGTGAATGTCGTGTTCGCCGCCGGCGACGGCAACCACGGCGTGCAGACCGCGGCGTTCAACCTGCCGAACGACGAGCGCGTCGTCGCCGAGAAGGGCTCGAAGCGCGTGCTGCTCAAGAATTTCCAGCAGGCGAAGTTCGAGCGGGTGCTGGTGCCGATCTCGAAGCAGGCGCTCGCGCCCGCCGATCAGCCTGCGGTCGAGTTCGAGTCGTTCTTCACGCACATCCTGATGCACGAGCTGATGCACGGCCTCGGGCCGCAGACCATCAAGGTCAACGGCCGCGACACGACGGTGCGGCAGGAACTGAAAGAGCTGAACGGTCCGCTCGAGGAAGCGAAGGCGGACATCTCCGGCCTGTGGGCGCTGCAGTACCTGATGGACAAGGGCGTCATCGACAAGAAGCAGGAGCGCAGCATGTACACGACGTTCCTCGCGTCGACGTTCCGCACGCTGCGCTTCGGCCTGAACGACGCGCACGCGAAGGGCATGACGCTGCAGGTGAACTATCTGCTCGACCACGGTGCGATCCGCATCGGCAAGGACGGCCTGTTCTCGCTCGACCTGGCGAAGACAAAGAAGGCAGTCGCAGGCCTGACGCACGACATCATGACCTTGCAGGCGCATGGCGATTACGCCGGCGTGAAGCAGATGTTCGACAAGATGGTCGTGATCCGGCCCGAAGTGAAGACCGTGATCGACAAGCTCGCGAACGTGCCGGTCGATATCGCGCCCAGGTTCACGACGGCGGCTGAGTTGACGAAGGAATGAGGCGTCGCGACTTCACCGCGCTGTCCGGCGCCGCGGTAGTCGCCACGCTCGCCGGTTGCGTCGGCGAGCCGTGGCAGGCGAAGAAGGAAACGAAGATGTACGGATTGATCGGCAAGATGACCTGCGTGACGGGCCAGCGCGAGGCCTTCATCGCAATCCTGCTGGAAGGAACGGATTCGATGCCGGGCTGCCTCAGCTACGTAGTCGCGCGCGATCCGCAAGATGCGGATGCGATCTGGGTCACCGAAGTCTGGGACAGCAAGGAAAGCCACGCCGCGTCGTTGCAACTGCCTGCCGTGCAAGACGCGATCAAGCGCGGCCGGCCGATGATCCTGGGATTCGGCGAGCAGACGATTACGGAGCCGGTCGGCGGCTTCGGACTCGCCAAAGCGCGCTAGTCGGAGCGCCACCCTCGAAAGTCAGCACGCCGCCTGCCGTTCCGGCAGTTCTGCGGGCGCTCGCGGCTGCGCAGACTGCGCGACCATGAACCGTCCCGTGAACATCTGCACGTCCACGCTTCCGGCCTTCACGCTCGACCAGGCGCTGAATCTCGCTGCCAGCGCCGGCTACGAAGGCGTCGAGCTCCGTGTTCACGGCAATTGTCATGTGAGCCTGCAGGAGCTGCAGCGTCGTTGCGACGAGATCCGGCGGCGCGTCGAGGCGTATCGGCTCGATCTGCAGGTCTACAGCACGTGCTTCGGCGTGAACGAGCCCGGCGCGATCGAAGCGATGACCGATATCTGTCTGCGCACGGGCGTGAAGTATTTCCGCGCGACGTTACCGCTGGCGGGCGTCGCGGCGGTTCGGAATCTCGGCTACGAGCGCGCGACAGTGCCTTCGTATCGCGAGTCCGTGGCCGCGCCCGAGCTGCTGCGCAACCTGCGCGCGACGCTGCAGAATCTGTCGAGGCGAGCGAAGCTCGCCGGCGTCTGCATCCTGCTGGAGATTCACTGGGGTACCGTGATGAGCAGCTTCACCAGCGCGCACGCGCTGGTGCGCGACCTGGACCCCGAAACGATCGCGATCACGTTCGATCCCGCGAACATGGTCATCGAGGGCAAGGAGGACTGGGAGTACGGCATCGAGTTGCTGCGCGCGCATCTCGCGAACGTGCACATCAAGAATGCTTCATGGGTGCGTCAGGCCGGCAACTGGACCTGGCAGTGGGACGGATTGCAGCAGGGCATGGTCGAGTGGCCGCAGCTGTTTCGCCTGCTCGCGCTGCGTGGCTATCGCGGCATGCTGGCGATGGAAGATTTTCTCGTGCCGCGCTCGTACGAAGCGGCACTCGAGCACCTGACGGCGTTGCGCCGCGAAGCCACGCTGCTGCTCGACCAGGGCGACGCGCGTCGCGCGGCTTGAATCAATTCATCGGTATTCGAACGGCGTTCGCGGTTCCCACTCGCGCTTGCCATGAGCATCGCGGAGTTGCGCGAAGGCGCGATTCTTCGCGGCCGCGCCAAAGAATGCGCTGGCGCTGCGCACAGCGGGATTGCGCAGCACCGGAAGCAGTTGCTCCGGTTGCTGCCGGTCGCCGCTGAGAAGCGCGAATTCCGCCAACGCTGGCGCCTCCTGCAGTGAGGTAAAGTCCTGCAGTCCCTTCAGGTCATCCAGCACCACTCTGCGCAGCGCACTGGATGCGACGAGAGCGGGCAGGCGCTGGACCTTGGGCAGGTTCTGAAGGAACACGTTCTGCAACCCAGGCAGCGCTGCGAGAACGTTCACCTGATCCAGCCCGCGGATCTGCCACAACTCGAGATAGTGGATGCTGTCCTTTCCCTCGACGCCCACGAACGAGCGGATGCCGCCCAGCTTGATCTCGAGCGAGCGCAACCGCGCGAGCGGTGCCAGGTAACTCAGGTCATCCGTCGTGATCGACCTGAGCGAGAGGTCCTCGATCTGGCGCAAACCGCTGATGACCTCGATGCCTTTGCTCTGCCCTTCGAGGTAGAGGCTGCGCAGGCGCTCGAAGCGCGCCAGCCCGTCCAGCCGCGGCTTCCTCGACCGCGTTGCGTGCAGGCCCAGCTTCGTCAGAGCCGGCGTGATCTGGCTCAGCACAGCGAACTCTTCGGCCTCGAAAATACCCAGCGAGAGCGATTGCAGTGCGGGCATCGCCGCGATCGCCTCGACGTTCTTTGCCCGCATCAGGTTGTCGGCGCTGAAGTGGCGCACGTTCGGCAAGCGCGCCGCGAAGCCGAGGTCGCACTCCATACCGTGCTCGTAGTAGCCATAGACGCGCAGCTCGACGTCCGGACGCGTCGAGAAAAATCCCTCGTTGAGGAGCGACCAGACCGCGTCGGGAACGGGCGCCGCAGTTTGTAGCGTCCGGACGGCCGGCAGTGCTGCGAGTTGCCGCAGCTCGTGCTCGGTCACGGCCGCGTCGAAGCTCGCGCGCGTTGGATCCGCAAATGTCAACGAGCCGATTCGCGCGTTCACTGTGTCTCGCAAGCGTGCAAGGGAGCGTCAGTGTCGGGCCCGAAAAATTCCAACGCAAGATTCGGAACGTCGCGCGGCTCCGCGGCTCGCAGACTGCCGCCTGCCAATCGCAACCCGAGGAGACTCACGATGTCGAGACAGGATGACAACAAGGCCATCGTCGGCCGCTGGTTCACGCAGTTCTGGGGCAAGGAGTACGACCCCGCCATCGTCGATGAGCTCGCCGCTCCCGACATGCTGCTGCAGTATTCGCTGCACGCGCCGCGCCGCGGTCACGCGGACATCAAGGCGTTCATGAAGGACTTCCGCAAGGCGTTTCCGGATCTCAACTTCTGGGGCGCGGCGGACCTGATCGCGGAAGGCGACTACGTCGTCGGCCGCTGGGAAGGCGGCGGCACGCACACCGGACCGGCCTTCAAAGACTTCCTGGTCGGCGGGCTGCCGGCCGGCACCGGACGCAAGATGAAGTTCACCGGCACGACGGTGCTCAAGGTGCAGGACGGGAAGATCGTCGAGGAGATCGGGCTGGACGACGGCGTGACCGCGCTTCAGCAGCTGGGGCTGATCAAGGTCGCGTGATTCGTTCGCTGGCCGCCGCCGGATCGCCGGCGGCGGATCCCGCCTACTTGAACATCGGCCGGAAGAAGCTGCGCTCGTAGCTCAGGAAGCATTGCGTTTCCTGGTAGTAGCGCATCGCGGCCTGGCAGGCCGGATCGACGGCGGCCTTCTGGCGGTACGTTTCGTATTCCGCCAGCGACGGAAAGGAAAACAGCGCGAGCGCCACGTTGTTCGCGCCCTCGCTCGGCATGAAGTAGCCGTGATGCTTGCCGCCGAACTTCTCGACCAGTGGAATCCACATGCGCCCGTAGTTCTCGAACTCGGCGAGCTTGAGCGGATCGACGATGTAGCGGAGGTAGCAGGTGATCACGGGTGCATCCCTGGACGAACGTCTTCCGAAGTGGTGGGCCTGGCAGGACTCGAACCTGCAACCAAGGGATTCACTTGCCCCGTCGTTTCCGGCGGGAGTCGGACTATCTCTTCACCCACGAAGGGTGCGGGACGCTCTTGCCTGTCATCAAGGGCGCTCGCGGCTCCTCGCCGCAGCCCTCAGGTAGTCTCTGCACCTTCCGGCGGTGCACCGCCGGCTTGGCTCAGGGTTGCCATCGGTCGCGCGACCGGAAGGGTTCCCTGAATTCATCCCGTCCACTTCGCGGCTTTCACCGCGAAGGCACCGTTTGTCGATGAGTCCCCTGCACTAACCGTTGTGCTACAGGCCCAAAACCTTTTTGCGAGGCGCGATTCTATCTGATGCGCGCATGCGACGGCATTTTCTCCGTGAATTTCGCCGGTGCATGGCGGGAGCAACAGAAAGTGCGGGGAGCAGGGAGTTGGAGGTCGCATCTTCAGCATGACCGGCATCGATGCGAGTGCGCGAATTTTTTTGCCAGTGCGCGAAAGTTCAGCGGTCTCCTGCTTGACAACGCGCGCGCAGCGGCGCCGGAAAAAATTTTCGCGCGTCACGAGATATCCACAGAAGCGGTGGACAACTTCTGGATAACACAGGCTTGACTTCGCGCACACGCAGCGGATCATTGCGCATCGGTTGAATTGCTCGTTCGTTGATCACTGCGCGCGCTGCGGCTCCTTGGTTGCAGCATCCAGAAAAATCAAGAGCCCTTCGGAGGTTTTTCGCGATGGCCACCCCGACTCATGCGTTCGCGGGCACGAAGAATCATCAGACCTCGAAGGAAGCCATCGCCGAAGAGACGCACACATCGATAGCCGAGGTCGAGAAGATCTACGAGCAGGAGCTGACGCAG
>DATEKT010000252.1:0-5123 GCA_035277305.1 Steroidobacteraceae bacterium | reverse complement strand
GCCGTTCACGGCGACGTATGCGGTCAGCTATCGCGGCATCGGCGCCGGCACGATTGCGTTCTCGTTCTCGCGCGATCCGGCGACGGGTCGTTACGTCTACGAGACGCATCCCAATCCCGGCGCGCTCGCACGCTTGTTCGTCAGCAAGGCAGCGGTCGAGCGCAGCGTCATGGAGATCGACGATGCGGGCACGCGCCCGATCGACTGGCTGCTCGATGACGGCAAGTCGAGCAAGGACGGTGACGGCGAGCTGCATTTCGACTGGTCGCGCAACTCCGTGACCGGCACGGTCGAAGGCGAACCGGTGAATCTCACGGCAGAACCCGGCACGCAGGACCGCTCGTCGATCCAGATCGCGGTCACGACAGCGCTGCTGCGCGGCGTGGAGCCCGGCACGATAGCGCTCATCGACGACAACAAGATCAAACGCTACGTGTACACCAGGAAAGAACAGGCGACGGTCGACTCCGCGCTCGGCAAACTCGATACGGTGATCTGGGAGAGCACGCGCGAAGGCGGCTCGAGCCGCACGTCACGTTTCTGGATGGCGCCGAGCCTGGAATACCTGCCGGTGCGCGCCGAGCAGATCCGCAAGGGCAAGGTCGAGACCGTGATGGTCCTGCAGAAGGTCGACAGGCCTTAGCTAGCCCTGCCTGAACTGCTTCGCCAGCTTCAGTCCCTGTCCCTGGTAGTTCGAGCTGATCTCCCGCCCGTACAAGGTGGACGGGGATTGCGCCATGCGCTCGTAACGCAGCCAGCCGACGGTCTGCCCGTGCTCGAGCAGAAACGGCACCTCGTGCGAGCGCACTTCGAGCACGCCGCGGCTGCTGCCGGCTTTTCCGGTTTCGGGATTCCAGCCAAAGCCAGGATCGAAGAAGCCCGCGTAGTGCACGCGAAACTCTCCCGCCCGCGTGTCGTACGGCAGCATCTCCGCGGCATAGCTGGGAGGCACCGCAATCGCTTCCTTCGTCATCAGGATGTAAAACTCGTCGGGCACGAGCGCGAGCGAGCGCTCCTTGTGCCAGTAGATCGGCTCCCAGAAGTCGAGCGGATCGTAGTCGCGCCGTTCGAGATCGATGCGCGTCGTGTTCTTCTTCGCGCGCCAGCCGATCAGCGAATCGCGAGTGCGCGCGCCCTCCAGATCCACCGTGAACGGCAGCATGCCGGGCTTGTCGCCGAACTGCGCTCTCTGCTCGGCGCTGCGTGCATCCACGATGCTTCCTTCGTCGAGCAGCGTCTTCCAGTCCGAAGCAGTGATCTGCTTCGCGACGGCGCCACGCGCGCGACGAAAGCGCAGCTGATTGAGCCGGGTGCCGCTCTTCATCACCACGCTGAAACTGCGCGGCGCGATTTCGATGTAGAGCTGTCCCTCGTACCCGTCCTCGACCTGGTCGAAGTGCGTCGCGCCGTCTGCGATCAAGCGGGTCAGGATGTCGAGGCGTCCGGTCGAGCTCTTCGGATTGGCAAAGGCGGCGACTTCGCTCCTGAGCGAGATGAACTCCGCGAGCGGCACGACGTAGACCCTGCCCTTCTCGAGCACCGCGCCGTTGCTGAGATCGAGCCGGAAGCGCTGGAAGTCCGGATCGAGCTCTTCCATCTTTTCCAGGACCTTCACGCCGCGGCCGGGGAGAAAGCTGGTGTCGACGGGATACGCGTACGGCCCGAGCCGCAGATCGATGCTCGCCGGCTGGATCTGGTCGGCTTCGATCGCGCCGAAGATCTCCGTGGCCCGGATCTCGCCGCGGTCGACCATCTCGCGAATGGCCTGGAACGGCAGGATGCCGGTGTAGACCGACTGCCGCACCGATACATCGTTTGAGGTTTCCGCTTCCATCAGGTGTCTTCCATCGTGATCGAGGGAAAGGCAAGGCCCGGATCGAGCGCGATGCGCACGAGACGCGCGGCCGTGCGGCGCCCCAGGTCGATGTACGCGCGACCGAGATTGCTGTCGGGTTCGGCGACGACCGTGGGACGTCCGCCGTCCGCCTGCTCGCGGATGCGGATATCGAGCGGCAGCTCCGCCAGCAACTCGACGCCGTACTGCTCGGCCATGCGCCGGCCGCCGCCGGCGCCGAAGATGTGCTCCTCGTGACCGCAGTTCGAGCAGACGTGCGTGCTCATGTTCTCGACGATACCGAGCACCGGCACCTCGACCTTCTGGAACATGCGCAGCCCCTTGCGTGCGTCGAGCAGCGCGATGTCCTGCGGCGTCGTGACGATGACGGCCCCGCTCACCGGCACCCGCTGCGTCAACGTCAGCTGCGTGTCGCCCGTGCCCGGCGGCATGTCGACGATCAGGTAATCCAGCTCGCCCCAGCGGGTGGTTTCCAGCAATTGCACCAGCGCCTGCGTCACCATCGGCCCGCGCCACACCATCGGCTGCTCGGCGTCGATCAGGAAGCCGATGGACATCACTTTGATGCCGTAGGCCTCGGGCGCGATCATCGTTCGCTGGTCCGGACTGGTCGGGCTCTGGCCCGCCAGCCCCATCATCAGCGGCTGGCTCGGACCGTAGACGTCGGCGTCGAGCAATCCGACCGCGGCGCCCTCATGGGCAAGGCCGAGCGCCAGGTTTGCGGCCGTCGTGGACTTGCCCACACCGCCCTTGCCGGATGCGACCGCAATGATGTTGCGGATACCCTGGACCGGTCGCTGCTTGCCAGCCGCCGTGTGCGCGGCGACCTGCCATTCGACGTCGACGCCTATCCGCCGGCTGCCTGCAAGGGGACGCACACGTTGCTCGATAGCTGCCGCGAGTTCGTCCTGGTAATGCCGCGCCGGATATCCGAGCGCGAGCGTGATCTGCAGACGCTCCGCGTCCAGCTCGAGTCCGCGCAATGCCCCGGCCGCGCGCAGCTCCAGCCCCAGGTAGGGATCGACGTAGGACTCGACTGCCTCGCGTAATGCGGATTCGGTTGGCGTATTCATAAGAATGATCGGGTTTGCGCGCAGACTATCCCCGGGCGCTGAGCGGGCGCGGATTGTAGCCGGTCCGGGGCGCCGCCTGCGCCGCGACAGCCGTGGCATAATGACTGACACAACGCAATGCGGACGTCAGTGCCATTTTCCCTGGGACCCAGCTCGAATAGCCTGTCCGGGGCGCTCTGCCCCGCCGGGACCATTGGATGAGTTTCTTCTCGGACCTCAAAGCTGAGCGCCTGATCGCGGACATTCGCGGAATTGGCGATCCGTCGCACCCGGAATCGCAGAAGGCGTTCCAGAAGCTCGCCAAGATCGGTCCCGGTGCGATTCCGAAGATCCTCGATGCGCTCGCGGTCGCGGACAAGAAGGAAGCCGCGTCGTACGTCGAGATCCTGACGCAGCTGGTCGACAACAAGACGTTCCCGATGCTCGTCCAGGGTCTGACCGACGGCAGCCCGCGCACGATCGCAGCCGTCAGCTGGGCCCTCACGGCAAGTCACAACTTCAGCCCGTCGATGCTGATCGACCTGCTGGCGCGCGACGACGTCTCGAAGCCGGCAGTGCTGGAGATCGTCGCCGCCCAGAAGCAGCGCTTCTCGGTCCGCGACCTGCTGCAGCACGCGTACAGCCAGGAGGCGAACGAAAAGGCGGCGCTGTTCCGCATCATCGCGGACCTCGCCGACACGGCGTCGATCCCCGAGCTGATCAGCCGCATCGAGGGCAAGGATTCGATCGCGCGGATCCACATCATCAACATCCTGTCGCGCTTCAACCGGCCGGAGGTTTCCGCAGCGATCCAGACGCAGCTCAAGGATCCGAACAAGCTGATCCGCCAGGCCGCGCTGAATGCGCTGTCGAAGATGGACGGCCCGGTCGCAGTCGGTCCCGTCTGCCAGCTGCTGCGCGACCCGGACCTGGAGACCGCGAACCGCGCCATCGACGTGGTGGTGCGTGCCAAGGACCCGGACACGATGAAGTACCTCATCGAGGTGCTGAAGGACGAGAACGAGTACGCGCGGCGTGCGGCGGTCGAAGTGTTGAATCATCTCGGCACGGCACGCGATATCAAGCACCTGCTGCAGGTGATCAAGGACGACGACTGGTGGGTGCGCACACGCGCCGCGGATGCGCTCGGCAAGATCGGCGGCCCGCGCGTAGTCGACGCCGTGATCGAACTGATCCGCGACGAGGACGAGGACGTGCGTCGCGCCGCGATCGAGATCCTGAATCAGACCAAGGACGAGCGCGCGGTCAACTTCCTGATCGAAGCCACCAAGGACAAGGACTGGTGGGTCAGCGAGCGCGCCGTGGACGCGCTGGCCGAGATCGGCAGCAAGAAGGCCGTGCCGACGCTGATGGAACTGCTGAACTCCGAGAACACGCGCTCGCTGCCGACGGTGGCCCGTGCGCTGGGCAAGCTCGGCGACGTGCGCGTGATCGAGCCGATGGTGCGGCTGCTGGAGCGCCCCGAGAAAGAGATCAAGGTGGAGGCGATCAACGCCCTGGCGCGCCTGGCCGACGACAAGCGTGCCGACAGCGTGCGCAGCTACATCCAGGCTGCCGGCTCGAATTCGACGGACGAGACGATCCAGCACGCGGCCGTGCGCGCGCTGGAAGAAATCGACAGCAAGTACTCGAGCACCGCGATTGCAGCCGCGGCCGCCACCGCCGCCAACGTCAAGGCGTCGAAGATGGCCGAGCCTGCGCGCACGCTGCTGATCGAGAAAGGCGACGTCGACGCGGTGCTCAAGAAGGCCGAAGAGACGGCGGCGACGGCCGCCAAGATGGACATCGCGACGCTCAAGAACGGCGACATCATCGAAGGCCGCTACAAGTACATCGAGAAGATCGGCAAGGGCGCGTTCGGCACGGTCGTGCTGGTCGAGGACACCGTCGTGGACGAGCGGCTGATCCTCAAGTTCCTGAACCCGAACGTGGCGAACGACGAAGAGATGATGAAGCGCTTCGTGCACGAGCTGCGGTACTCACGCAAGATCACGCACAAGAACGTCATCCGCATCTACGACTTCCTGTACATGCGCGGCAACTACGCGATCTCCATGGAGTACTTCCCGGGCCACACGCTCGGCAGCGAGATCGTCAACGAGAAGCCGCTGCCGCTGCCGCGCGCCATCCAGTACGGCATCGACATCGCCACCGGCATGACCGTCGCGCACCAGGTAGGCGTCGTGCATCGCGAC
>DATEKT010000251.1:0-6027 GCA_035277305.1 Steroidobacteraceae bacterium | reverse complement strand
CCGCAATGGACCCTCGCTTGGTCTCAGCCGGCCGAACGTGCTGCAAGCCCGGTGGTCCAATCGCGCCAACAGATCCAAGGGAGAACGACCGGTGCGCATCATTGCAGGAGCCATCCGCAATCCCGTCGCGATCGGCGCCACAGTTTTACTTATTTCCCTGTTCGGCCTGCTCGCGCTGAAGCAACTGCCCCTGCAGCTGTTTCCCGACATCGAGCGGCCGACCATCGCCATCTTCACGAACTGGCGCGGCGCCTCGCCGGAGGAAGTCGAGGCGGAGTTGCTCGAGCCGCAGGAGCAGGTGCTGCAGGGCCTGCCGGGGGTCGAAGAGGTCAACGGCAACGCCAACTCCGGCGGCAGCAATGTATTTCTGACCTTCGCGATCGGCACGGACATGAAGTCCGCGCTCGTCGACGTCATCGGCCGCATGAGCCGTCTGCCGCCGCTGCCTCGCGACGCGGACCGACCGGTGGTGCAGCTTGGCGGCGATGGCGGCGATTCGAACCAGCAGCTCTCCTTCTTCTTCGTGCAGCTGCTGCCGGGCAGCGAAGGGCCCATCGAGCGCCATCGCCGCTTCGTCGAGGACGTGGTGAAGCCGCGCATCGAGTCGGTGCCCGGCGTTGCACAGGTCGAGGTTCAGGGCGGTCCGCCCGATGACGTGCGCATCACGCTCGATCTGGCGCGTGCGGCGGCGCTCGGCATAGGCATTCCCGACATCGCGCGCCAGGCGACGAGCGCGACCAATGTCTCCGCCGGCCAGCTCGACGTCGGCCGCCGGCAATATTCCCTCCGCTACACCGGCCGCTACGACGCGCAGGATCTCGGGCAGCTGGTGCTGGCGTGGCGCGACGGCCAGCCGGTGCGCCTCGAGGATCTGGCGACGGTCGAGATGCGTCCGCCGGATCGGAGTTTCTTCTCTTATCAGAACGGCAATCCGGCGATCGGCCTGCGCATCGTGCGCGCGCCCGGCGCGAACGTGCTCAGCACATTGGATGAGGTCAAGAGAGTCGCCGCGGAGCTGCGCGATGGCCCGCTGAAAGAACGCGGCCTCGGCATCGAACAGTCATTCGACGCGTCAGTGTTCATCAAGCGCGCGGTCAACCTGCTCATCGAGAACCTGGTGGTCGGCGCCCTGCTGGCACTCGCGTGCGTCTGGTGGTTCATGCGTGACAAGCGCGCGACCGTCCTGATCGCGAGCACGATTCCCGTGTGTCTGCTCGCAACGTTCTGCGTGCTGGAGATGGCGGGTCGCAGTATCAACGTCATCTCGCTGGCCGGCCTGGCGTTCGCGGTCGGCATGGTCGTCGAGGGCGCAATCGTCGTCTCGGGCAACATCATCCGGCTCAAGGAAGGAGGCCTGCCGATCGAACAAGCTGCGCACGACGGCACGCGGCAAGTCGTGCCGGCGCTGTTTGCATCGACGGCGACGACGATCGCGGTCTTCCTGCCCGTGCTGTTCCTCAAGGACGTCGAAGGACAGATCTTCGCCGACCTCGCGCTGACGATCTCGATCGCAGTCGCCTTCTCGATCGTCGTCGCGATCACGGTCGTGCCGGCCGCCGCGGGCCGCTGGCTCGGCGGTCATACGACGAATTCCGGCTACGGTGCGGGCTGGCCGTGGCTCACCGATCGCGTCATCGCGTGGACACGCACGCGCAAGCAGCAGCTCGGTTGGGTCGGCGCGCTGCTCGTCGCGCCGCTCCTGCTGTCATGGCTGTTGCTGCCGAAGCTCGACTACCTGCCGCCGGTGAAACGCGCGGCGATCGATGCGTACTTCAGCTTCCCGCCCGGCATGAGCCCCGAGGCGGTGAATCGCGAAATCGCGCCGAAGATCCTCGAGCGCATGGAGCCCTACATGAAGGGCGAGAAGGAGCCGCGCCTGAAGAACTGGTACGTGCTGCTGTGGCCGGGCGGCGGCACGATCGGCGCGCGCGTCGTCGATGACGACCGCATCGGAGATCTCGAGCGCATCGTGCGCGACGAGATCGTCGTCGGCCTCCCCGACACGCGCGTGTTCGTGAACGAAGGCGAGCTGTTCGGCGGCTTCGGCGGCTCGGCGCGCTCGGTCGCGATGCATCTGCAATCCACCGACACGACGGCACTCAACACCGCGGCCGAGGAAGGCCGTAAGTTGCTCGAGCGGACGTTCCCGGGCGCGAACGTGCAGTCGTTCCCGAATGCGGATGTGCAGGCGCTGGAGTTGCGTGCGGAGCCCAACGACCGGCGCATCGCCGAAGTCGGCTGGGACCGCGCATCGCTCGGCACTGTCGTACGTGCGCTCGGCGACGGCGCGTGGCTCGGAGAATATTTCGACGGCCAGGCGCGGCTGCCGGTGATCCTGCGCGCGAACATCGGCGAGACGCCGGAAGAGCTGGAGCGCGCACCGCTGATCACACCCTCGGGCGAAACGGTGTCGCTGGGCGAGCTCGTGAACCTGCAGACGGCGGTCGCGCCGGAACAGATCCGTCGTATAGACCATCACCGCACGGTTACGCTCACGATCGATCCGCCGCCGACGCTGTCACTCGAGGACATGCTGGCGAAGATCCAGAGCGACATCGTGCCGTCGCTGCGCTCACAGCTGCCGCCGGACGCGAACATCAAGCTCGCTGGCAGCGCCGACCGCCTCGACGCGATCGTGTCGACGATGGGCACGAACTTCCTGCTGGCGCTCCTGGTGCTGTTCATGCTGATGGCCGCGATGTTCCGCTCGCTGCGTGACGCCGCGGTCGTGGTGCTCACCGTGCCGCTGGCTCTCGTGGGCGGCGTGCTCGGCATTCGTGCGCTCGATCTCGTGGCGTTCCAGCCGCTCGATCTGCTGACGATGATCGGCTTCATCATGATGATCGGCATCATCGTCAATCATTCGATCCTGCTGGTGGATCGCACGCGCGACGCCCTCAATCACGGGCACAGCCTGGAAGAGGCGCTGCGCATGTCGCTGAACCAGCGCTTGCGCGCGATGGTGGCGAGCACGCTGACCGGCGCGCTCGGCGCGCTGCCGATGGTGCTGAATCCGGGTCCGGCGAGCACGATCTATCGCGGCCTCGCGGCGGTGAACGTCGCCGGCGTGATCGTGAGCATGGTGTTTTCGATCGTGCTGCTGCCGAGCCTGCTGCGGCTGATGTACGAGCGCAGAGTGCCGGTCGAGGAAGAGGCGCCGGTGCCGAGTGGAGTGGGTCAGGCCTCAGCCTGACAAAAGGGGATGAGGATGATCAAGTCACGACTTTCGACCCTGGCGCTCGCCGCCTCGGTTGCCTTTTTCGCATTCGGCGCCGCGGCCGAAGCACCGCCGCAGGAAGAGCCGGGCGTGGTCGTCGAAGTCGCAAAGGCTTCGGTGGCCCGCGTGGCGCCGCGCCGCTGGGTGCCGGGCGGTGTCGTCAGCCGCAACGATGCGCGGCTCGCGACGAGCGCGGAAGGCAGGCTCACGTACGTTGCCGAAGTCGGCACGCGCGTGCGTGAAGGCGAACGCGTCGCGAAGCTTGAAGACGAGGCCGTGCGCCTGCGCGTCGAGGATGCGAAGGCGGAAGTGGCGCGCATCGAATCGCAACGTCAGATGTCGGAGCGGCAGGTCCAGCGCCTGGAGAAAGTCGGCAGCACGATTTCGCAGACGCAGCTCGACGAGGTGCGCTCGCAACTCGGTGTGCTCACCGCGCAGCTGCAGCAGGCGCAGGTACGGTTGCGCGTCGCGCAGCACGATCTCGATCAGACCGAATTGCGCGCGCCGTTCGCGGGAATCGTGACGGAGCGTCTCGCGCAACGCGGCGAGTATGTCGCGACCGGTGCCGCGATTGCGCACCTGGTCGATACGGTTCATGTGGAGGCGCGCGTGCAGGCGCCCCTGACTCTGGTCGGGCTGGTGAGGCCCGAGATGGAGCTGCCGGTCAAGATAGCGGACCGGCAGATGAAGGCCAGCGTGCGCACGGTGGTGCCCGTTGGCGAGGAGCGTTCACGCCAGTTCGAGCTGCGACTCACGCTGGCCAACAACGCGCTGAGCGTCGGTACCGCGATCGAAGTCGGTCTGCCTGAGCGTGAGGCAACCGAGTCGCTCGTGGTACCGCGCGATGCCATCGCCGTGCGCCAGGACGGCAACTACGTGATGCGCGTGCGATCCGACAGTACTGCCGAGAGAGTAGCGGTGACGTCCGTGGCCACGGATGGCGATCTCGTCACGATCCGCGGATCGGTGTCAGCGGGCGATCTGGTCGTGGTGCGCGGAGTCGAGCGGCTTCAGCACGGACAGAAGGTCACGGTGCTGAGCCGGGCGGCTGATGCTCGCGGGGCGGGCGGCAGGATGAATTCGCAGTGAAGGTCTCATCGGTCAGGTTCTTCAGGAACTCGACGAGATCGCCCTTCTCTTCAGGACTGAGCTGAAGCGGACGGATCTGCGAATCGATTGTGCCGATGGCGTCAGCGTGCTTGCCGCCCGCGACATAGTGATCGATCACTTGTTCCAGAGTCGCGAACCGCCCGTCGTGCATGTACGGCGCAGTGACCGCGACGTTGCGCAACGTCGGTACCCGGAAGCGGCCGACATCCTGCGGACGCTTCGTTTCGGCGGCAAGTCCTTCGTCCCCCTTCACTGCTGAGCCGTTGTTTGCGAACAGCGGCGCCGGCGGTGCTTTGCCGGGCTGGACGATCGGTCCGGAGAAATTCAAACCGAAATGACAGTGCGCACAGCCGCTGCGGTCCGAATAGAACAGCCGCATGCCGCGTCGCGCGCTTTCGGAGAACGCTGCCCGGTCATCGTTGTAGACGTAGCGGTCGAACGGCGAGCGGCCTGAAATGAGCGTGCGCTCGAATGACGCGATCGCCTTCAGCAAGTTCGACATCGAGACCGGCGCTGCTTCTTTCGGGAACGATTCGCGGAAAGCTGCCGAGTAGCTCTGCTCGCCGTTCAACCACGCGAGCAGCTCGGGATTGTCACGCGTCAGTCCCATCTCGAGCGGATGCTCGTTGAAAAGCGGCTGCTCCATCTGCCGCTCCAGCGTCACGACGCTGCCGCTCGCCCACGTGAATGCCGGGTTGTACGCGACGTTCGTGAGCGTCATAGCGCCGCGATGCATGGTGTCGCCTTTCGATCCGATCGCGAGTGCGCGGCCATCGGTGAACGCGAGCTCGGGCCGATGACAGCTGGCACAGGAATACGTGCGAGTGACGGAGAGACGCGTTTCGAAGAACAGCCGGCAACCGAGCGCGACCTTCGCGTCGGACATCGGGTTGTCGGCGGGAACGGCGGGAGGTGGGAAACCCGGCGGCAGTTGCCACTTGTATTGCGGGTCGCTGCTGGCGGGATCGCTCAGTGCGATCCCTGTGCAGCAGCAGAGAACGATCAGCAGGATCCGCGTCGTAGTCAGTCCCAGGAATGCATGGCCGGCGCGTCCGTCGCCAGCGACGCTGTCTGGCGCGCGATGTTCGAACGCTCGTCGATCCACTGCGCGAGAGCGTCAACTTCCGGCGCTGCGTTGCCCGCCGCGCGGCGGCCTGCGACCCACTTCTGCATCTCAGCCATCAGCTGATCAGCGAGCGGGCGCGAGCTCTGGAACAGGGACATGTATGCGTTCTTCGCGTCGTCGATGCGATTGAGCCCGAGGTACGCGACACCGCGATATTCGATCGCCTCGTTATAGGAGGGATTGAGACGAAGCGCTTCGTCGTAAGCCGGCAGCGCCTTCTCGTAGTCACCGAGCTTGCGGCTCGTGTAGCCGACGTAATTCCAGGCCTCGTACATGTCGGCCTTGCGCTGCAGCGCCGCCGCGAAATAGCCGCGCGCGTTCTCGTACTGGCGATTGGCTTTGTCCTGCGCCTTGGATTTCTTCTTGTCGTCAGTGGCTTCTTCAGCGGATTTCGCAAGTTTGTCCGCCGCCTTCACCGCGCGGACGCCCTGGCTGTATGCGGACTTGGCTTGCTCTTCCGGAGTCTTCTCCCGCTCGGGCATGTTGAAGGAGCCGCCGCCAGACGGCGCACCGCCACCGCCCGCCGCGAACGCAGCGCTCGAACCCAGCGCCACGACGAGCACGCCCAAACCAA
>DATEKT010000250.1:0-21103 GCA_035277305.1 Steroidobacteraceae bacterium | reverse complement strand
TGGATCGGACTTACCGGCGAGATCGAGCAGGCCGATGCCCGTCACCCGCGCCTCCAGCGCATTGACGCCCGGCAGCTCCGCGAGATCATTCGCGACCGGATCCGGCGCACGCACCACCGACACGGCGACATCGGCCATGCGCGCCGTGTCGTAGTACTCGTTGCGGGAGCGTTCCATCGAGCCGTACATGCCCGTGGCCATGACGAACAACGCCACGCCGCACGCGAGCACGGACGAAACCGCGATCGCCTGCGCCCGCAACCGCTTCAGGTCGCGCAGCAACTTCCTGTCGAGCGTCGCGAGGCGCATCACCAGGTCAACTCCGCCGGCGGGATCCGTTTCTCGTTCGCGTCGATCGAGCGGATGTGACCGTCGGCGAAGCGCACGACGCGATCGCCGATGCGGGCAATGTCGGCGTTGTGTGTGATCAGCAGCGTCGTCGTGCGCAGCTTTTCGTTCGCGGTGACGATTGCTTCCAGCACATGCACGCCGGTCGCCACGTCGAGAGCACCGGTCGGCTCGTCACACAGCAATACGGTCGGCCGCTTGGCGATGGCGCGCGCGATCGCGACCCGCTGCTGCTCGCCGCCCGAAAGCTGGGCCGGGAAGTGATGCAGCCGCTTGCCGAGCCCGACGAGCTCGAGCGCTTCCGGCGCAGGCATCGGCTCCGGCGCGACCTCGGTCACGAGCTCGACGTTCTCCTGCGCCGTCAGGCTGGCGATCAGGTTGTAGAACTGGAACACGAAACCCACGTGCAGCCGCCGATACTGCGTGACGTCCGCGTCCGGCGCGCTCGCAAGGTCGGTCTCGCGAAAAAAGCAGCTGCCGCCGGTCGGCCGGTCGAGCCCGCCGAGCACGTTGAGCAAGGTCGACTTGCCCGAGCCCGACGGTCCGAGCAGCACGAGCAACTCGCCTTCGGCGATCTCGAGATCGACGCCGCGCAGCGCATGCACGGCCGCCTCGCCCTGCCCATATACCTTGCGCAGGTCGACGAGCCGGAAAACAGGCGCATGCTCGCGTGACATGTGTGCAATTCTATCCGAAGATGCCCTACCGATTTCCTCCACTCCTACGCCGAGGCGACGCTATGAGCGCAGTGCTAGTGACCGGTGGATCTGGCTTCGTCGGCAGTCATTGCATCCTGCAGCTGTTAGCGGCCGGTCACACGGTCCGTACGACCGTTCGTCATCTAAAGCGCGAAGCCGACGTGCGCTCGCTGATAAAGACGGGCGGCGCGGAACCGGGTGACAGCTTGCAGTTCTTCGCAGCGGATCTCGAAAACGATGCAGGCTGGGCGCAAGCGCTGAAAGGCTGCGACTACGTGCTGCACGTCGCCTCGCCCATACCGGTGGCCGTGCCGAAAGATGAGAACGACTTGATCGTGCCGGCGCGCGAAGGTGCGCTTCGCGTGCTGCGCGCGGCAAAGGCCGCCGGCGTGAAGCGCGTCGTGCTCACTTCGTCGTTCGCGGCAATCGGCTACGGGCAGAAGCCCCAAGAGAAGGGCCAGCGCGCGCCCTACGACGAAACGAACTGGACCGACATCGATGGCTACGGCGCCACGCCCTATGTCAAGTCGAAGACGATCGCCGAACGCGCGGCCTGGGACTTCGTTGCGAAGGAAGGCGGCCCGGAGCTCGCCGTCGTCAATCCGGTGGCCGTGTTCGGCCCGGTGCTCGGCGCCGACTACTCGCCTTCGGTCATGATCGTTCAGCGCATGATGGACGGTACGATTCCCGGTTGTCCGCAGCGCTGGTTCGGCGTCGTCGACGTGCGCGATGTCGCGGACCTGCATCTGCGTGCAATGACGCATCCTGCCGCACGAGGCGAGCGCTTCCTGTGCACGGGCGGCGACTTCATGTCGATGCTCGAGATCGCGAAAGTGCTGAAAGCGCGCATGGGCGCGGCGGGCGCGAGAGTGCCGGCGCGACAGCTGCCGAACTGGCTGGTGCGTCTCGCAGCGCTGCGCGATCCGGCGCTGAAGCAGCTCGTGCCCGAGCTCGGCAAGCACAAGAACGGCACGAATGCCAAGGCGCGCGGCCTGCTCGGATGGAAGCCGCGCTCGTCCGAGGATGCGATCGTCGCCTGCGCCGAAAGCCTGATGCGACTGGGACTTCTCAAAGGTACGGTGAGGCAAGCTGCATGAACGATTTCTTTCGACGCTATCTGTTGCCGGGCTTCGTGTTCGAGTCCGCCGTCATCGCCGGCGGCTACGCCACCGGCCGCGAGCTGGTGGAATTCTTCCTGCCCGCCGGACCGTGGGGCGGCGTGCTCGGCATGATCGTCAGCATGCTGTTCTGGAGCGCCGTGCTGATGGTCAGCTTCGAGCTGGCGCGCATGGCCAAAGCGTACGACTACCGCTCGTTCTTCAAGCTGCTGCTCGGCCGCGCCTGGTTCCTCTACGAGATCGCCTATTTCGCGCTGATCCTGATCGTGTTCGCGGTCATGGGCGCGGCCGCGGGCGAGATCGCGCACGCAATGTTCGGGCTGCCGAAACTGGTCGGCTCGCTGGGCATGATCGTCGCGACCGGACTGATGGTGTTCTACAGCAGCACGGCGATCGAGAAATTTTTGGCGTTGTCCGTCGGCTACCTGTACCTCGTGTACATCGTGTTCTTCGTCTGGAGCCTGGTCGCGTTCGGCGATCGCATCGAGACGGCATTCGCCGGCGGGCCGGTCGGCGAGGGCTGGTTCAAAGCGGGCGTCACCTATGCCGGCTACAATGTCGGAACGATTCCCGCCGTGCTTTTCTGCATCCGACACCTGACGCGCCGGCGCGAAGCGCTGGTCGCGGGGCTGCTCGGCGGACCGCTCGGCATGCTGCCGGGCGTCGTGTTCTTCATCGCAATGGTCGGGTATCAGAGCGAGATCGCAAACGTCGCCCTGCCCTCGGCGTTCCTGCTCGGCAAGCTCGGCGCTCCGTGGTTCGCCTGGGCATTCCAGCTCGCGGTACTGCTCACGCTGGTCGATACCGGCGTGCCGATCCTGCACGCGATCAACGAGCGCGTCGCGAAGGTGTACGAGGAACGCAATCGGCCGATGCCGCGCGCGATGCGTCCTGCGATCGCGATCACCGTGATGCTGATCTCCGTCTACGCGGCAGGCGCGATCGGGCTCATCAACCTGATCGCGAAAGGCTACGGCTATCTCACCTACGCCTTCATCGCGCTGCTGATCGTGCCCGTGCTGACGATCGGCGTCTGGCGGATCACAAGGCCGCCTGGCGACCCGGCTCGACCAGATGACGACGGAAGAAGTCCGCAAGTGTCATCGTCGACTTGACCCGGTTCGGGATCTTGCGCCAGCCGTGTCCCTCGTCCGGGAACACCAGGAACTCGACGTCGCGGCCGTTCTTCTTCAGCGTGTCGACGACCTGCTGCGCTTCGACGAACGGCACGTTCGTGTCGTTCGCGCCGTGCATCACGAGCATCGCGGCGCGCACGCGTTCCAGCTTGTGTATCGGTGACAGCCGCTTGAGCAGGTCCGCCTGCGTTTTCGGATCGCCGTACTCGCCGCCGGAGATCGCGCCCATCCACGGCGTCGACTGCGCGAAGAACGTTTCGAAGTTGACGATGCCGAACAGGTCGGCGCCCGCCGCGAACGTCTCCGGGTACTCCGTGACCGCCATCATCACGACGTAACCGCCGTACGAGCCGCCGACGATGCCGAGGCGGCCCTTCGCGCCGACGCCGGACTGCACGAGGTAGTTCGCGGAATCGTAGACGTCGCGGTTCGCGTCGAAGCGCTTCTCGTGATTGTCGAGCGCCAGAAACGCCTTGCCGAACCCCGACGAGCCGCGAATGTTCGGCGCGAACACCGCGATGCCCTGCGCCAGGATCGCCTGGTAATCGGCGCGGAACGTTGGGCGCTCCTGCCCTTCCGGCCCGCCGTGGAAGCTGAGCACGACCGGACCCGGCTGCTTGAAGCCCTTCGGCAGATACAGCCAGCCGGAGAGCTCGAGACCGTCCTGCGCCTTGTACTTGCGCAGCTCGGGCTTCACGAGCGAGCTCAGATCGACCCCCGGAGTCGGCACCGGTGCGATCGGCGTGTACCGCTGCGAAGCGAAGCTGTATTGCCATGCGCTCGAAGGCTGCGTCGCACCTGTGACATTCAGCGTGATACGTGAACCGTCCGGCGCAAAATCGCTGACGAACACGACTTCTCCCGGCGGCGGCCGCAACGCTGCGCGCTTACCGTCCGGCAGCGAGACGAGCTCGAGCTCCGAGCGACCGCCGACGTTCCAGGACAGCACTGCGCGCCGCCCGTCATCGCTGATCGTGAAAGAATCGGCCTCCGCGTCATCGCGCTCCGCGAACAGCGTCATCTTGCCGGGCTTGCCTGAAGCATCGATCGGAATGCGCGAGACCACCTGCCGATCGCGACCGAGATTGTGCACGAGGTAAGCAGCGCTGCCGTCCGGCGCGAGCACGCCGTACGCGAGCGCCGGACCTTCGTGCTGAGTGAGCAGCGTTTCCTGTTTCGTCTGCAGGTCGCGCAGGTAGACGTTGGTGTTGCCACGCGTGACCAGGCGGCTGACCAGCGCGCGATTGGGCGGCCGCTGAATGTCATCGATGTCGCCGAAGCCGCCGTCGAACTGGATCGCGATCGCGGCTTTGCGGGCCTGCGGATCGTAGATCCACGAATCGGGCGACTGCGGATCGCGCTGCGCGGAGCGGAACCAATAGCGGCCGTCGGGTGCGAAGTTGCCGGAGAAATTATCTTCCTTGCCGCCGCTGGTGATGCGTTGCGAATCGCTGCCGTCGGGCTTGCTGTAGAAGATCTGCGAGTTGAAGCCGCCGCCGCGCGCGACGTCGTACGCAATCCGATCCTCGACCGGCGACCACGCGACCGAGCCGACCGGATCCGAGCCTTGCGTGATCTGCTTCGGCGCGCCGCCCGCCGCGTCGACGACCCACACCTGCGGCGTGCCGCTGCGATTGCTGACGAACGCTATCCGCTTGCCGTCCGGCGAATACACCGCACCGCTGGTGCTGGGAATCTCCGCCATCGCCTTCACTCGCGCCGCGAGCGCAGCGGATGACTGCGCGTGAGCGACCCCGACGAACGGCACCAGGCAAGCAATCGCCAGCAAGCGTTTCATTCGAGCTCCCCCTCTTTTTGAGAGCCCGAATACTACTCTCCTGGCCGAATCACGAGCTCGAATACGCCGGCGATTCCCCCTCCCTGCGACCTTTCACCCACTGAATCCCCGAGATTCCCACTCGCTCCATCCGCAGCGCCCACATCGTGCTGCGACAGATGAGCTCCTTGAACCACGCGCCGCGCCGGTGCGTCCACACGTTCCCGGTCAGCGTGCCGTCGCGCGCAGCCATCTGGATCAATCCGTCGTGCCGGCCGAGGCTCACGCAGAAAAACGGCACGCCGTAGTGAAGCGGTTGCTCCGGCTCGCCCCGCAGACGACGCGCGATGTTCTCGGCAGCCCAGGCGCCGGCCGGCATCGCGCTCTTGCAGCCCATCGGCATCTGCGGCGTCAGCCCCGGCGCAACGGTGCCGAGATCGCCGATCACGTGCACGGCCGGATGCGAAACCGAGCGCAGCTGCGCGTCCACCAATGCCTGGCCCTGCTGATTGACCTTCAGCCCGCTGTTCCATGCGAACGGATGCCCCACGAAACCGCCGGCCCAGATGCACAGATCGAACGGCAGATCGCCGCGATCCGTCTCGAGCCGCTTCTCGTGCACGGCGCGAATGTGCGGACCTTCTTCGACGCGCACACCGAGCCGCTGCATCGCGTCGAGCGCGTGCACGCGGGCCGCGGCGGACCAGGTCTCGGCGAGCTTCGTCTGCGTCACGAGCGAGACCTGCAGATCCGTGAAGGATTCGGCGATCTCGGTCGCGAGCTCGATTCCGGAGAGCCCGCCGCCGACGATGGTCACGCGTCCGCTGCGTGTCGCGAGTTTCCGCAGCGATTCGTGAATCCCGGACACTGCGCCGAATTCGGTCACCATCGCGTGCTCGCGCACGCCCTTCACGCTGTCCACATCGACGTGCGAACCCAGCGCCAGCACGAGCGTGTCGAACTCGAGTCGCTCGTCGCCCACCGACAGCGTGCGGCGGCTGTCGTCGAGCCGGTCGATGTGTCCTACACGCAGCTGGATGCCAGTTCCGCGAATCAGCGCCGGCAGGCTCCATTCGCCGACGTCCTGTCCGGTGGCGCGTTGGTGCAGGCGAATGCGCTCGATGAAGCGATCCGTGGCGGACACGAGCGTGATATCCGTTCCGGCCGGGGTCCGGCGCGCGAGGCGCAAAGCGCAACTCAAGCCTGCATAGCCCGCACCTGCGATGACGATTCGATGGTTGGTCATGGCGATCTGTCTCCTCACCCGCCAGACGGACGACCCGGGCGGCCTGTGACAGAATTGCCGCCGGAGGTTCCTCATGAAAGTCGCTCGCTGGATATTCGGCATCGCCGCGGCCTACGGATTCCTGGTGATCGCGCCGCTGTACTTCATGGAAGCGCGGATCGGTCACGACGACCCGCCCGCCATCACGCATCCGGAATACTTCTACGGCTTCATAGGCGTAACGCTGGCGTGGCAGGTCGTCTTCGTGCTGATCGCGCGCGACCCCGCGCGTTATCGCCCGCTGATGCTCGTGTCCGTGTTGGAGAAGCTCGCGTGGGGCGTTCCCGCGATCGTGCTGTTTCAGCAGCAGCGCGTGAGCGGCACGACGCTGGGCTTCGGCGGGATGGACCTGCTGCTCGGCGCTCTCTTCATCGTTGCGTTCTTCCTGAGCAAGAGAGAAGAGAAGATTTGACAGGATGAACAGGATTAACAGGATGTAAGAACCGGAGAAGAGCCCTTCTGCTCTCTCTGACCATCCTGTTAATCCTGTTAATCCTGTCGATTCTTCTGTCTTTCTCTCACTAAGGCAGCGGAAACGGCTCCGGCTGGGAGAGCGATTGCGCCTGCAGGTACGGGTACCACTCGGCCTGGATTTTCTCGAGCGGCCCGATCAGCGCCACGAAGTCTTCGAGACTCGCACCCTTCGCGAGAAACTGCTTGTACGCTTGCGCGTACTTGCCGTGCTCGTAGTGAAACATGAAGTGCGTGAGACTCCACGCGTCGACGTAGTACAGGTTGAACTTCATCTCGACGCTGGGTCCGCCCCGCCCGGTGAGCAGCACCTCGATGGGAAGGAATTTTCCTGCCGCGAAGTCACGCGCCGGATCGCCGCTGAGCCGGAAGTGCCCGAGCCACCAGACTGGATACGCTTTCGGATCGAGCATGCCGAGCTGTAGGCCGTCCGCATCGAGTTTGCTGGTCGAGAAATAGCTCGCGAGCCCTTCATCGATCCAGCGATTGCGGCGAAAGCCGGACATCTGCCGCGAGAGCTGGTGAGTCGCCTCGTGCAGCATCCAGTGATACGGATTTTCCGCCGCCGAGTCGAAGTATGCGTAGCAGCCCGGCGGGAGGTAGTACGCCTCGGCCCATTGGCTGCTGCGATTGTTGCTCTTGAACTCCGCGCGGTCCTTGTAGAGCACGAGGATGAGCTTCGACGATGGAGCCGAAGCCGGCTGCGGGAATACGGAAACGTAAGCGGCGTAGAGCTTCTCGACCGCGCTGCCCACCAGCGCTGCCTGTTGGGCCATGCTGGTGTAGTGGACGCGATAATGATCCGTTTCGTGGACAGCCGCGTTGGCTGGAATCAGCAGCGCGGTGCGCTTCCGCAGCTTCTCGGCGCGGGCTGCATCCTCGGCGTGCCATGCAAATGCCCCGATGCCGAGGCCTATTGCTGCCAGCAGGATGGCGATGAGGATTCTGTGCGTCACGCCGGCAATCTTATTAGACTGCGGCATTATGCACGCACTCCTCATCGCGCTCGCCAGCACGGTCATCGTCAACGCACAAGTCGCCGACGGCACCGGCGCACCGCTGCGCAAGGCAAACGTCCGCATTACCGACGATCGGATCGCTGCGATAGGCGACTTCAAGCCAGCCGCCGGCGATCGTGTGATCGACGCGAAGGGCCTGGTGCTCGCACCGGGCTTCATCGATGTCCACAACCATTCCGGGGAAGGCCTCGAGACCGATCCGGCCGCGACCACGCAGGTTGCGCAAGGCATCACGACCCTGCTGCTCGGCGCGGACGGCGCCTCGCCGTGGCCGATCGGCACCTGGCTGGAGCAACGTCGCCAGAAGCCGGTATCGCCCAACGTTGCCGTGATGGTCGGACATGCCACGGTTCGCGAGCAGGTGATGCAGAAGGATTTCCGCCGCGTCGCGCGGCCGACCGAGATCACGGCGATGGCGAAGCTCGTCGAGCAGGGCATGAGTGAGGGCGCGATCGGCCTGTCGAGCGGTCTCGAATACGACGTCGCGAGCTACAGCAATACGGATGAAATGGTCGCGGTCGCCGCGGCGGCGGCGAAACACGGCGGCTTCTACATGTCGCACATCCGGGACGAAGCGGACCGTGCAATCCCCGCGCTCGAGGAAGCGATCGCGATCGGCAGGCGCGCGCACATTCCGGTCGAGCATTCGCACATCAAGCTCGGCACCGTGAGCGTCTGGAACAAGGCGCCCGAATACGTGCGGATGATCGAGGAGGCGCGGCGCAGCGGCGTCGACTACCTGGCGGACTGCTATCCCTACGACGCGTGGTATTCGACGATCAAGGTGCTCGTGCCCGACAAGGAGTACGAATCGCCGGAGAGCGTTAAGGAGGCGCTCGCGGACGTCGGCGGCGCCGGCAACGTGACAATCGCCCATTTCGCGCCGAACAAGCGTTACGAAAATCAGACGATCGAGCAGCTGGCAAAGAGCGAGGGTATCGATCCGATCGCGATGTTCATCAGGATCATCCGTGAAGGCAACACGGCGAACGACGACGCGGCGGTGATCGCCAAGTCGATGACGGAAGCCGACATCGAGCTGTTCTACAAGCAACCGTGGGTGATGGTCGCGAGCGATGGTGGCATCGGCCTCGCACATCCGCGCAGCGCGGGCACGTTCCCCCGCGTGCTCGGGCGATTCGTGCGCGAGAAGCACTGGCTCACGCTGCCCGAGGCGATCCGCAAGATGACGTCGCTCCCGGCGCAGCGTCTCGGTCTGCGCGACCGCGGCACGTTGCGCGAGGGAACCTTTGCGGACCTGGTGCTGTTCGATCCTCAGACCGTCATCGACCGCGCCACGTTCGCCAAGCCACAGGAGCTGCCGGTCGGCATCCAGACGGTATTCGTGAATGGCCAGATGGTGTGGAACGACGGTCGCGCGACCGATTCGCGGCCGGGGCGCGTACTGACGCACTGATCGCGGGGGACTGCCCATGATGACGAGACGTCGGGTCGTTGCCGGGTCCGCCGGCGCCCTGCTGTTGGCCGGACTTGGGGGTCGCGCGTTTGGCGCCGAAGGCAGCGGCGATGAGTTGATCGCGCTGCCGGGTAAACGGCCGCTCATCAAGCGCGCGTTCCGCCCGCCCAACTTCGAAACACCGCTCACCTCGCTGCGCGAGCAGTTCACGCCCAACGATGCGTTCTTCGTGCGCTATCACCTCGCTTCGATCCCGAACGTCGATGCACGGACCTGGCGGCTGCAGGTCGCGGGTGCGAGCGTCAAGCGCCCGCTGGAGCTTTCACTCGACGATCTGCACCGCGGCTTCGAGCGCGTCAAGCTGGCCGCGGTGAACCAGTGCTCTGGCAATCGCCGCGGTCTGTTCACGCCGCGCGCAGGCGGCGTGCAGTGGACATACGGCGCGATGGGCAATGCGATCTGGGGCGGCGTGCGGCTGCGCGACGTCCTGAATCGCGCCGGAGTGAACGCCGACGCCCTCGAAGTCGTACTCGACGGTGCGGATCGACAGCTGCTGCCGGCGACACCGGACTTCGTGAAGAGCGTGCCGATCGAGCGCGCGCTCGACGAGCACACGCTGATCGCCTTCGAGATGAACGGCCAGCCCCTGCCCCACTGGAACGGCGCACCGGTGCGTCTCGTCGTTGCAGGCTGGACGGCGACGTACTGGGTGAAACATCTGACTTCCATCCGCGTCGAGCCGAAAGCGTTCGACGGTTTCTGGATGAAGAGCGCGTACCGCATTCCCACGGGCAAGTTTCCCGGCGCGCGCTTCGCGAGCCAGGAGAATGAGCAGACGACGCCGATCACCGAGATCCTGATCAACTCGCTCGTCACGAGTCATACCGACGGCGACCGTCTCGCGCGCGGCCGGCCGGCGGAGATCGCGGGCTGGGCATGGGATGGCGGCAGCGGTATCAGTGCTGTCGAGATCTCGCTCGACGAAGGCCAATCGTGGCGGCCTGCACAGCTGGGCGAAGCGCCGAGCTCCTATTCGTGGCGCGGCTTTCGCATGGCGCTCGATACCTCGAATGCCGGACCGCTGCACGTCGCCGTTCGTGCGACAGGACGCAACGGCGCGCGCCAGCCGGAAAAGCTGACGCCCAATCCTGCCGGTTATCACCACAACATCATTCAGACGCTGACGCTGGAGGTCGCATGAACGCGCGGCTCCTGATGCTCTGCGGCCTGTGCGTGTCGTTCACGACATTCGCCGCCGGCGAGAACGAGATCCAGCTGCAGGACGCGCCCGATCGCGACCTGGTCGTGGCGCGCTGCTCGGTCTGCCACAGCGTCGACTACGTGCAGATGAACGCGCCGGTGTTCGATCGCGCCGGCTGGGAAAAGAGCGTTCGCAAGATGATCGACGCCTTCGGCGCACCGATCAGCGACGACGATGCCAAACGCATCGTCGAGTATCTCGGCACCCACTACTAGGTCATCAGCATGCACCGACTGCTCATCGGCACGATCGCCTGTTTCGCTCTCAGCGGCGTCGCCCGCGCCGGAGGGCTGGACGAAGCGGCGGCCGCGCGCTTCGCGCAACTCGCGCTGGACTGCGTGCACAAGGAATATCCGAACAAGATCGCGCACTACATGACGAGCGACGCCGATCTCAAGCCGCCGCGGCAACTGACGCCCGCGTTCTACGGCTGCTACGACTGGCATTCGACGGTGCATGGCCACTGGCTGCTCGCACGCGTGATCAAGCTGTTCCCGAAATCTGAAGTCGCGCAGAAGGCGCGCGCCGCGCTGGCGCGGAGTCTGACGCAGCAGAATATCTCCGCCGAAGTCGCTTACATCACCGCGTCGGGACGGGATTCGTTCGAGCGGCCGTATGGTCTCGCGTGGCTCCTGCAACTCGCTGCCGAGCTGCGCGGCTCGGATGATCCGCAGTTCCGCGAATGGTCCGCGACGCTGGCTCCGCTCGAAGCGGCAGCGTCGAAGAAACTCACGACCTGGCTGCCGAAGCTGAGCTATCCGATCCGCATCGGCGAGCACGACCAGACGGCGTTCGCGTTTGGCCTCGTGTGGGATTGGGCGCAGTCGACGAAGAACGAGGCGATGCAATCCCTGCTGCGCGAGAAAGCCATGCAGTTCTATCTGGGGGACAAGAGCTGTCCGCTCGCATACGAGCCGTCCGGCCAGGATTTCCTGTCGCCGTGCATCGCCGAGGCGGACTTCGTGCGTCGCGTGCTTGCGCCGGCGGAGTTCGCGAAGTGGCTGAGCGCGTTCCTGCCACAAGTCCCGCGCGACGGTTCGACTGCATGGCTGCCGGTCGCGCGGATCACTGATCGCAGCGATCCGAAGCTCGCGCATCTGGATGGTCTGAATCTCAGCCGCGCGTGGATGCTGGAAGGAATTGCCAGGGGATTGCCGGCTGACGACAAGCGTCGCGACGCGCTACGAGCAACCGCGCGGCTGCACACGGAAACGTCGTTGGGAGCCGTGACGAGCGACCACTACGTCGGCAGTCACTGGTTGGGTACGTTCGCGCTCTACGGAGCGTCGCGCGACCGGGAGTGACTGCGCTGATGTCAGTCGGAACGGTCACACAACACAAAGGCGCCGGGGCTGAATCGTCATTGAAGTGTACGAGGGTCGGTTGGAACCCCAACCGATCTGCGTCCAGATGAATTTCGGGCAACCACCTCTGTCCGATGCGCTCGAAGAACGGGAGTTTGACCGCCTGGCCATGAACTCTTCATCCTTCAATTGCAAGTGCCGTCGTCGCCGTAAGGCAGCTGCTGCCGCTGCTGCCAGGCATAGAGATAGCTCCCGACCGTCGCTATCACGGCGGTGAGCACCAGGGTTGGCAATATCTTGTCTCGCCTGATCAGGATGAGCCCCCCGGCGACAATGCATTCTCCATTTCCCTTCGGAGCAGCGTGTGCGACCACCTGAGCTGCAGCAGACACAGTCCCGATACGATTGCTGCAGCGGCCAGTCCGGGCAGAGGCGCGAAGATAACGATTCCAAGTGCGATGGCGACCGCGATCGCCAACACTGCCAGCAGTCGCATGCGATCGATTTGTACGATGAGCAGCGTTCCGCCGCCTTCGGCCCGCACGGCCATCGCTTCGACTTTGCTGGCGAGGATGAACGGGTTGATCCCGACGCCGTTTCGCCGCGAATACAAGTGCGGATCGATGCTCAGGAGTGGCAGCGGGATGTCCACCGACCGGACAGTGCGATCCGCTCGATCGGCCATGACGCCGCCCGCCTCGAATAGCTGCACCAGACGGCTGAGAACCTCGTCGGGCGGAAGCAGAGTCGTCACTGTGAACGTTTTGAGTCGCATGCAGTGTCGATCGCTCGCGGGCGACGACGATGAACGACCAGTACGAACAGCCCCAGGCCCGCGACGCCTGCGCATAGCCTATCCAGATTGTGCGCGTCGCGCACTTTTCTCACGACTTCCCAGCTGGGCGTCCGGAAGCCGCTGCGCGCCTCCGCGGCGAGCACTTCGTGCGCGTCGAATTCGAGCCCGAACGTCAGGATCAGCAGCTGGCAACCGCTAAAGAGGCACCCTAGCGCGATTCGCCACGGCCGCGGCGCAAGCCAGGCGATGAAAAGCAGCGCCAGGATCAGGTGGCCGATCAGCAGCGTTTTGATCATCGGGGCTCGCCCGCATTCTCAATCGATCGGTTGGCAACCGACGCTGAGCAACACCACCAGAACGCAGATGAGCGTCCCGATCCGGATGGCGCGGCTGGCCGCGCCGAAGAGCAGAAAGGCGACTGCGCCGAGCAGCGAGATTCCCACGAGCAATCTCACGACGTGTCCGGCCGCCGAGCTAGCGGCCAGCGTTCGTTCGGCGGCACTGGACAGCGAATCTGCGATGGAGTTTTCGCCCGCACGTACCGCAGCGTCCTGCGCGTAGCGAACATCTCCAAGTAGCACCATGTGTCTGCGTGCGACACCGTCCACAAGCAAACTCACCCAGGCGATCGCGATCAGACCTGCGGGGACCCCGAGTGCTCGTGCCAGCGCGGCGATTTTGATGCGATAGGACATCGGCTCTTGGAACGCGCCAAGAGCCGATTCGGGTTACGTCATTTCCCGCTGTTCCGAGCGAGCCGCCCTTCCAGGTGGCGGCGGACGTCCGGCCACTCCGCGACCAGAATGCTGTAGATGACGGAGTCGCGCGCGGTGCCATCGCGGCGCGCCCAGTGGTGTCGGATCACGCCGTCCTTCTTCGCGCCGAGCGCCTCGATTGCACGCTGCGATCTGAAGTTGAAATTGTCTGTGCGCAGGCCGACCACTTTGCAGCCGAGCTGGTCGAACGCGTGCGAGAGCAGCAGCAGCTTGCAGCTAGTGTTGATGTGCGTACGCCAGGCGCTCTTGCTGTACCACGTCCAGCCGATCTCGACCCGATCGACCGCCGCGATGATGTCGTGATAGCGCGTCGAGCCGACGACCTTGCCGCTGGCGAGATCGCGCACGACCCACGGTAGCATGTGGCCTGCGCGCTGGCCTTCGAGCGCGACCTGGACATACTTCGCCGCGCCGCCCGGATCCGGCACGCTCGTGTACCAGAGCTTCCACAGCTCGCCGTCGGCGGCCGCCGCTTCGAGCTCCGGCGCATGGCCGGCATTCATCGGTTCGAGTCGGACGCCCTCGCGCTCGAGGGTCGCGGGTTCGGGATGGATCACGGGTCGGGCCTGCGTTGCTGACTGAAGGCATAACAGTAGCAACGCGGCCGATGCGCCAACAAGATTCAGTTGCCGAGCTCGATCTGCGGCACACCGCCGGCCGCCTGCGCACGTTCATGGATCATGGCCGCGGCCGCCAGGTCCTGGATCGAGAGGCCCGTCGAATCGAATACCCACCGCTCGTCGCCGTTGCTGCGGCCACCGACCTGGCCCGCCACCAGCTGAGCGAGCTCACCGTGAACGTCCGCGGCCCGCATCGTGCCTGCCTCGATCGCATGATGCAGGTCGCCCATCGCCGATGCTTGCGCCAGCGAGTCGACCACGACACGGCTCCCCTGCAGAAGATCGGGCGCCAGCTCGTGCTTAGCGGGATTGTCGGCGCCGACGCCCGCAACGAACGTCCCGGGTGCAACGTCTGCCAGCCCGAGCAGCGGGTGCGTCGAGGTCGTCACGGTGACGACGATGTCTGCGCTGCGGGCCGCCGTTCGCGCATCGCTCGTCCTGCGCGCTTGCAAGCCGAGCTCGCCCATTCTGCTCGCGAATGCATTGGCCGCTTCGTCGCGCGGATCGCAGAACGCAATGCTCTCGATCGGTGCAACGTCGAGTAGCGCTTCGACGTGGTATCGCGCCTGCACGCCGCACCCGATCATCGCGAGCGTCCGCGAACCCGGCCTCGCAAGGTGTTTCGCCGCCAGCGCCGTCGCGGCCGCCGTCCGCCGCGCCGTGATCTCGATGGAATCCATCAGCGCCAGCACGCAGCCACGTTCGGCGTCGAGCAGCGCGACGAACCCCTGGATCGTCGGCAGCTGGCGCTGCGTCACGTTGCCGGGGAAGTTGCCGTTGACCTTGATCGCCGCGAGTGACGGCGAGCCGCTGCGCTGCGCGCCTTTGATGTGGAACATGCCGCCGAGACCGGGAACATGGCCGACCTGCGGTACTTCGAATCGACCGCACGCCAGGTCCGCGAATGCCGCCTGCATCGCCGCCAGGTAGTCCCGCGTCGTGGCCAGGCCCGAGATCGCACTGCGCGACAGCAGCAGCACCGGGGGAGCATTCATGGCCGCCTCCATCGTTCTTTTAACGTCGCCATGCTATCGAGAGGCCTGAGTGTGCGAGCTGCGAGTTGTGATGCTTGACCTTGCCCTTGGGACAGGCGCTAGAGTGCCGCGGTGAGTCTCGCCCGCTTGCTTTCGATCGGTGAGTTCGCGGCTGCAACGCAGCTCTCGCAGAAGGCTTTGCGCATTTACGACGAGCAGCGCCTGCTGCCGCCGGCACGCATCGATACGATGACCGGTTATCGCTATTACAGCAGCGACCAGGTGCCGCTCGGGCGACTGGTCAGAACACTGCGTGAGATGAATCTCTCGCTCACCGACATCGCTAGCGTCGTAGCCGCGAAGGATGGCGGCGGCGCCGAGACCGTGCTCACCGACCTGGCGCAGGAAATCGACCACCGTTACGCGCGCGAGAAGCGCGCGTTCCACACCGCGCTGGTCCTTCTGCGCAAACCGTCGCGAGCAGATGTACCGGAGATCATCGAGCGATCGCGTCCCGACATGACTGTCGCCGTGCGTCCATTCGTTGCGAGCCGGTATGACTTCGTCGAGAAGTTCCGCGGCGAGGCGCGCGCGATGAGCGAGCTGCTGGCACAAGCGGGACTTGTTGTAGCAGGCGACGCGTCGTGCGTGTTGCTCGATCCGCTCTCCGACGACGAAAGCCGGCTCGAAGTCGTCATTCCTGTCAAGACACCGGCGCGCATCCCACAAGGGATCACGCTTCGCCAATTGCCTGCTGCGTCCTGCGCCGCGATCGCCGCGGATGTGCGACAAGCCCATGCTGCGGAGCTCGCCGGCGCGCTCGATGCACTGTTCGACTGGTTCGACCGCCGCGGCTATCACGCAATCGAAACACCGCTGGTGTCGATCGGCGCAGATGCCGCGGGTCTGCACACAGAAATCGTCTGGGCCTTCGAGCCCGCGAGGTAGTCATGCCCTCTTCTCAGTCATCCGCCGCGATCTTCGCAAGACTCGGACTGCCTGATGCTCCGGTCATCTTCGACGTACGCGACGCAGCCGCGTTCGCGGCCCAGCCACGACTCATCCCCGGCGCATTGCGTGGAGACGCTGGGCGTGTCAGCGACTGGTCGCGAACTTTGCCGCGGAATCGCGCCGTCGTGGCGTACTGCGTGCATGGCGGCCAGACGAGCAGCAGCGTTGCCGATGCATTGAACACCATGGGATATCCCGCCTTCATTCTCGAAGGCGGCCTCGAAGCGTGGATCGCGGCCGGCCATCCAACAGTGAAAGCGCGCGCCGATCTGAATGCTCCGGGCGGATCGCGCTGGGTCACCCGCGAGCGTCCGAAGATCGACCGCCTCGCCTGCCCCTGGCTGGTGCGGCGCTTCATCGATCCGCGGGCTTCGTTCTTCTACACGCCTGCGCACCAGGTGCGAGCCGAGTCGCAGGCGCTGCACGCGGAGCCGTACGACATCGCGGACGTCACGTTCTCGCATCGGGGCGCGCGCTGCAGCTTCGACGCTTTCCTCGACGAGTTCGATCTGCACGATCCGGTGATCGACCAGGTCGCGGACATCGTGCGCGCCGCGGATACCGGTGAGCTCGGCCGATCGCGCGAAGCGCCCGGTCTGCTGGCGATCTCGCTCGGGCTCTCCGCCAACGTGCGCGACGACATCGTGCTGCTGGAACAGGCGATGCCGGTCTACGATGCGCTGTACGCCTGGTGCAAGACCGCCCGCAACGAAACGCATTCGTGGCCGCAGAAAATCGCGACACAGTGAGCCCGGCGCCGCCGATTTCGTTCGGCGAGGCGCTGCGGGTGTGGACGAGAATCGGCTGGCTCAGCTTCGGCGGCCCGGCCGGACAGATCGCTCTCATGCATCGCGAGCTGGTCGAGCGGCGCCGCTGGATCAGCGAGACGCGATTCCTGCACGCGCTGAACTACTGCATGCTGCTGCCGGGCCCGGAAGCGCAGCAACTCGCGACGTACATCGGCTGGCTGCTTCATCGCACCTGGGGCGGCATCGTTGCAGGTGGATTGTTCGTGGTGCCCGGCGTGGTCGTGATGCTGGTTCTCAGTTGGCTCTACGTCCGGTACGCCTCCCTCGGCCCGGTGGCGGCGCTGTTCTTCGGACTCAAGGCCGCGGTACTCGCGGTCGTCGTCGAAGCCGTGCTGCGGATCGGACGGCGAGCGTTGCGAAATCGCTTCATGGTGGCCATCGCTGCCGCGGCGTTCCTGGCGATCTACTTCTTCAAGGTGCCGTTCCCGTGGATCGTCGCAGGCGCGGCAGTCGTGGGAGTGATCGCGCGACGGGTCGTGCCGCAGCATTTCGAACCAACGAAAGCACCTGTACACAAGGCGAGCGACTTCGTCGTGGATCGCATGCACGAGACCGGACAACTCGCGCACGTCCAACCGAGTGCACGGCGGGCCCTGAGCCTGACGGTCATCTGCCTGCTGATCTGGATGGCGCCCGTCGCGCTCGTCGCTGCCTGGCTCGGCGCCGATCACGTGCTGACTCGCGAAGGAACGATCTTCGGCCAGACCGCAGTGGTCACATTCGGCGGGGCGTATGCCGTGCTCGCCTATGTGGGGCAGCGCGCAGTCGAGGAGCTGCACTGGCTGCACCCCGGCGAGATGATCGATGGCCTGGCGATGGCCGAGACCACGCCCGGACCGTTGATCATGGTGCTGCAGTTCGTCGGCTTCGTTGCGGCGTATCGCTACGGCGCGCCGCTCGACCCGTGGCTCGCGGCCGTCCTCGGCGCATGCCTGACGACGTGGGTGACGTTCGTGCCGAGCTTCGCTTTCATCTTCATCGGCGCGCCGTACGTCGAGTCGCTGCGCCAGCATCGCGGCCTGAACGCCGCGCTCTCCTGCGTTACGGCTGCCGTCGTGGGCGTCATCCTCAACCTTTCGGTGTGGTTCGCGACGCATACGCTGTTCGGCCGCGTCGAGGCCCGGACCTATGGCCTCCTGCACGTCGACGCTCCCGTGTGGTCCACGCTCGAACCCATGGCCCTACTGCTCGCGGCGGGCTCGATGATCGCGATGCTGCGATTCAAGGTCGGCATGGCCTGGACGCTCGCGGCCAGCGCGGCCCTCGGCGTCATATATATGTATAGCGCCGGCCCATTGCATTAGACTGCGCCGCATGTCGGCCTCCGAGCGGATCTACGGGGCGGTCGAAGCAGGCGGGAGCAAATTCCTCTGCGCCGTCGGCTACGGCGTCCACGAGATTATCGAAGAGCGCCGCATCGCCACCCGCGAGCCCGCGGAGACCCTCGCCGAGGTGCTCCAGTTCTTCCACGCGATGCAGCTCAAGCACGGCCGGGTCCGCGGCTTCGGCATCGCTTCGTTCGGCCCGATCCAGCTCGACCGCCGCGCGCACGACTGGGGACGAATGCTGGCGACGCCGAAACCCGGCTGGTCCAATGCGAATCTCATCGCCACGCTGCAACCCGTTGCCGACTGCGCGATCGAGCTCGACACCGACGTGAATGCAGCTGCGCTTGCAGAAGCCGAGCTGGGTGCGGGCCAGGGCTGCAGCAGCGTCGCGTACGTCACGGTGGGCACGGGCATCGGCGCCGGAGTCGCGATCAACAATCAGACGCTGCGCGGGCGCATGCATCCGGAGATGGGACACATCCAGGTGCGGCGCGATCCGCGCGACCTCTCGTTCTCCGGCATCTGCCCGTTCCACGGCGACTGTCTCGAAGGCGTCGCGAGCGGCCTGGCGATCCAGCGTCGCTGGCAATCCGATCTCGCGGCGTTGTCCGAGGATCATGTGGCCTACAGCATCATCGGCGGATATCTCGGTCAGCTCGCGGCAACGATCGCGCTGGTGACGTCCGCCGAACGCATCCTGTTCAGCGGTGGCGTGCTCGAGAACGGCCTGCTGCTGCCGCACATCCGCAACGCGACGCGCGATGTACTCGCTGGATATCTGCCGCCGCACGAGCGTGATGGTTGCGTCGAAAACTCGGTGTGCGCGTCAGCCCTCCACGGGCGCGCGGGGCTGCTGGGAGCGATGATTCTGGCGCGGCGTGCGGGCGAGACCGTCGCGTGCTAAGGTGCCGGCCATCCTCATGCTGCGCAATCTGATCAACGTCTGCGTCCTCGTCATGCTGCTCCTGCAGGGAGTGGCGCAGGCGAGCGTCGACGTGCAGCCGCACAGCTCGAGCATGCACTGCGCTGGTCATGATGCCGCCAAGACGGATTGTCCGTGTTGCGGCGACAGCTGGCTCGAAATGGCAATGGGCTGCGCGACCGGATGCGCCGCCTTCGTAGCTATTTCACAGCAGACGTTCGACGCACCGCCCGTCCTTCCGCAATTTCATCGCGCGGCCGCGCTGCACTGGCAGTCCGGCCCCAGCTATCTGCCGCTGACTCCGCCTCCCATTTCCTGATCGGTTCGAGCTTCGTTCGCTCCAACCCGACAGGAGATTCTTCATGCTCTTCGCCAGCAGGCGCGTCGCGTATGCGATCGCGTCGATCGCGGCTTGTGCACTGAGCGTCAGCGCACAAGCCAAGCCCATCGCCTTCGCGCACGGCACCACCGTGATGGGTGAGTACGGGGCGGGCACGATGACGGAAGTGCAGGCGTTCTATGCGCCGACGTTCCGCTACTCGCTCGGCCTCAGTCATCTCACGCTCGACGGCGCACTCGATCGCAAGACGCGCGACGTCAGCTACTTTCGCCTGAACTACCTGCCCAAGCGCTGGAACATGGAGAGCGCGCAAGGCAACGCGTTCGTCTGGGGCGGCGTCGGTCGCGCGCACATCGGTGAAACGAGCGAGGACCAGTTCGCGTGGAATGTGGGCGGGCAGCTCGATTACGAGACGCGGCGCATCTACGCGTCGCTGCGGACCGACCTGCACGAAGCGCAGGCTTACAGCCACCGCGTCGACACGTTGCAACTCGGCTTCGCGCCGTACGAGCACGACTATCAGACGCTTGCGGTCTGGTTCGTGGTCCAGGCACGGCAATACACCGGCGATCTGTTTCGCGGCACCGAGTACGCGGGGCTGCTGCGACTGTTCAAACGCAATGCATGGCTGGAAGCGGGCGTGACGCAAGACGGCAAGCTGCAGGCCATGCTGATGTTCAACTTTTGAGGAAACCGATCCATGACTTTGCAACGAATCGCTCTTCTGCTGATCACATTTCTCGCCGTTGGCGGCGCGCGAGCGTCCACCATCGAGCTCACGGTCAACGGCCTGGTCTGCGGCTTCTGCGCGCAGGGCATCGAAAAGACGTTGCGGCGGAACGCCGCGACCGACGATGTGTTCGTGAGCCTGGAAAACAGGCTCGTCGCGGTCGCCACCAAGCCCGATGCCGACATTCCCGACGACGAGCTGCGCAAGGCGCTGAAGAATGCAGGCTACGACGTCAAGGCGATCGCGCGCACGGACCGAACGCTCGCATCGCTGCGCGAGCAGATGAAGGCGCGCAAGTGACGGACGCGCACAATCGCAACGTCGGGATCGCGGCGACAGCGCTCCTCGCGAGCTCCGCGACGCTGGTCTGCTGTGTCTTGCCGGCTGTGCTGGTATCGATCGGCGCCGGTGCTGCGCTCGTCGGGCTCGTCAGCGCCGTCCCGCAGCTGGTTTGGTTGAGCGAGCACAAGCTATTGGTGTTCGGCGTGGCAGCCGTGCTGCTGCTGATCAGCGGAATCACGTTGTGGAATGCGCGCCGACTGCCCTGCCCGACTGATCCGCAGCTCGCACGCAGCTGCATGCGCTTGCGCACACTGAGCAATCGGATATGGATGGTCGCCGCGGGTGCGTATGCGGTCGGAGCTGGCTTCGCGTTCTTGTTGCCGGCGCTTGGCTAAGGATCAGCGAACGTCGCGCTGCTGCGGAAAGCCGTAGAAGTCGCTGACGCCGGCGACGGCTGCACTCACCAGCGCGCGTTCCTGCGCGCTGACTTCTGGATTCCAGATGTCGAAGATGAAAACCGCGCGCGGCTCGTCGCTGTCGTTCCAGGCCGTGTGCTCGATCGTATCGTCGAACACGAACGCCTTGCCGGGCTGCCACTCGCGCTCTTCGCCGCCCACTCTGAATCCGCAGCCCGGCGGGATGATCAGCGGCAGATGCACGATCAGGCGCGTGTTGTTCACG
>DATEKT010000249.1:0-3771 GCA_035277305.1 Steroidobacteraceae bacterium | reverse complement strand
GCGGCGACCATGAAAACGGCGTTGATGATGTTGTTCGCGCCGATCACGCGCGACATCACTTCGCGCCGCGAGCGCTGCTGCACCAGTGCGTAGAGCGGCACGATGAAGAAGCCGCCGAACACGCCGATCAGTCCGAGGTCGAGCAGCACGCGCCACGATCCGGGAAGTGCGAGGAACTGCGCGGCGGTCAGCCCTGTGCCCGGTGGGGAGTGCGGGACTGCGAAGTAGAGATCGACCGCGAACGCAGTGAGGCCGATGGAGCCGAACGGCACCAGGCCGATCTCGACCTTGCGCCCGGAGAGGCGTTCGCACAGCAGCGAGCCGGTGCCGATGCCGGCGATGAACACGACGAGCAGCACGGTGACGATCTGCTCGCTGCCGCCGAGCACGTCTTTCGCGAACAGCGGCAGCTGCGCGAGCACGAGTGCGCCGTAGAACCAGAACCACGAGATGCCGAGGATCGACTGAAACACGGCGCGTGATTCGCGCGCGGCCCGGATGCTGTCCCACGTCGAAGGCCACGGACGCCAGTCGACGCGCAGGTCCGGCGCCGCGGGACGCAACGCGGGAATCGCCAGGCTGGTCACGAATCCGATCACGGCCACGCCGATCAGGGAGGCCGCGATCAGGCCGACGCGTCCCTCCGCTGCGAGCAGGCCCGCCGCCAGCAAGCCCAGCAGGATCGCCAGGAACGTGCCCATCTCCAGCAGCGCGTTACCGCCGACGAGCTCATCCTGGCCCATGATTTCCGGCAGCACGCCGTACTTCGCGGGAGCGAAGAACGTCGAGTGCACGCCCATCAGGAACAGCGCGGCGAGCAGCACCTCGATGCTGTGGGCGGCGAATCCGAGCGCGGCGATCGACATGATGACGATTTCGGCGGCCTTGACGACTTTCATCACCCGCGCCTTGTCGTACCGGTCGGCCAGCTGGCCGGCGATGCCCGAGAACAGCACGTACGGCAGGATGAACAACCCGGCGGCGATGTTGGTCAGCAGCTCGGGGTCGAGTGTCGTGTACGTCGTGGCGTGATACGTCGCCACGATGACCAGCACGTTCTTGTAGACGTTGTCATTGAAGGCGCCGAAGGCCTGCGCACCGAAGAAAGGCAGAAAGCGGCGCTGCCGGAGCAGCCGGAACTGCGAACCCTGTGACACTCGCGCTCCATCGTTGCTGTTATTCGTGGCGGATAGGGTACACGGCGCCGCGCCGCGCCGGGCTGGTCGCTAATCGCGCCGGGCTGCTTGCAGTGCCGGTCACGAATTGCGTACTGTATACAGCATGCAGAGTTCAGCCAGCATCGCCCTCGTCCGCGACAACCTCAGCGATTCGGTCGTTCTCAGGCTGCGCCACATGATCGTCGACGGGCTTTTGCCTGCGGGCGCACGCATCAACGAAGTTCACCTGTCGCGGCAGCTCGCCATCAGCCGCACTCCGCTGCGCGAGGCCCTGGCCCGGCTCGCGCAGGAAGGCGCGCTGCGCAGCGTCGCGCGCATCGGCTATTTCGTGCGGCCGCTGACCGTCGAGGAATTCGAGCAGCTCTACGACATCCGGCCGCTCCTCGATCCCGAGGCGCTGCGGCTCGCCGGCCTGCCCTCGCGCGAGCGCATGGAGAAGCTGCAGGATCTCAACGACGCGATCGGCCGCGCTCGCGACAGCGACGCGATCATCACGCTCGACGACGAATTCCACATGGAGCTCATCGCCGCGTGTCCGAACCAGGTGCTGATCGAGCTGATCCGGCAGATCATCCAGCGCACGCGCCGCTACGAGATCGGGCTGATGCGCGAGAGCCGCAACGTCGCCGTCGCGACTGCAAATCACAAGGAGATCATGACGGCGCTGCGCAAGCGCGACCTGCGCTCGGCCTGTGCGGCCCTGCGCAACAATCTGCGCACCGGCCGCGAGCCCATCCTCGCCTGGCTCAAAGCGCGCCCGACCGCGTGAAAACCATCGCCCTCCTGACGGTCAGCCTGCTCGCACTGGGCTCGACAGCTGCGCGCGCGCAGGAGAATGAGCTGCTCGGGCTGTGGGCGAGCGAGACGACGTTCGCTCCGGCGCTGGCGGGCGAGCTGACGCTGCGGCGGGCGGGTCAGGATTGGCGCGCCAGTATTGGCGGCGCCGAAGCGCCCTGCACGACGGAAGCCAGCGCGATGCGCTGCGCATTCTCCCAGGATCGCGGTTACTACCGTGCGACGCTCGTAAACGGCGAGCCGACCGCCGGCTGGTGGGTGCGACCTTCGGGCGAAACGGAGGACCGCAACGATCCCGGCGGCTCCGGTCAGCCGTTCGCGGGACGCATCGAGCTGCGCAAGGTCAGCGCCGCCGAATGGCGCGGCGCCGTGCAACCGCTCGAGGATCGCTTCAATCTGTATCTGCGTGTGTATCGCAACGATGCGGGCGAGCTGGTCGGCGCGTTTCGCAATCCTGATCTCAATTCGAACGGCGGCGCGTCGTACTTCATCGTCAGTCGCGACGGCGACGCCGTGCATTTCCTGCGACGCACCGACGACGGTACCGAGATTCGACAGGAAGCGACGCTGACTCGATCGCCGGAGCGGCTGAAGATCCAGTGGAAGGATCTCGGTACCGTGCTGGAGTTGCAGCGTCGCGAGCCGGCGCAAGCGGCGCCCGCATTCCCGCGGCTTCCAGGTGAGCCGAAGTACGTGTATCGCCCGCCGCAGCAGTTGGATGATGGCTGGTCGACGGCGCAGGCCCGCGACGTCGGCCTCGACGATGCGGTTCTAACCAGCCTCGTACAGCGCATCAGCGACACCGACCCGTTCGTTCGCGGCGCGCCGCTGATTCATTCCCTGTTGATCGCCCGTCGCGGCAAGCTGGTGCTCGAAGAGTATTTCTTCGGCTACACACGCGAGACGCCGCACGACACGCGTTCGGCCGGCAAGACGTTCTCGTCGATCATGCTCGGCGCGGCGATGCTGCAAGGAGTGAAGATCTCGCCGCAGACGCCGATCTACCAGCTGCTCGCGAAGCGCGGTCCGTTCGCGAATCCCGATCCGCGCAAAGCGCGCATCACGCTCACGCACCTCATGACGCACAGCTCGGGTCTCGACTGCGACGACAACAATCCTGATTCGGTCGGCAACGAAGGAACGATGACCACGCAGCGTGCACAGCCGGATTGGTGGAAGTACACGCTCGATCTGCGCCAGGTCTACGATCCCGGCACTCACTACGCGTACTGCTCGGCGAATACGAATCTGGTCGGCGGCGCGTTGACGACCGCTACGCGCACGTGGTTGCCGGATCTGTTCGACCGCAGCATCGCGCGACCGCTGCAGTTCGGTCAGTACTACTGGAACATCAGCGCCAACGGCGAGGGCTATCAGGGCGGCGGGGCCTTCGTGCGGCCGCGGGACCTGCTGAAGATCGGTCAGTTGTATCTCGACGGCGGCGTGTGGAACGGCAAGCGCATCGTCAGCCGGGATTGGGTGAGCGCGTCGACGCAGTCGTATATCCAGATCTCGCCCGCGACCACCGGGCTCAGCGCCGAGGAGTTCGGCAACTCCTATGCGCTGGGCGCCGACGGGCTGACCTGGCACCTGGGCGAGTTGCGCGTCGGGGACCGGGTCTATCAGGAGTATCAGGCCAGCGGCAACGGCGGCCAGCTGGTGGTCGTCGTTCCCGAGGCGCAGCTGGCCGCGGTCTTTACTGCCGGCAACTACCTGCAGGGAGGCATCTGGAACCGGTGGCCGGCCGAAATCGTGGGCAAGGAGATCATCGGGCAGGCGGCCCGCTAGCCCCTGAGCT
>DATEKT010000248.1:0-20333 GCA_035277305.1 Steroidobacteraceae bacterium | reverse complement strand
CGGATCGTCGAGCAGCGCGCCGACTCACGTCAGGGCACATACGATTTCCGCGGCGCGCGGCTGCTCCACTATTCCGGAAGCGGCTTGTCGACCGCTGATCCGATCGAACTGCGGTTCGATTTGCAGGGCGCGCTCACGCTGTCGAAGGCGGGTGCCGGTGCGGTGCCGGCTGAAGAAGTCAGTGCGATTCGCGAGCGGGCGCAGTTACTGCGCAGTCATGCGCTCGCGCAGAGATCCAGCCGCGATCATCACTAGCAGGCCGGCAGTCCGATCTCGACGCGCAGCCCGTCGGGCGTGTTGCGCGCGCGGACGTTGCCGCCGTACAGGGACACGATGCGCGCCGTAATGGCGAGACCGAGGCCGGTGCCGCCGGAATCGCGATCGCGGGCCTCGGCGACGCGATAGAACGGCTCGAAGATCCGCTGCAGATCGGGCTCGGGCACGCCCGGTCCGCGATCATCGATGACGATGGAAACTTCCGGCCCGGTGCGATCCGCCCGCACCCGCACCGACGAAGAAGGCTTGGTGAAGCGCACCGCATTGCGCAGCACGTTTTCGATCGCGCTGCGCAGCAGCCCATGATCGCCTTCGACCATCATCGCTTCGCCCGGCGCTGCCCAGTCGACGCTCTTCTCCGCCGCGCCGGCCTCGAGCCGCGCATCCTCGATGATCTCGTTCAGCAGCGTGGTGAGGTCGAGCGGCTCACGCGGCAGCGTCGGCACTGCACGCAGGTGCGAGAGCTGCAGGATCTGCCCGATCAGCGTATCCAGGCGCTCGGCTTCCAGCTCGATGCGATCGAGTTGTCTGCCGACGTCGGCGCCGGGCCGCCGCGCCAGATCAGTCGCAACGCGCAGGCGCGCCAGCGGCGAGCGCAGCTCGTGCGACATCGCGCGCAACAGGTTCTCTTTCGACGCGATCAGATTGCGCACGTGATCGGCCATCGTGTCGAAGTCGCGCGCGAGCACGCCGAGCTCATCGCGCCGGCGCGAGAATTCCTGGCCGACTCGCGCTTCCATATTGCCGGCAGCGAGCGAGCGCGCACTCGTTTGCAACCGCTCGACTGGCTTACTGAGATAGCGCGCCAATGGCCAGCACACCAGAACGCTGAGCAGCAGTGCCGTCGCCAGCAGCACGATGTTCACGTCGGGCGCGAACAACAGGTTTCTCCAGATCTGCCGGCTTACCATCAGCGTGTAAACGCGGCCGTCCCGGTCCGTGAACAGCGGCGTGAGCAGCAGAGGATCGTCGCGGCGGCTCGGTATCAGCTCCTTGCCGAGGAAGCCGTTGTCGCGCAGTCGCTCGACGTAGTTGCGATAGGTGGACGGCAGCTCGAGCTTGCGAATGTCCTCGCCGGTCTGGTCGACGATGAAAATGCGCCGGTCGCGGAGGCGATCCTCGGTCTCTTCGATCCAGTCGTGCAGGGCCGGCAGCCCGCCGACCAGCAGGCGTGCGGACGCTTCGTTGCCGAGCGCCTTGATGTCGACGCTGACGCTCTGCACTTTGTTGAACCGGTACCACGCGACTGCGCCGGTCGCGAGCAGCACGAGCAGCATCGCCGCCCAGAACGACAGGAAGATCCGCAGAAATAACGATCTCATGCGGGCGATCTCATGCGGGTGACCTTGTTTCGCTGCTGCTGGCGATCAGCACGTAGCCGGCGCCGCGGATGCTGCGGATCTCCGGCAAGCCGTTCTCGCCGAGCCCGAGCTTGCGCCGCAGGTTACTCACGTGAGTATCGATGCTGCGATCGTAAGGCGTGAGCCGGCGCCCGAGCACACGCTCGGTCAGCGATTCGCGCGATTGCACTTGCCCGACCGCGCGCATCAGCACTTCGAGCAGACGCAGCTCGGTGCCCGTGAGCCGCACCGACTGCCCCGACAGTGTCACTTCGAACGTCGCCGGATCGAGGCGCAGCGGTCCCACGGTCACCGGATGCGCCGGCATGTCGGTGTCGCGCGGCGAGAACCGGCGCAGCACCGCGCGCACGCGAGCGACTAGCTCGCGCGGATTGAAAGGCTTGGACAGGTAGTCGTCCGCGCCGAGCTCGAGACCGACGATGCGATCGACGTCTGCTCCATGCGCGGTGAGCATGATCACGGGCACCGACAAGCTGTGCCGCAACCGGCGCAAGACTTCGAAGCCGCTCAGCGACGGCAGCATCACATCGAGGATCACGAGATCGAACGGCGGCGTCTGCTCGGTGAGTCGCTCGAGCGCCTCGGCGCCGTCGCGCAGCAGCGTGACCTGGAACCCTTCGCCGGTGAGGTACTCCGTCAGCATCTGGCCGAGCTCGCGGTCATCGTCGACGATCAGCAGGGACGCTGGCAGGGTCATGGTCGCAAGTCCGCTTTTTTTGCTGGGGTGGCCGGTGAACATCGCACAGCCGGTATTGCAGGAGGTGCCAAGTTTCGTCAAGTGGACGGAGCGGCGCAACGCGGCGGTGCGGAATTACGCGGTCGACAGCCAGGAACCTCGCTTGCGCGCCCCGCGTTTTTCCGCGAGCGCGCTCCGCCGCGCGCCCGCAATGGAGGAGACCACCATGACCCGATTCCTAGCCCTGATCGCTGCCACGTTGCTGGCCTTTGCCGCACAGGCCGGCGACACCAAGGACAAGACGCACGACATGAAGTCGACCGCGACCTTCGATGCGCTCGACAAGAACGCCGACTCGCAGATCAGCAAGACCGAAGCGTCGGCCGACAGCAAGTTGTCCGATAACTTCGCGGCGCTGGATACGAACGGCGACGGTTACCTGAGCAAGGCCGAGTTCATGGCCGCCAAGAGCAAGAGCTAACCCTCGATTTGCTTCGGACAGGGCCCCGCGGCGATGCCGTGGGGCTCTTTTTTTGGCACCATGACGCCATGCCCGTCCCCTGGTTACAGATCGTGCAGCTCGTCCCGTCGATCCTCGACGTCTCACGCGAGCTGATGAAGCGCACCAAGCAGGCCCCGCCTGCGACGGCGGCGCTCGCCTCGCACACCTATGATGAGCTCGCGGCGCGCGTCGCGAGCCTGGAGGAAAACGAGCGGCGCCAGGCCGAGCTCGTGGCGCAGATCGCCGAGCAGCTCGCTTCGGTCGCAAGCGCCGTGACGGATCTGCATCGGCGCATCCTGTGGCTCACCGCCGGCGCCGCAATCGCAATCGTGCTGGCGGCGATTGCTGTGTGGGTCAGGCTTTAGCCCGACTATTTCTTCGCCGCCTGATACAGCGGCAACACCCGCGGCACCGCCGCCTCCAGGTCCCGGATCCGCGACTCGCCCGAGGGATGCGTGCTCAGGAATTCCGGCGGCCCGCCTTGCGCGAGCTTGCCCATCTTCTGCCACAGCGTGATCGCCGCGTTCGGGTCGTAGCCGGCGCGCGCGATCAGCTCCAGTCCGATGCGGTCTGCCTCCGCTTCCTGCTCGCGACTGTGCGGCAGCTGGAACGTCACTGCGGAGACCTGGCTGGCGAGTTGCATCGTCGTGCCGCTGGCGCCGGTCGCGATTGCGATGCCGGCGAGCGCCACCTGCTCCGCGTACGCGCGTGAAATGCGTTCACGCGAGTGTTCACGCAACGCGTGCGCGATCTCGTGTCCGATCACAGCGGCCAGCTCCGCGTCGGTCGCGTGCAACTTGTCGATCAGGCCGGTGTAAACCATGATCTTGCCGCCGGGCATGCAGTACGCGTTCACGTCGTCCGTCGTCTGTACGTTCACTTCCCAATTCCACTGCGGCGCATCCGGCCGGAACGTGCCCGTCTGCGGAATCAGCCGCCGCGCAATCGTCTGCACGCGCTGATACGTCGACTGATCGGTATTGAGCGCGCGCTTGTCCTTCGCCTTCTGCACTTCCTGGTGATACGCCTCCTGCGAGCCTTTCTCGATCTCCTCTTCGGACACCAGCATGTGCTGCTTGCGATCCACGCCCACGGCGCCGGGCTGCGTCGTTTGCACGGTCTGGCAGCCAGCCGCGAGCAGCGCCGCGCCGGCGACGATGAGAAGTCTGCGAATGCGCATGAATGACAACTCCGCGTGTAGGTCGGGTCTCTACCCCGACTCTTGTGCAGGCGCCCGGGTTCCCTGCAAGCAGAGGTCAGTGCTTGCCGCTTTCTTCTTTGGGCGCCTCGGGGGTGCCCAGGCTCACGTAGCGGGCCAGGCGCTTGAGCTGGGCGCCCAGCATTTCGTCGACGAGCGGCGCCCAGTCGGCGAGCGGCCGGTCGGCAAAGCCGCCGACGTTGTACGTGAGCGTGATCTTCGAACCGCCGCCCGCGGGCTCGATGCTCCAGGTCATCGCGCCGCTCACGCCGAACTCCTGCAACGGACCGAGCGCGCCGCTCAGCCGCAGGGTCTTGGCGGGTTGCGCATAGATGACCCGCGCGTGCTCGATGCCCGCGTACAGACCGAGCTTTTCGCAGAAACAGCCGCGCACGGTCGGATCGAGCGACAGATTGCGCGCGTCGCCGGAATACGTGTGCTCGGGATCCCACCACTTGCCGACGTCGGTCAGGGCGGCCCACACGACCGTCGCCGGGTTCGGCACCTCGGCGACCTGGCGCACGTTGAAACCGGACGGTCCTGCATTGACGATCTCGGCGCGCGCGGGCGCCGCGCATGCCAGTGCGACTAGCGTAATGATGACCATGAAGCGCAAGTGCATGGGCTGGTTCTCCCCGCCGGGTTTTGCGCATGGTAGCGTACCGGCCTACCACTAAAGAGGACAACCGCAATGGCGCGAGCGAGCGCAAACAACAAGCGGGCAGCGCGCCGCACCCGCGTGACTCAGGAACAAGCCGAGCAGGCCGTGCGCGTGCTGCTGCAGTGGGCGGGAGAAGAGCCGGCTCGCGAAGGTCTGCGCGACACGCCGACCCGTGTCGTGCGCGCGTATCGCGACTGGTTTTCCGGTTACCTCAGCGATCCGGCCGATTACCTGCGGCGCACGTTCGAGGAAGTCGAAGGCTACGACGAGATGATCGTGCTGCGCGGGATCGAGTTCGAGTCCCATTGCGAGCATCACATGGCGCCGATCATCGGTCGCGCGCACGTCGGCTACCTGCCGACCAACAAAGTCGTCGGCATCAGCAAGCTCGCGCGCGTCGTCGACGGTTACGCGCGCCGCTTCCAGGTGCAGGAGAAACTGACGGCGCAGATCGCGAACTGCATCGACAGCGTCTTGCGACCACGCGGCGTCGGCGTGGTGATCGATGCTTCTCATCAATGCATGACGACGCGCGGCGTGCACAAGCGCGGCGTCATGATGGTCACGAGCAAGATGCTCGGTGCGTTCCGCGAGGACGCCCGTACCCGCGCCGAGTTCCTGCGCTTCATCGACGGCACCCGCACTCCCTGACCCGCGCGCTCGCCGCGCAGTCGAGTTAACAGTTGCATCGGGCGGATCCCCGAATTCACCGCGCGCCATATCGCAGGCACCCGGTGAGTGTGACGCGCGTCTCGTTGCAGGGACGGCGCTGGCCCTAGGATCCAAGCGCAGTTGTAGGGAGTCCGCTGTGCCCGCGCGCGCCGAACAGATACCGACCGATAGTCGCTCAGTCGTGATTGCGCGCTCCGAGCACATTCACATCGAAGCCGAGCCCGACGCCGTCGCGGCTCCGACGGTCCTGCGTCGTCGCAAGGTGCGCACCAGCTACGCTCTCAAGAGCCGGCTGCGTGGCTGCGAAACCGAAGTTGCGATTCATGACGATCACTTCGCGGCCGTGCGCGTCGTGCGGCCGGATTCGGAGCCGCGCAAATACGAAGTGGATCTGCGCTTCGCCGATCCCAGGCCCGTGCGCGTGCGCTCGATCGCCTGGTTCTGGCTGACGCTTGCCGGCTGCCTCGCGTTGCTCGCGATCGGCGGAATCTGGGCAGCCTGGGGCAGCGCCGCCGCCTGGTCCAGCCCGGTCCTGCTGACCGCTGCGATCACGCTGCTCGCCGCGGGCGGCGCGATGATCCTGTTCATGCGCCGTACGGTTGAATCGCTGGAGTTCGTCAGCGTGCACGGTGGCGCGACGCTGCTGAGCGTCGTCGGCGGCATCGGCAGTGCGCGCTCGGGCAAGGATTTCTTCATCGAGCTGATCCGCAGCATCAACGCCGCAAAGGCGGAGCGCCGGCAGGAGCTGCCGCAATTCCTGCGCGATGAAATGCGCGAGCATCACCGGCTGCGCGAGTTGGGCGTGCTCAGCGACGAGCAGTACCAGCACAGCAAGGCCAGGATCCTGGCCAGTCACTAGTGCGGGAAAAGTGACGCCTTTTGACGCACGTTCGTCGAAAGGGCCTCGGCCGCTTTCGACCGTAGACTAGAACGAGAACTTCTCCACGTCGATCACCGCCTTGACCGGCAGATGATCCGACGCGCGTCGCGACAGCGGCGTGCGATGCACTTCGATCGACGTCATCGCGCCGACCGGCCGCACCCAGATGCGCGTCAGCGCCAGGAATGGCGCGAACGCCGGAAACGCGGGCGGCGCTAGCGGCTCGCCCAGGATGCGATGCGCGTCGCGCAACGTCGCGGACGACGGCAGCCACTCATTCATATCTCCGAGCACGATCGTCGGCACGTCCGCCGGCGCGGTCGCGACCGCCTTCAGCAGGTGCAGCCATTGCGCGCGGCGCTCGCGACGGCTCAGGCCCAGATGCGTCGCGATCACTCGCAGCTTGTGACGTCCGACGTCGAGTTCGACTTCGAGCGCGCCGCGCGGCTCGAAGCGCCAGTAGCTGAGATCATGTCGATGCACGCTGAGAATCGGCAGACGCGTGAGCAGGGCGTTGCCGAATTCGCCGCTGTGACGAACGATGCGCAGTCCCGGCACTGCCGCCATCCCCAGCGTTCGCGAGAGATATTCGAGCTGTGTCGAGTCCTCGCCGTCGCCTTCCTCGTTGTCGACTTCCTGCAGCGCATAGATGTCGCAATCGAGCTCCTGCAGCACCGCTGCGATGCGCGAAGGAGCGCAGCGCCGGTCCAGCCAGCCGACGCAGCTGTGGACGTTGTACGAGCCGATCGCAATCCGCCTCATTGCGGCGGTGGCGGCGCCGATGCAAAGAGCCAGCGCCGCACCAGCCACGTCGCGATGCCGAGCGCCGCCAGCACGAGCGCGATGGCCCAGTAGTTGATCCGGCTCGGGTCCTCGAGCCAGACCTGCAGCTGATTGCCGAACACCGTCGACGTGAGCGTGCCGGGCAACATGCCCAGCGCGGTGCCGATCATGAAGTCCGAAAACTTGACGCGCGCCGCGCCCGCCACGACGCCTTCGACGAGGAACGGCGCGATCGGCACGACTCGCAGCGCCGTCATCGCGAGCAAACCGCGCCGGCGCAGCACCTGCAGGATCCCGTTGAGCCGCGTCCCCGCTATGCGCCGCACGGTGTTGCGGTTCATCGCCTTGCCGAGCATGAAACTCACCCAGGCCGACAGCTCGATGCCGAGCATCGCGCACACGAATCCCTGCAGCGGACCGAACGCGATCACTGCAAACAGCGTCAGCAATGGACGCGGGAAGAGCGTGAACGCGACCGGCGTGTACAACACAATGACGAGGATCGGCATCCACCACTCGTCGCCGGCGCGGCGCGCCCAGCCAGTGACGTGATTGCTGTCGAGGAATGTCGCGAGCGGCGTGTACTTCCACAGTGCGGTCAGTGCCAGGCACACGAGCGCGAACCCGGCGATCTTGCCCCACGCCGGCGAGTGCGCGCCGTCGGTGTCGGTCTCGTCGTCGGAGCTCAACAGCTTCGCCAGGTCGCTCAGTCCGACCGGCTTCTCGGGATCGGCGACGCTCACGACGCTCAGCACCGCCGGCGACGCCTGCGGCGCCTCCGGCACGGGCTTGAGCGTGCGATCGTTCCGTTGCAGCAGGTCGATGGCACTGCGCAGAGATCCGGCGCGCTCGATGGTTTCGCGCACGCGCGCGCCGCCGAAGCCGAGATGCTCGCCGAGCAACTCCGCACGCAGGTCGCGGATCGCCGCACGCACGTCCTCGCGGCCGAGGGCTTCGATCGTCAGGTCGCACTCGGTGTCGAGTCCCATCGAGCGGTTGGCGAGATTCGCCGAGCCGATGCGCACGATCTCGTCGTCGATGACGATCATCTTCGAGTGCACGTCGATGCACGTGCCGCTCGTCAGGCCCTCGACGAACGGATAGTAGACGCGCAGGCGGCCGTGCACGTCCGCGACTCGCAAGCGCTCGATGAGCCGCGCGCGCAGCGTCTGCATGGTCACTTCCTCGAGCCAGCCGTGACTCAGCTCGCGCAGCACGAGCACGACTTCCGGACCTTCGGGCTCGGCGAGCCGCGCGGCGAGCGCGTCGCCGACCTTGTCCGCGGTGAAGTACTGGTTCTCGATGTAGATCGAATGGCGCGCGGCCGCGATCATGTCGAGATACAGCGCCTCGACTTCGCGGATCCCCGCCTGACCGTTGATCGGCGGCGCGGTGCGCGAGACGCCGACGGCAACGTCGCGCAGCGGATTCTGCAACGACGCGGGCCACGCCGTGCCTGCGGGATGCGGGCCGACGCGGCGGAACAGACTCTTCTTCGTCCACGGCGGATCCAGCGTCTCGTTCGTCGCGCGTTGCCAGCGCTCGCGGAGCAGATCGCCCAGCGCCCGCGCAGCCGGACCTTCGACGGCCATCATCATGTCGTGGAACGGCGGATACGGCGTTCCGCTCATCACGCGATGAGCGTTCTGCGGGGAGTGCGCGCAGGTGTCCCAGCGGCGCGACGTCAGATCGATGCCGCCGCTGAATGCGACAGCGTCATCGATGACCACGATCTTCTGGTGATGCGAGCCGCCGGTCGGATGCGTGTTGTCATAGCGGAAGCAGATCCGCCGATGCGGCTTCCACGAAAGGCCGTAGAGCGGCGCCCACTCGCGGTCGAGCCCGAAGATCATCGGGTAGTCCCAGACGAGAATGTGAACCTGCAGGTCGCGGCGGCGGCGCACCAGGTCGTTGAGGAAGCGGCCGAGCTCGAGCTCGCAATCGCGGCCGTCGGCGCACAGCAGGCGCGTGCGGCTGTGGAAATCCCAGCCGGCGATCAGGATCGAGCGGCGCGCGTGCCGGGCGGCCTCGACGAATGCCTTGAAATACGCGTCCGCATCGATGAGGAAGCCCGCCCGCGAGGCATGCTCGATGCGCCAGCAATTACGATCCGCCGCGAGCAGGCCCGCTCGCCCTTGATTTTCCGCCGCCATGCGTCGCAAAACGCCTGCGGCCGGCGGGCGGTTCCGCGCTCAATAACCCCTGCTGACGTCCACGACCGACAGCATCCGCTCGCCCGCAAGGTAACGGCGCAGGTTCTCGCGCACGACCTGCATCTGCGCGTCGTAACCGAGATCCGAGTCGTTCGCGACGTGCGGCGTGATGATCACGTTCGACGCCTTCCACAACGGATGATCGGACGGCAGCGGTTCCGGATCCGTCACGTCGAGACCGGCGCCGGCGATCTTCTTGTTGTTCAGGGCATCGACCAGCGCCGGCGTGACCACGCTGCGGCCGCGCGCGACGTTGATGAAGTACGCACTCGGTTTCATCTTGGCGAAGAACGCCGCATCGAAGATACCCGTCGTCTGCGCAGTGAGCGGCGCAGTGTTGACCACGAAGTCCGCTTCGCTTGCGAGTTTCAGCAGCTCATCCGGCAAGCCGACATAGCTGACGAACTCCGGCCCGGTGCGACCGCTCGCGCGCGTAGCGGTGACTTTCATGCCGAGTGCATGCGCGCGCTTCGCCACTTCGCTGCCGATGCCGCCGAGACCGACGACCAGCATGGTCTTGCCGTCGACGACGGTCATGCGGCCAGGGGGCGTAATACGGCGCCATTCCGCGTGCGCCTGCGCCGGCACGTACATGTCGAGGCCGCGCGTGAATGCGAGCACCATGCCCATCACGTGCTCGGCGATGATGGGTCCGCCGATGCGTTGCATGTTCGTGACCAGAATGTCGCGCTCGCGCACGGCCGGGATCGACACGCACGACTCGACGCCCGCGGTGACGAGCTGGATCCAGCGGATGTTCTTGCCGGCCTCGAGCAGCTCGGGGGTGCAGAAGCCGATCACGACGTCGACATCTTGCGCCTGCTTCGCGATTTCGCCCTGTTTGGCGACGATGAACTCCACGCCGGGCGCAGCGGACTGCAACGCCTCCGCGATGCCGGGAATGAAGCCGGCGACGAGGACGCGCTTCGGCTTGCGCCAGCGGGCACGCTCGCTGACCGGCGTGGCGCCCTGCTCCAGTCCGTAGTGCTCGATCACACCCGTCGCCGCAGAGCTCGCAGGCTCCTGCGCCGTTGCGCTTGCCGCAGCAAGCGCCGCCACTGCAGCGAAGACCCAGTTTGCTTTCATGTCCGCCCCTTTCTGTTCAAACCAATACTCGTTCGATGCCGCCGTTGTTGGCGGCACGCACGTATTCGGGCAGCCACTGCTCGCCGAGCACGTGGCGCGCGATCTCGACGACGATGTAGTCGGCATCGACGTCTGCGTCGTCGTTGTAGCGCTTCAGGCCCTGCATGCATGACGGGCACGAAGTGAGCACCTTCACCTCGCCTTTGAAGCCGTCCGCGCGCAGCCGCGCTGCGCCGGCCCGCACCTCCTGTTCCTTGCGGAAGCGCACCTGCGTCGCGACGTCGGGACGCGTGAGTGCGAACGTGCCGGATTCGCCGCAGCAGCGGTCGTTCTTCTCGACGCGGCCGTTGAGCTTGTCGTTGATCAGCGCATTCACGACCTGCAGCGGATCGTGACCCTTGATCGGCGAATGGCACGGGTCGTGATACATGTAACGCACGCCGGTCACGCCCACGAGCTGCACGCCGCGCTCCAGCAGGTACTCGTGGATGTCGATGATGCGGCAGCCGGGAAAGATCTCGTCGAATTTGTAGCCCTGCAGCTGATCGAAGCAGGTGCCGCAGCTGACCACGACGGTGCGGATGTCGAGATAGTTGAGCGTGTTCGCCACGCGATGGAACAGCACGCGGTTGTCGGTGATGATCTTCTCGGCCTTGTCGAACTGACCCGCGCCGCGCTGCGGATAACCGCAGCACAGGTATCCAGGCGGCAGCACGGTCTGCACGCCGGTGTGCCACAGCATCGCCTGCGTCGCGAGACCGACCTGCGAGAACAGGCGCTCGGAGCCGCAGCCCGGAAAATAGAACACCGCGTCGGACTCGCTGCTGGTGCGCGCGGGGTCGCGAATGATCGGCACATAGTGGCGATCCTCGATGTCCAGTAACGCGCGCGCGGTCTTCTTCGGCAGGCCGCCCGGCATCTTCTTGTTCACGAAATGGACGACCTGCTCTTTCAGCGCCGGCTTGCCGGTCGTCGCGGGCGGCCGCTGCGTCTGTCCGCTCGCGAATGCGCTCAGCATGCGATTGCCGAACCGCTGCGCGCGGAAGCCCCACTCCATCATCACCTTGCGCGCCAGCTTGATCGTCTCGGGGTTGGTCGCGTTGAGGAACAGCATCGCGGCGGCGTTGCCGGCGTTGAAGCGCTTCTTGCCCATCCGCCGCAGCAGGTCGCGCATCGCCATCGAGACATCGCCGAAGTCGATGTTCACCGGGCACGGCTTCTCGCACTTGTGGCACACGGTGCAGTGATCGGCGACGTCGGAGAACTCGTCGAAGTGGCGGATCGACACGCCGCGGCGCGTCTGCTCCTCGTACAGGAACGCTTCGATCAGGAGCGAGGTGGCGAGAATCTTGTTGCGCGGCGAATAGAGCAGGTTGGCGCGCGGCACGTGCGTCGCGCACACCGGCTTGCACTTGCCGCAGCGCAGGCAGTCCTTGATCGCATCCGAGATCGAGTTGATGTCGGAGTGCTGCATGATCAGCGACTCGTGCCCGAGCAGGTTGAAGCTCGGCGTGTACGCGTTGCGCAGGTCGCCGTCGGGCAGCAGCTTGCCGCGATTGAAGCGGCCCTTCGGATCGACACGCTGCTTGTAGCCGCGGAAGCCGGCGGTCTCCTCGTCCGACAGGAATTCCAGCTTGGTGATGCCGATGCCGTGCTCGCCGGAGATCACGCCGCCGAGGCTGCGCGCGATCCGCATGATGCGCGCCACCGCGCGGTTCGCCTCCTGCAGCATCTCGTAGTCGTCGGAGTTGACCGGAATGTTCGTGTGCACGTTGCCGTCGCCGGCATGCATGTGCAGCGCGATCCAGACGCGGCCACGCAGGACACGCTTGTGAATCTCCTCGACGGCCTGCAGCACCGGCGCGAAAGCGCCGCCGGAGAACTGCCGCCGCAGGTGCGCCCGCACCTCCGACTTCCATGACGTGCGGATCGAGCGATCCTGCAGCAGGTCGAAGACCCGCACGCCCGGCTCGCGCTCGATGCGTCGCTCCAGGTCGCTGCGCAACGGCTCGTAGCCCAGCGCCGCAAGACGCGGCAGCGCTTCGCTGAGCGGCGTGTCGAGATGCTCCGCGAGATAATCCCAGCGAGCGCGGGTGTCGGCGAGCACCTGCTGCATCTGGGCCTGCCGATCGCCCAGCAGCTCTTCGCGGGACACGCGCTCGAGATCCGGATCGTCGACCTTGCCAAGCTGCAGCTCGCCCGCGAAATGCGTCTGCAGCTCGGCCAGCAGCTGCAGCTTGTTCTTGAGCGACAGCTCGATGTTGATGCGCTCGATTGCGTCGGTGTAGTCGCCCATGCGGTCGAGCGGAATCACGACGTCCTCGTTGATCTTGAACGCGTTGGTGTGCCGCGCGATCGCGGCCGTGCGCGAGCGGTCGAGCCAGAATTTCTTGCGCGCGTCGGCGTTGACGGCGACGAACCCCTCGCCGGAGCGGCTGTTGGCGAGACGCACGACTTCGGACGTCGCGCGCGCGACAGCGTCCTCGTCGTCGCCGACGATGTCGCCCAGTAGCACCATCTTCGGCAGCGCGCCGCGCTTGGACTTGGTCGCATAGCCGACCGCGCGCAGGTAGCGCTCGTCGAGATGCTCCAGGCCCGCGAGCTGCGTGCCGTCGGCGCGCGCCCGCGCATCGAGGAAATTCTTGATCTCGACGATCGACGGAATCGCGTGGCGCGCGTGACCGAAGAATTCCAGGCACACGGTGCGGATGTGCTGCGGCATCCGGTGCAGCACCCAGCGCGCCGAGGTGATCACGCCGTCGCAGCCTTCCTTCTGCACGCCCGGCAGGCCGCCGAGAAATTTGTCGGTCACGTCCTTGCCGAGACCGGCCTTGCGGAACTTGCGCCCTTCGATCTCGATGCGCTCGGTGCGCAGTACGCGTGCGCGCTCGGGCGGCGCGCGTCCATCCTTCCAGGTGAGCTCGAAGCTCGCGACCGCGGCTTCGTGGATCTTGCCGCGGTTGTGCGCGAGGCGCGCGACTTCGAGCCAGTCGCCGTTCGGATCGACCATGCGCCACCAGGCGAGGTTGTCGACTGCCGTACCCCACAACACGGCTTTCTTGCCGCCGGCGTTCATCGCGACATTGCCGCCGATGCACGACGCATCCGCCGAAGTCGGATCGACGGCGAACACCAGCCCCGCGCGCTCCGCGGCTTCCGACACGCGGCGCGTGACCACGCCCGCCTCGGTGAAGATCGTCGGCACCAGGCCCGCCACTCCATCCAGCGAGCTCTGCACGACGTTGCCGAGCGCTTCCAGCTTTTCCGTGTTGATCACCGCCGAGAGCGGCGTGAGCGGAATGGCGCCGCCCGTGTAGCCCGTACCGCCGCCGCGCGGAATGACCGTCAGGCCGAGCTCGATGCACGCTCGCACCAGCGCAGGAATCTCCTCTTCCGCGTCCGGGGCCAGCACGACGAAGGGATATTCGACGCGCCAGTCGGTCGCATCGGTGACGTGCGATACGCGCGCGAATGCGTCGAAGCGGATGTTGTCGGCGCGCGTGTGACGTTCGAGCAGACGTCGCGCACGCTTGCGCAGCTGCACGGTGCGCGCGAAGTCCGCGGCGAAGTCGTCGACCGACTTCCGCGCCGCCTGCATCAGCTCGCCGACCTTGGCGTCACGCGCTTCGTCGGCCGCCTCACGCCGCCGCTGCACTTCGTTCAAGCGGTGATGCAGCGCTTCGATCAGCAATTGCCGCCGGCGCGAATTATCGATCAGGTCGTCCTGCAGGTAGGGATTGCGCTGCACGACCCAGATGTCGCCCAGCACTTCGTACAACATCCGCGCGGAGCGGCCGGTGCGCCGCTCTTCCCGCAGCTCGTCCAGGATGCGCCACGCCGGCGCGCCGAGCAGGCGTACGACGATCTCGCGATCGGAGAACGACGTGTAGTTGTATGGGATCTCGCGCAGACGCATGAGGGGCGCGATTGTATAGTTCGCTCCCATGAATGTTCACCTCACCGCGCTCGAAGCCCGCGTCATCGGCAGCCTGATCGAGAAGGCCATCACCACGCCGGACCAGTACCCGCTGTCGCTCAACGCGCTGACGAATGCGTGCAACCAGAAGAGCAACCGCGACCCGGTGCTGGACCTGGACGAGCACACCGTGCAGGAGACGCTGGACGCGCTGGCGAAGAAGCACCTGGTCCTGGAGCGCTCGGGATTCGGCAGCCGCGTGCCGAAGTATCAGCACCGCTTCTGCAATACCGGCTTCGGCTCGATGGAATTCACTCCCCAGGAGACGGCGATCCTGTGCGAGCTGCTGGTGAGGGGTCCGCAGACCCCCGGCGAGCTGCGTGGCCGCGCCAACCGCATGGCGCCGATCGGTGAAGTCAGCGAAGTGGAGGCTGCGCTCAGCCGTCTCGCGAGCCGCGAGGACGGACCTTATGTAGTCCGGCTCGCGCGCGAGCCTGGCCGCCGGGACTCGCGTTACGCCCACTTGTTCAGCGGCTCGGTCGAGGGCGCGACCGAGGGCATCGAGGAGCATGTCGCGGCCGAAGCCCCGTCCGCTGCAACACCGCGCGCGGACACGAAATCCCTGCAGGAGCGGGTGGCCCAGCTCGAGCAGCGCGTGGCGCAGCTGGAGCGCGAAATAGCGGGTCAGCGGCAAGGTTAACTCTCTGTAATCGTAAAACTTAATCCGCCTGCTACCGTCTCACTCCACATCCCAACCATCTTCTCGTTGGGCTTTATTCGGGAGTGATTCATGGTGGCGAATTCAATTCGGGTCGGCGTCGCTGTGCTCGCCGCGGCGATGGCATCAGCGGCCTGCTCCGGGAACCTCGCTACGGCCGGCGCCGCAGCGGTTGAAGCCCCTGCAGCCGCTGCCGCGCAGAACAATGTTTCCCCTGCCCCGGGCCGTTACGGAGCCGCATTGCCGGACTTCGCGGCGCTCGCGGAGCACTACGGTCCCGCGGTCGTCAATGTCGGCGTCGTCGGCAAGCAGCAGGCGGTCGCCGATTTCCCCGGCATGTCGCCCAACGATCCGTTCGGTGACTTCTTCCGCCGCTTCGGCCAGCCGCGCGGCAATCCGCAGCCGGTGCGCGGCGAAGGCTCCGGCTTCATCGTCAGCCCGGACGGCTACATCCTCACCAACGCGCACGTCGTCGAGAACGCCGATGAAGTGACGGTGAAGACAACCGACCGGCGCGAGTACACCGCGAAGGTCGTGGGCGTCGACGCGCAGACGGACGTCGCGGTGCTGAAGATCGATGCGAAGAACCTGCCGACCGTGCAGCTCGGCAACCCCGACAAGCTCCGTCCCGGCGAATGGGTGGTCGCGATCGGCTCGCCGTTCGGCTTCGAGAACAGCGTGACCGCGGGCATCGTCAGCGCGACTTCGCGCGCCATGCCCGGCGGCAACTACACGCCGTTCATCCAGACGGACGTCGCGGTCAATCCCGGCAACTCGGGCGGCCCGCTGTTCAACATGAATGGCGAGGTGGTCGGCATCAACTCGCAGATCTACAGCCGCACCGGCGGCTACATGGGCGTCTCGTTCGCGATTCCGATCAACGTCGCGAGCAGCGTCAAGGATCAGCTGATCAAGACCGGTCACGTCACGCGCAGCCGCATCGGCGTCTCCATCCAGGACGTCACGGCGCAGCTCGCGGAGTCGTTCGGCCTCGACCGTCCGCGCGGCGCGCTGGTCGGCCAGGTCGAGGACGACGGCCCGGGCCAGAAGGCCGGCATCAAGGCGGGCGACGTGATCCTCAAGGTCGACGGCGACACCATCGAGACCTCCTCGCAGGTGCCGGTGCTGGTCGCGGCGAAGAAGCCCGGCACGCCGGTCAGCATCGAGGTGTGGCGCAATGGCGGCCCGAAGGAGCTGACGGTGCGTCCGGTGCAGATGGAGGACAAGAACGAGCGCGTCGCGAACAACGACTCGCAGGGTAGCGATGAAACCTCGAAGCTCGGACTCGCGGTGCGGCCGCTGACACAGCAGGAGAAGCGCCAGGCCGAGACCGACGGCGACCTGCTGGTCGAGCAGGTCGACGGGCCGGCGGCCGGCGCGGGCGTGCAGCCAGGCGACATCATCCTCGGCGTCAACGGCGCCAAGGTGAAGTCGATCGACGAGCTGCGAGCCGCGGCGAAGAAGCGCAACGGCAAAGTGGTCGCGCTGCTGATCGAGCGCGATAATGCGCAGATCTTCGTCCCCGTGCGTGTCGGTTGAGTTGAGGTTGATGCGCCTGCTCCTGATCGAAGACGACCTGCAAGCCGCCGAGTATCTCGTCAAGGGATTGCGCGAGAGCGGCTACAGCGTCGAGCACGCTCCCGACGGCCGCGACGGCCTGGACAAGAGCAGTCGCGGCCAGTACGACGTGATCGTGGCGGATCGCCAGCTGCCGTACGTAGACGGCCTGGCGATCATCACCGCGCTGCGCGAGCGCAGCGATCGCACCCCGGTGCTGATTCTTTCGGCGCTCGGTACGGTCGACGACCGCGTGCACGGTCTGAAGGCGGGTGGCGACGACTATCTGACCAAGCCTTTCGCCTTTGCCGAGCTGCTCGCCCGCATCGAGGCGCTGAACAGACGCGGCGCGGCGGCGAGCGAGACGACGCGGCTCAAGATCGCCGACCTCGAGCTCGACCTGCTGGCGCGTCGCGTCGCCCGCGCCGGGCGCAACATCGAGCTGACCACCAAGGAGTTCCAGCTGCTCGAATACCTGGTGCGCCACGCCGGCCAGACGGTCACACGCACCATGCTGCTGGAAGGCGTCTGGAACCTGCACTTCGATCCGCAGACCAACATCACGGACGTGCACATGAGCCGTCTGCGCAACGCCATCGACAAGGGCTTCCCCAAGCCGCTCATTCACACGGTGCGGGGCGCGGGTTATGTTCTGAAGGAATGATACGCAGCACAGCCCTCCGTCCATGACCGACGCGCCGCCGCGGATGCGGCTGTCCTCGGCGCGCCTGGCCGGGCTGTTCGTCGTGATCTTTGCCGCGGCCATCACCCTGGTGCTGACGGCGGTCTATGTCCTCACTGCCCGTGTGCTCGATCGCGAGGTCGACTCGGTCATCCGCAGCGAGGTCACTCATCTCGTCGACGACTATTCGACCGGCGGCCTGCTGCAGCTCGTCGCGACCCTGCGCCGCCGCGCCGACAGCTGGGATCGCACCGGCGCGGTGTACCTGCTGATCGAGCCCAACGGCTATCCGATCGCCGGCAACCTCGCGCACTGGCCATACGAGTTCGACACCTACGGCAACTGGATCGAGTTCGAGATCGACGCGAGCGAGGCCGGCGGCGTGGTCTCGCATCCGGTGCGCGCGCAAGTCTTCATGCTGCCCGGCGGACGACGGCTGCTCGTCGGCACCGACATCCTCGAGCGCCACAAGCTCGCGTCGCGGCTGCGCACGGCGATGTTCTGGGGCGCGGGCTCCAGCGTGTTGCTCGCAACTGTATTCGGACTCAGCTACAGCCGGCGCATCCGGCGCCGCGTTCGCGCGTTCGCGAGCACTTGCGAATCGATCATGGGCGGCGACCTGTCGCGGCGCCTGCCCGTGGAGAAGTCGCACGACGAGTTCGACGAGCTCGGCACGGCCGTCAATCGCATGCTCGAAACCATCGAGCTGCAGACCGACATGCTGCGCACGACTTTCGACAGCGCCGCGCACGACCTGCGCGGTCCGCTGTATCGCGCCCGGGTCCGTATAGAAGAGTCATTGCAACACGACAGTCTCAGCGAAGACGCGCGCGGCACGATGGAGGCGACGCTTGCCGAGCTGGAGCGCGTGCAACGCACGCTCGGCACGTTGCTGCAGATCGCGCAGGCCGAGGGCCGCGGCCGCGACGTCCCGACGGAGCCCGTGGATCTCGCGGCGCTCGCGCGCGAGCTGGTCGAGCTGTATCGCCCGGAAGCGGCGACGCGCGACATTACGCTGGAATACAGCGGCGCGGTGGCCGCGAGCACTCACGGCAACAGCCAGCTGCTCGCGCAGGTGCTCGTCAACCTGATCGAGAACGCCATCAAATATGTGTCGCCCAACGGGCGCATCGACGTGAGCGTCGCGACGGAGCCCGAGGCAATCGTGCTGCAGGTCGCGGACAACGGGCCCGGCATTCCGGCCGCGGACCGGCAACGCAGTTTGCAACCCTTCGTGCGACTGGAACGCGATCGCGATCAGGTCGGCAGCGGCCTCGGCCTGAGCCTGGTCGCAGCCGTCATGCGGCTGCATCGCGGCAGCATCGAGCTGCTTGACAACAATCCGGGCTTGATCGCGCGCTGTGTGCTGCCGCTGAATCCTGCGACACCCTGACCTACCGCGACTCGACTTTCACCCAGATCGAGCGCTCGTCGCTCTGGGTTGAGTACTGGCGGCTGAGAATGCCGCGCTGCTGAGACGTTGCGGACTCGCTGACCCCGCCGAGCTGTATCCATTGGCCGAGCGTGCCGCTGACCTGCGTCGTGAGGTGCTGTGTCTGGACTTTGCCGTTCACTACGCGCTCGTCCTGCTGCTCGATGTCGAGCACAACCGACTGACCGTTCACGCGCGGCGTGACCACAAAGCCGCTGCTCACGTTGCGATATTCCGTCGTCGCCGCCGCCCAGGGACGCCGTCCCCCACCCGCCGCAAAAGAGGTGACGATCGGAACGTCGCTGCCGCTGCTGATGAATGCTGAGTTGCCTTCGAGCACTTGCACGCTCGCGACGCCGTCCCTGCGATCGCGCGCATCGCTATCTGTTGCCTGCACCGACACGTTGCTGCCGCGATTGCTCAACGTACCCCCGACCTGTGCACCCTCTCTCTCGACCTCCTGCTGCGTGCTCCGCCGCACCGATACCAGCAGCTGGTTCGGCTTGCGGTCGATCTGGGTGAGCGCGGCGCGGATCTGCCGGACGTTGGCCGGACTGGCCCGCACGAACAGCTTGTAATCCTGGCCGGTCAGCGCCCCGTCCCGTTCCAGGAGCGGCTGCAGCACCGGGATGACCTCTGCCGCCGTCCGGTATTTCAGGTCGATGACCTCCAGGCCCTGCGCCAGAACGGGGCAGGCAATCAGGTAAACGCTGAGCATGACCCACGCCAGCGGGCGGGCGGCACGGCTCGGCAGGCCCTTGAAATCACGCATAAGGGACGATTGTGCCTCAATTTCCGGCCCCGCCTGCCGAAGCAGCATCCAAGGCTATGAATCTCATCATCGGCATCGTCGTCGTTTTCGGTTGCGTTCTGGGGGGCTTTGCCGTGCACGGCGGGCACCTCGGGGCGCTGTGGCAACCGTCCGAGCTCCTGATCATCGGCGGGGCCGCGATCGGCGCGCTGATCATCGCCAACCCGTTCCGCGTGACCAAGCGGGTCGCGGCCGGCTTCGGCGTGCTGCTCAAAGGCGCGAAATACAAGAAAGAGCACTACCTGAACCTGTTCGCGGTGATGTACGAGCTGCTGTCGCTGGCGCGCAAGGAAGGCATGATGGGCCTCGAGCGCGTGATCGAAGAACCGGCGAAGAGCGACGTGTTCAAGAAGCGGCCGCTGATCCTCAAGGATCATCACGTGGTCGAGTTCATCCAGGATTACCTGCGGCTGATCATCAGCGGCGACATGGACGAGCATCAGCTCGAAGCGCTGATGGACCAGGAGATCGAGACGCATCACCACGACGGCGAAGAGCCGGCGCAGGCGATGAGCAAGGTGTCCGACGCGATGCCCGGCTTCGGCATCGTGGCCGCGGTGCTCGGCATCGTGAACACCATGGGCGCGCTCGGCGGCCCGCCGTCGGAGATCGGTCACAAGGTGGCGGCCGCGCTGGTCGGCACGTTCCTCGGCATTCTGCTCGCGTACGGCCTGCTCGGCCCGATGAGCACCGCGCTCGAGCGCATGGCGCGCGACGAGACGCATTTCTACACGACCATCAAGACCTGCATCATGGGTTTCCTGCGCGGCCAGCCGCCGCAGGTGGCGATCGAGTTCGGCCGCAAGTCGACGCCGGGCGCGCTGCGCCCGAGCTTCAAGGACCTGGAAGCCCAGCTGCGCAAGAAGGCGGCCTGACGCCATGGGTCGCTCCGCGCCGAAGATGGATGAG
>DATEKT010000247.1:0-11350 GCA_035277305.1 Steroidobacteraceae bacterium | reverse complement strand
AGTAGCTGAAGGCGTGGAGGCAACAAACATGAGCTCCGTCAGTGAACACGTAGCCAGAAACACAACCACCGCCACTGCATCGGACACGCACTCGTCCGTCACGGTCGCGATCAACTCGTTTCAGGCCGGCCTCACGCAGATTCCGGCGTTGCCATACGCCATCGTCTGCATGCATCTCGGGCCGTCGGTGGAAGTCACGTGCTCGCGCGGCGGACGCCTGCGTCATGGGCGCGAAGTCGCCGGCGATCTCGACATCATTCCGGCGCGCACGCCCTCTGCGTGGGAGACCAAGCAGGGCGGCACGACTCTGATCATGCGAGTGCCCGACACGCTGCTGAAATCAGTCGCGGGCGAACTCGACATCAATCCCGGCAGCATCGAGATCGCCGATCGCTTTCAGTTGCGCGATCCGGTGATCGAGCACATCGCGTGGGCGCTGAAGTCCGACATCGACGCCGGCAGCACCGGCGGACGCCTGTTTCGCGAGAGCCTCGGCAAAGCGCTCGCTGCACGACTCCTGCAGCGGCACAATCAGCGCTCGCTGCCGATGCGCGAGATTCCCGGCGGAATGGGCTCGTGGAAGCTCAAGCAGGTGATCTCTTACATCGAGGACAATCTCGAGAGCGAGCTGTCGCTCGCGGAGATCGCATCGGTGGCCGGCGTCAGCGTGTCACACCTGAAGACGCTGTTCCGGCAGTCGACCGGCATGCCCGTGCATCAGTACGTGCTGCGCCGGCGCGTCGAGCGCGCGAAGTTGCTGCTGCAGGATCGGAGTCTGTCGATCGCGCAAGTGGCATTCGCCGCGGGCTTCGCTCACCAGAGCCATCTCGCGCGCCACATGCGCAAGATCCTGGGCATGACGCCGGCTGTGGTGCGCCAGGAATTGATGAGCCACGTGCAGTAGCTAGGCGGTCTTCTCCTCGGCGACCGACAGCTCGCGGCTCATCTCCTGCCGCATGATGTACTTCTGGATCTTCCCGGTGACCGTCATCGGGAACTGCTCGACGAAGCGGATGTGCTGCGGCACCTTGAAATGCGCGATCTGCTCGCGGCAGAAAGCCCGGATTGCATCGGCATCGCACTGCTCGCCCGCTTTCAGCTTGATCCACGCGCACACCACCTCGCCGTAGCGGCGATCCGGCACGCCGAAGACCTGCACGTCCTGAATCTTTGGATGCCGATACAGGAACTCCTCGATCTCGCGCGGCGAGACGTTTTCGCCGCCGCGGATGATCAGGTCCTTCACGCGGCCGACGATGTTGCAGTAGCCCGCCGCATCCAGCGTCGCGAGATCGCCGGTGTGCATCCAGCCCTGGCTGTCGATCGCCTGTTTCGTCTTGTCTTCGTCGTCCCAATAGCCGTGCATCACGCTGTAGCCGCGGGTCAGCAGCTCGCCCCGCTCGCCCAGCGGCGTGACGCGCCCTTCGCCGTCGACGATCTTCACTTCGAGATGCGGATGAATCATGCCGACGGTCGAAACGCGCCGCTCCAGCGTGTCGTCGCGGCAGCTCTGGAAGCTCACCGGACTGGTCTCCGTCATGCCGTACGCGATGGTGACTTCGCTCATGTGCATGTCGGAGATCACGCGTTTCATCACCTCGACGGGACAGGGCGCACCGGCCATGACGCCCGTTCGCAACGTGCTGAGGTCGAAACGTTTGAAGTCCGGATGCTCGAGCTCGGCGATGAACATCGTGGGCACGCCATACAGCGCCGTGCAGCGCTCGGCCTGGCACGCATCGAGCACGCTCTTCGGCTCGAACGCCTCGCCCGGGAAGATCATCGCCGCGCCGTGCGTGGCGCAGCCGAGCACTGCCATCACCATTCCAAAGCAGTGATACAGCGGCACCGGAATGCACAGCCGGTCCTGCTCGCTGAACGTCTGGCGCTTCGCGACGAAGTAGCCGTTATTGACGACGTTGTGATGAGACAGCGTCGCGCCTTTCGGCAGGCCGGTCGTGCCGCTCGTGAACTGGATGTTGATCGCGTCCTCGGGCTGCAACTGCGCGCGCAGTTGCCGCACTCGTTCGAGATCCTCCGCCGTACCGCTCGACTCGACGTCGCGGTAACGAAGGAAGCCGCCGCGCGGCGTGTCGTCCGTGAGGATTGCAGTGCGCAGCAGCGGCAGTTTCGGCCGGACCTGTTCGAGCATCGCCGCGTAGTCGCTGGTCTTGAAGGTCGGCGCGAGCACCAGCGCCTTGCAGCCCACTTTGCTGAGCGCGTACTCGAGCTCGGAAGTCCGGTAGGCCGGGTTGATGGTGACGAGGATCAGGCCTGCCTTGGCACTCGCGAACTGGGTGACCACCCACTCGTAACGATTCGGCGACCAGATGCCGATGCGATCGCCGGGCACGAGCCCGAGGTGCAGGAAACCCGCGGCGAGACGGTTCGCGGCCTCATCGAGCTGCCGGTAGGTCCAGCGGATGTTCTGATGGGGAACGACCAGCGCCTCGCGCTCACCCCAGCGCGTTGCCGCGTCTTCCAGCACCGTTGCGACGGTCTTGTACAACAGAGGTTCGCCACCCACGCCGCAGACGTAGCTCAGGTTCGTCATTGCGTTGCCCCGTTCTCCGGTGAATGATTGTCGCCCCAACCGCCCCTACCAGCATGAACAACGAAATCGCAGGTACGAGAACGACACTATGCCGAATTCCCTGCCCTTCACCCGGCGCACGCTCCTTGCGGGCATCGCCGCGGCCGCCGGTACTTCCGCTGTGAAGTCGCTGGCCGCAGAGCAGAGCGAAAAGCGCGGCGCCGCTGTGCAATCCGGCCGGCGCGACGTGATCGTGGTCGGGTCCGGCGTGTTCGGCGCCTGGACCGCGTGGCATCTGCTCAAGCTCGGCCGCAAGGTCCTGCTGCTCGATGCCTGGGGTCCGGCGCACGCCCGTGCCTCCTCGGGCGGCGAGTCCCGCATGACGCGCACCGTCTACGGGCGCGATGAAATCTACACGCGATTCGCGCTGGAATCACTGGACCAATGGCGGTGGCTGTCCGGCCGTTCGGGGTTGCCCATCTTCCATCCAACGGGGGTGGTGTTCCTGTTCGGACGCCGCGAGCCGTACGTCACGCAGAGCATCGAGGTGCATCAGCAGCTGAAGATTCCGCTCGAGGTTCTCGACCGCACGGCGCTGGCGCAACGCTTTCCGCAGATCTCGCTGGACGGCATCGAGCTGGGTCTGTTCGAGCATGATCGCGGGGTGCTGATGGCGCGGCGCTCGGTGCAGACGCTGGTGCAGGAGTTCGCCGCCGCCGGCGGCGAGTATCGCCAGGCCGCAGTCGTGCCGCCAAAGGCCGATGCGTCGTTCGACTCGATCCAGACGACCGCCGGCGAAACGCTGAGCGCGTCGCGTTTCGTGTTCGCGTGCGGGCCGTGGCTGCCGAAAGTGTTTCCCGAAATACTCGGCTCGCGGATTTTCCCGACACGCCAGGAAGTGTTCTTCTTCGCCGCCGAGGCCGGCGACACGCGCTTCGCGCCGCCGCACCTGCCCGGCTGGGCGGACTTCAACGACGGCGACATTTTCTACGGCATGCCGGATATCGAAGCGCGCGGGTTCAAGATCGCGCACGACCAGCACGGCCCGGCGATCGATCCCGACACCGGCGATCGCACGCCGAGCGCGAAAGCGATCGCCGAATGCCGCGAGTTCATCAACCGCCGCTTCCCCGGACTCGCGAACCGCCCGCTGACCGAATCGCGGGTGTGTCAGTACGAGAACAGCTCGAACGGCGACTTCCTGATCGATCGGCATCCGCAGTACGAGAACGTCGTGCTCGTCGGCGGCGGCTCAGGCCACGGCTTCAAGCACGGGCCGGCGGTGGGCAATTACGCTGCGCAGCTGGTGAATGGCACGAACAAGAACATCGAGCCGAGATTCAGTCTGCAGAGCAAAGCGGCGCAGCAGCGCAGAGACGTGCACTGATTACTGCGCGAACTGGTATCTGACTCGATCGACGATCGCACTGCGGCCTGATGGCGTCGCGACGTAGTCGAAATACGCTTCGATGCCCCGCTCCTGCATGCGCGCAGCGACGTCGGGCGGCAGTAGCTGGTCGACATCGATGGAGCGTCGCTGCAGCAGAATGAAGAGCGCGGCATCCGCGACCGTGAAGCGGTGTTCAGGCGGCATCTGTCGCGGATCGGGCATGCGCTGCGCGTCGTCCAGCGAGTCGAACAGCACCCTTTCGCAAGCATCGTCGAATCGCAAGCGGTCGTACGCTGCGTCGGCACCGCGCTCGCCGCGAAACGGGATCGTGTTGATCGCCCCGACGAGCGGACAGTGCGGACCGGCCCACCAGTCCCGCAACTCCTCCTTCGTGACCCGCGACTTCTCGGCAATCGGCGCAGGCGGATAGGTGCCAGCACGGTAGCCCTCGACCATGAAGGCCGCTTCCTGACCGATCGTCGAACGCCGCGGGATGGTGCTCGATTTCTCGTGCATGACGGGCAGGCATTCGGTCGGTGAGTCGAGCAGCTCCATCAGCGCCGGCAGATGCTCTTCCTTCACCCAGCCGCGGCGCGACGCCGCGACGAACGCCATGCCGCCCTCGGTGTTTCTGCCTTCCAGCACCTCCAGCAACTGGGGCGGCGAGAGCAGCGCCAGGTCGACCGAATCTGCCGCGCACGAGGCGCGTGCAGCCCCGAGCAGCGACAGCACGACTAGATAGACGCAATTGCGAATCATACGGGCAGCAACTTCGATGCACCGGGTCGCTTCAGCGTCAGCGCTTGCGGCGAGTGCCACGCCGACGGTTGCAAATTCATCCTCAACGCCGAACCGCCGCGGAAGTTCAGGACGATCTGATCGGCGGCCCGCTCCACGTCGTTGACGGCGCGGCCGACGATCGAAGCCAGCAGAATGCGGCCGGCGGGAGAATTGAACAGCACCTGCCCGTCGAGTTCCACGGCGTTGTTCAACGTGAGCACGAGGCCGCCGTGAAACCGCACCTGGACGTAATCGTGGATCAGGTCGGCCTCGCGCACGACGCGGTTGATCAGCTCGTCGAGCTGCTGCAGATGCCTCACCGCATTCGACGCTTTCATCACTGCGCTATCGCACGAACAGGAGTGCTCACGGCAACCATCACCGACAGGTAACGCGGAGGGGTCATATCCTCATTCGTTCGTCGCGACGAACCTTCGCTGCTCGCGATCTTTCTTCACTTCGTCGCCGCGGAACACGCGGCCGTTCATCGCGACGTAGACACCAGCCGGCAGCGACTGCACGGCCGCGAACGCCATGCCGATATTGAAGGTCGCATCGCTCTCGGTGAATCGCGCCGGCGACAGTGCTCCCGTCAGCACGATGGTCTTGTCCGGAACCGAGGTCAGCACGGCCGCCGAGTCGGTCATCGTGTCCGTGCCGTGCGTGATCACGACGCGGCTTTCGGCCAGCGCCGCGACGGTCTCCTGCAAGCGCGCTCGATCCTCGTCGGTCAGCTCGAGGCTGTCTTTGCGCAGCAACTCGACGATCCTGTAGGGATGCGTGACGTTCGCGCCGTCCAGCAGCTTCTTCACGACCGGCTCGCCGATCTGGTAGATGCTCAGGGCGTCGAAGTAGGCTTTGTCGATCGTGCCGCCGGTGGTCACGATGACGATCGGCTCGGGTCCTTGTTGCATGGAGCGGAACGATACACGATGGCCGGCGGACCTGACGAAAGTCAGGCAGCGGGACGCGACCACCGGACCATACCTGGGCTCCGGCAATGGGCGTACAGTTCGCGCCGATTCACGGATTTTTCACGACTGCACAGACCGCAGGCTCACGATGCGGTCCTATAAAGGGCCGGCTCATCACTTCCAGTTCAGGGAGAATCCATATGCGACATCGACCCTTGTGCCTCGCCGCACTCGTATTGGGTCTGGCAGCCTCGCCGCTCCACGCCCAGGTCCCGGTCCACAAGCACTACGAACCCACCGATCAGTTCGATACCGCCGCCGCTTCCGGCGCCCGCGCGCCGCGCCTGCAGAAGGTCGGCAACCACGTCTTCAAGGTCACCACCTCCTCCCAGCAGGCCCAGTTGTTCATGAACCAGGGTCTGAACCTGGCCTATGGCTTCAACCATGCCGAGGCCGGCCGTGCGTTCGCGGAGGCGGCGCGCCTCGATCCGAACCTCGCAATGGCCCACTGGGGCATGGCGCTGGTGCTCGGACCGAACATCAACGCGCCGATGGCGCCCGACGAAGAACCGAAAGCACTGGCTCATCTGAAGCAGGCACAGGCGCTCAAGTCGAAGGCCTCCCAACGGGAGCGCGACTATATCGATGCGCTCGCCGCCCGCTACACGGGCAAGGGCGACGACCGGGCCGCGGCCGACCAGGCTTACGCGGGCGCGATGCGCGCGCTGTTCCAGAAGTACCCCGACGATCAGGATGCAGCGACCCTGTACGCCGAGTCGCTGATGGACCTCAGCCCGTGGAATTACTGGAACCGCGCCGGCGTGCCTTATGAGCGCACCGCGGATATCACGGCGGCGCTCGAGAAGGCGCTGAAGCTGGAGCCGGATCACACCGGCGCCCTGCACCTCTGGATCCACCTTTGGGAGGCGAGCAACACGCCGGAGCGCGCCGAAGCTGCTGCGGATCGTTTGCTGCCGCTGGCTCCTGCGGCCGGTCACCTGGTCCACATGCCGGGGCATCTCTTCCAGCGCGTCGGTCGCTACAACGACGCGGTGAAAGCCAATCAGCTGGCGGTCGTTGCCGACGAGGACTACATCACTCAGTGCCGGGCGCAGGGCCTGTACCCCATGGCCTATTACCCGCACAACATCCACTTCCTGTGGTTCGCCGCGACCATGGCGGGCGAGAGCAAGCTGGCGATCGACGCCGCGGACAAGACGACCAAGTCGATCCCGGTCGAAGCGCTGAAGGACGTGCCGCTGCTGCAGACGTTCCTGCTGGCTCACGACTACTCGCTGGTTCGTTTCGGCAAGTGGGACGAGATCCTGGCGCTGCCGGCGCCGCGCGCCGACACGTTGTTCACGCGTGCCACGCGCCACTACGCGCGCGGCATGGCGCTGATCCGCAAGAACGACCTCACGGCGGCGGCGAAAGAGATCGACGAGGTGAAGAAGATCGCGGCCAATCCGGAGCTGATCAAGGCGCCGACGTCGATGTCGCTGAATCTCGCGGACTCCGTGCTGCGCGTCGGCGTGGAAGTGCTCGATGGCGAGTTCGCAGCGGCACAGGGCAACTTCGAGCAGGCGATCGCGCATCTCGACCGCGCTGTGCGTTTCGAAGACGCGCTGATTTACACGGAGCCCGATGACTGGCATCAGCCCGTGCGTCACAACCTCGGCGCAGTGCTGCTGCAGGCCGGCCGCCCGGTCGAAGCCGAGAGCGTGTACTGGGACGACCTGAAGCGGCATCCGAAGAACGGTTGGGCGCTGTTTGGTCTGGCCCAGGCGCTGCGCGCGCAGGGCAAGACCGACCAGGCGAAGCTCATCGAAGCCGACTTCAAGAAGGCCTGGGCCGATGCGGACGTGCAGCTGACGGCATCGCGGTTCTGATGCGACGCTCGCGTGAATGGCTGGCCGTGATCGCGCTGCTCGGCGCGGTCACGGCCGCTGACGCGGACGGACCGGGTGGTTATCGGCCGAAGGATCCCGGCCCGGTGCCCGTGTCCGAGCAAGGCGCGATCGATGCGTACACGGCCGGCTATGCGTCGATCCTGCGCGCCGAGCACGCGGAGAATCTCGGTGCGGCGTCGACGACCGACGCCGAGCGCACCGCCGCGCAAGCCGACGCGAAGAAGGCGTATCAGGCGTCGTTGCCGAACTTCGCGGCCGCCGTGCGACTCGATCAGTCGATGCACGAAGCGTACACGTACATGGGCTACGCCAATCGCAAGCTCGGCCGCTATGGCGAAGCGCTGCACGCATACGAGCAGGCGCTGAAGATCAATCCCGATACGACGTTCGCGATCGAGTACCAGGGCGAAGCGTTCCTCGGATTGAATCGAGTCGACGAGGCACGCTTCAACTTCCTGCGCCTGTACGCGCTGGATCAGCACCAGGCGGCGAAGCTGCTGCGCGCCATCAGCGCGTGGTTGGAAGCGAACAAGGCAAAGCCGCCGGCTGGTATCGATGTGCCAGCGCTCGCGGCGTGGATCGCCGAGAAGTCGGAGTCCCTGAAGTCGGTGCCGGGAGAGAATTCGTGGTGAAACTCAGCAGTGCAGCAATTGCTGCGCTGTGCAGTTTTCGCTGCTTTTCTCTCCCGGCACCGTTAACTACTGCTTCTTCCAGCCGGTCCAGCCTGGGCCGTGCACGACCTGGCCGGGCTTCGCGCCGGTGTGCTCGCCGTCGCGCAGGACCTGCGTGCCGTTCACGAACACGTCCTTCATGCCGACGGCGTACTGGAACGGCTTGTCGAACGTCGCGAGGTCGTTGATCTTCGCGGGGTCGAACACGACGATGTCGGCGAAGCAGCCCTGGTCCAGGCAGCCGCGATCCTTCAGCTTGAAGCTCTCCGCCGGCTGGCGCGTCAGGCGGCGAATGGCATCCTGCAGCGTCGTGACCTTCTGATCGCGCACGTAACGGCCGAGGAAGCGCGCAAACGTTCCGTAGGCGCGCGGATGCGGATTGCTCAGCAGGAACGGGCCTTCCGGCGCCGACGCCTCGGCGTCCGAGCCGATGTTGACCCACGGCTGCGACAAGCCGAGCTTGACGTTCTCTTCCGACATCAGGAAGTACGCCGTGCCGACGCGCGTGTGATCTTCGATCACGAGATCGATCGCCGCGTCCTCGGGCGATACGCCGCGCATCTTCGCGACCTCGGCGAGCGTCTTGCCGGTGAGCGGCTTGAGCTTGTCGGTCTTGAAGCCGATCAGCAGCACGCGATCCGGTGAGCCGGCCGCGAGCAGCAGACTCTCCCACTTCGCGTTGGGGTCGCGCATCTCGGCGATGACTTTCTTGCGCACGTCCGGCTTCTTCAGCTGGGCGACCCAGCCATCGATGCCGCCCTGCTGCACCCACGGCGGCATCGCGGCGTCGAGACCCGTCGCGCCGGCCGTATACGCATACATGTCCGCGGTGATCGGCAGGCCCTCTTTGCGAGCGGCCTCGATCTTCGCGATCGCCTGCGCCATCTTCGGCCAGTTCTTCTGACCGGCGGCCTTGAGGTGATACGCCTGCGCGTGCACCTTGGCTTCGCGCGAGATCGTGATCAGCTCGTCGAGCGCTTCGAGGAAACGATCGCCTTCGCTGCGCATGTGCGAAATGTAGCCGCCGCCGAACTCGCTCGCGGCCTTGCACATTGCGATGAGCTCATCGGTCTTCGCGTACGAAGCCGGGGCGTAGATCAACGAGCTGCCGACGCCGAGCGCGCCATCGCGCATCGCCTGGCGCACGAGGTCCTGCATCTGCTTCAACTGCGCCGGCGTCGGCGCGACGTCGTCGAAGCCGACGACGTTCTCGCGCACCGTGGTCGCGCCGACGAACGACGCAACGTTCGGCGAAACGCCTTTTTTCGTGAGGAAGTCGAGATACTCGCCGAGCGTCTTCCAGGTGACGTCGTAGTGGATGTCGCCCTGCGTCTTGACCATCTCCTCGCGCACGCGGTCGTTGACCGGGCCCATGGAGTTGCCTTCGCCGAAGATCTCGAGCGTCACGCCCTGCTTGATCTCGCTCATGCCGCGACCGTCGTAGATCAACGATTCGACGGACCACGAGAGCGTGTTGATGAAGCCGGGCGCGACGGCGAGCCCGTTGGCGTTCACTTCTTTATCGGCGGAGTAGTCCTGCAATTTGCCGGTGGCGACGACGCGCCCGGCTTTGACGGCGACGTCGCCACGGACCGGATCGCGGCCGCTACCGTCGTAGATCACGCCATTGCGGATGATGAGATCGACGCGTTCGGCAGCGTGGACGCCGCCGGCGAGCGCCGCGAGGACCAGAAAACAGAGCAGCCGCGTACGCGGCAGTAACCCAGTGCGCACTCTTCCCCCTTTCTTCAGCTTCGGGTTGGAGCGCGCACTGTATCCGAAAAACTTACGCCGCGGCCTTCTCCAGCGCCTTGTCGACGAGGGCGACGAGGTCCGTCTTGCGGGGCAAGCCGACCTTCTGGGCGAAAACTTCGCCGTTCTTGAACAAAACCACCGTCGGCACCGCGCGCACGCCGAGGCGGTACGTCGTCTGCTGGTTCTCCTCGATGTCCACGGTCACGACCGTCAGCCGGCCCGAGTATTCGTTGGCGATCTCGTCGACCATCGGCTTCATGGCCTTGCACGGACCGCACCACTGCGCCTCGAACTTCACGAGAACGGGCGTCTGCGAACCGAGCACCTGTTCGGCGAAGGTCGCATCGGTCACGGGGATCAACTTCCCACCATCAATCGAATCAGGGCTCATCTGGGCCTCCGGGTTTGCAACGCGTACAAGACTGCCGGCGCCGGGCTCGAACAGCAATCGAACTTCGCGATCCGATCCATCGACAGCGTCGATCAATGCTAGAGTCGTTCGCGTGAACCTATGCCGCGCCGACAAAGTACTGATCGCGGGCAGCGCCGCCGTCCTGGGTTCGTCGGCGCTGCTGGCCGCTACCCCGCTGGCAGTCACTTCCGCGGCGTTCCTGGCAGTGCTGACGGACGGCATCTTCCGGCCGACGTCGAGCGTGCTCTATCCCACGGTCTGGCATGGACCGCGGGATCGTCCGCAGGTCGCGCTCACATTCGACGACGGGCCCGATCCCGAGGTCACCCCCTCGATTCTCGAAGCGCTCGGCGAGGCCGATGCGCGAGCAACGTTCTTCACGATCGGCCGGCATCTCGAAAAGCAGCAGGACATCGCGGCGCGCGCACTGCGCGCAGGTCACGAGATCGGCAATCACTCGTGGATGCATTCGTACTTCCAGAATTTCTATCGCACCGGTCACCAGCGCTCGGACGTCGATCGCAGCACGCGGCTGATTCAGGAGTTGTCCGGCTCGAGCGCCGAGCCGCTCTATCGCCCGCCGGTCGGACTCAAGAGTCCGGCGCTCGCACGTGTCGCGCATGCGCGCAAGCTGACTGTCGTTGCGTGGTCGCTGCACAGTCGCGATACCTTCACGCGGGATGCGGATGCGACCGCCGCACTCGTGCTGTCACGCATCGCGCCGGGCGACATCGTGCTCATGCATGATGGTCACGAGCGCGAGGGACACCATCGAAGCACCGCCGCTGCCGCGCTGCCGAAGATTCTGCGCGGCTTGCGCGAGCGTGGGCTGACCTCCGTCACTGTGTCGGAGCTGCTGCGACGCTAGCAAAACCGGTGGAACAACCCGGCCTCCTACTGGCTTGCTTTACTGCAGCCTGTCTTTTGTTAACCCCTTGAAGGAGGTGCCGAATGTTTGCATCGCGACGTAAGCGACCCGAGATCG
>DATEKT010000246.1:0-29201 GCA_035277305.1 Steroidobacteraceae bacterium | reverse complement strand
AGAACGACCCTTTGCGGGTGCGTGCTGCACGCACCCGCTTTCTCCAACAGCCAGCTGCATGCACGCAGACTTGCCCCGCTACTGGATTCCGCCGCACGTTCGAGTGTGCCCCTTGCTGGCCAGCACGATCCTGCTGGACCTCGAACGCAACCGCTACTTCGGCATCGGCACGCACGAGACGCGTGCACTCTCGACGCTGGCTCTCAACTGGACCGAAGCGAACGGCGCCGGCGCGGAAGTCGAACCGCTCGCGCCCGACGCGGCGATCGTCATGGCGGACTCATTGATCGACGCCGGACTGCTCAGCCGCGAGGCGCCCGCCGCTCGCGCTTCGCTCTGCGGCACGCCGCCCGACCTCAGCGGGGCACTGACCAGCGCCGGCCACGAACTGAGTCGCGAGACCTCGCTGCGTCTTGCACACATCGCCTCCTTTCTCGGGGCACTCGCCTGGACGCGCCGAGCGCTGCGCTCGCGAACGCTGTACTCGATCGCGTGCGAAGTCCGCGATCGCAAGGCTGCCGCCGGCGGCGCGTTCGACAGGCAGCGTGCAATCGAGCTGGTCGGCCTCTTTCGACGACTGCGCCCGCATGCGTTCGCGGCGCGCGATCGCTGCCTGTTTCATTCGCTGGCGCTCGTGAGGTTCATGTCGCGCCACGCGGTGTTTCCGACGTGGGTGATCGGCGTGCGCGCCAAGCCCTGGGGAGCGCATGCGTGGGTGCAGGAGGACAAGCTCTTGCTCGACGCCAACCCCGAGCATGTCTGCGAGTACACACCGATACTCACTGTCTGACGAACAACAACAAAAACTCTCAAGGGGCAGCGCATGTTTCGGTACGTTGCGCTCGTCTGGAACCTCGCCAGCGAGCAGCAAGCGCGCACAGCGGAGTCGCTCGCCGAACGGCTGCGCGCGCGTCAGTGGACGCAATCGTTCAGCAGCGTAGGACTCCGGGTCTACTGCAAGGACTCCTCCGCGACGCTGCGGGCACTGCCATTGGCGAACGAAGGCGGCATTGTAATCGGCGTTCTTTTCGAACGCAGCAGCGCGATCGATGATGACTCGCCGCCGCGCAGAGCCACTCTCACTGCGCGCTCGTGCGAAGCCATTCTCTCCAGTCACGGGCAGTGGTTGATCGACACCTGCTGGGGAAACTACGTCGCCTTGATGCGCGATGCGAGCACCGGCACTGTACGTGTATTGAAAGATCCCTCGGGCACTCTACCCTGCTTCCGCACGCTGAGTGACGGCGTCACGGTCCTGTTCGCACATGTCGGCGATTGCATCGAGCTGGGGCTCAAACGATTCACGGTCGACCGGGAGTATCTGCGCACACGCGTGCTCGGCTTCAGCGACCAGGAACGCAACGCGCTCGTCGAGATTTCGCAGGTTCGCCGCGGCGAGTGCATCGAGATCGATCCCGCGGCCGAGCAAGCCGTGCGCTCCAGCCGCTTCTGCTGGAATCCGTTCACGTTCGTCCGTGATCGACCGGCGATCGAAGATCCCGATCGCGCGGCGACCGCTGTGCATGCCACGGTTCGTTCGTGCACACAGGCGCTGTCAGCCGGTCATGCAAGCCTATTGCATCGACTTTCGGGCGGCCTCGATTCGTCGATCATCGCCGGGTGCCTCGCGCGCGCTTCTTCGCCGCCACGGGTCGCTTGCTACACGTACTTCAATCCGCGCGGCCGATCGGATGAAAGGCCCTGGGCGCGCCTCGCGGCGGAGCATTCGGGATTCGAGCATCTCGAATGTCCGATCGACCCGACCGACGTGCAGCTGACCGCACTGGTGCGACCGCGGCCGGCGACGGAGCCGCTGCCGATGCTCGGCTACCTGATCCGCAGCACGATCGAGGAGAAACTGGCGGCCGAGCGCACAGCCACTGCGGTGTTCACCGGCGACGGCGGTGACTCGGGATTCTGCAGCGATTCGCTCCCGTACCTGGTCACCGACTATCTGCGGCGACACGGCCCGCGCCTCAGCGCATTGCGCCTGGCCTCTGACGTTGCTCTGCGTACGGAGCGATCGACCGCAGCGGTGCTGTTGAGCTCGATGCGACGCTGGCTGTTCGGCGCGAAGATGAGCGAGCAGCTCCCTGCCCTGCTCATGGGATCGCAGCTCGTCGATGCGCAAATTCGTGAGGACTTCACGATTCCCGAGAGCTATCCGCATCCCTGGTTCAGTCATCTGCACGAAGTGCCATGGGACCTGCTGCGGCGTCTCGGCATCCTGGTTTCGACGCCGGAGTTCTACAACGTCACCGACGTCGACCGGCCAGAGCCCGAGATCGTCGCGCCCCTGTACGCGCAGCCTGCAATCGAGTTGTTCCTGCGCATACCGATTCACGTACACGCCGAGGGTGGCCACGACCGGGGCCTGGCGCGGCGCGCGTTCGCGCGCGAAGTTCCGGAAGGAATTCTGCGGCGGGAATGGAAGGACCGCGCGCCCGGCTTTCACAGCGAAGTCCTGCAGCGCAATTTCGATCTCATCCGCGAGCTGTTTCTCGATGGCGTGCTCGCGAGCGAGGGATTGTTGAATCGCGCCGCCGTCGAGGCAGCGCTCGCGCCCGGCCCATCGAAAACAGCGGTGCTGCCCGTAGAGATCTATCGACATCTCGACGTCGAGATCTGGGCGCGTTACTGGATGCGTTGAACGATCACGCTGCCCGCAACACGCCGCTACGACTCGCAGTCCATTGCCGAGCCCAGATCTCAGTATCGAGGTGCCGCAGCAGCTCGCCTGGAAATATGTCGCTCTTCACCAGTCCTGGCGCCAGCACCCGCTCGAGCGTGCCGCGGTCGAGCAGTCCCTCGCTGACCAGCACGCCGTCGAGAAAAATCTCGCGCAACCAGTCGCGATTGCGATGAATGATCTCGTCGTGAAAGTTGCCCGCCCGGTCCTTCCAGATGCGGCTCAGGATCGGTTGCGGGACATCACCACGGAACGCTCGCCGTGCCAGACCGCGATCCTGGCCGCCCGCAAAGAGCACGTCCGCCGGAATTCGCAGCGCCACCTCGATCATCGGCTGCGCGTAGATCGGCGCGACGATCTCCGGCCCGGCTGCAGTGGGCTGCGCTTGGCCGGTGTAGAAATCCGGGCTCGCAAGCAACATTCCGAGCTTGCTGATCGCCTCCCACGGCGCGTGCCGCACGCCGACGAGCCAGGGATGGACTGCGGGATGCGTTGCGCATTCGCGCACAACGTCAGCCGTGACGAGTCTGCGCGCCTCGTTATTCAGCGCATCGATGCTCATCAAGGATCGGCCTGTCAGCCACATGCGAAATGCATTGTTCAAAGCGCGCCATGTCGTTTGCCTGAGGACGAGCGCGGACTGCGCTGCGAGTTGCAAGACAGCTGGGCGCGGACCGTGTCGGCGCAGATACGCCGTCGCAGCTTCGCCGATGCAGAAGCTGCCAAATACACTGTCGCCCCCGTCGCCGGTAAATATCGCGGTGGCGGGATGTCGCGCCGACAGGGCTCGCTCGTGTGTCGCCGTGGCAAGGTGCATGAGTGTGCTGAACGGCTCGGCTGCGGGCGCCAGCTCGAGGATCTCGGCGAGGCGCACCCCGGCCGCCGACAACTCCATCTCGGCGTGCTCGCAGCCGGCCGCTGCAACTGCCATGCGCGCCCAGCGCCGCGGGTCGAGGGGACTATCGGCAGCGTATTGCGTGTACGCGAGCAATCGCGGGCGACGCGGCGACGCGCCAAGGCAAGCAAGAACGATTGACGAATCCAGACCGCCCGAGATTCGCAGCAATGCGCTCTCATGACACGCCGCCAGTGTCGCCGTGCACGAGAGCAGCGTGTTACGCAACGCCGCGGCGGCGGTTTGCGCATCGGCGAGCGAATCCCTGGCCTGCGCGAACGCCAAAGGACTCCAGAACGATTGCCTGCCGACGAGCGCAGGCTGCTGCCGCGGACTGAACTCCGCACACTCGCCGCGACGGATCTGAGTGACTTCGTTGAGCGCGTTCCACTGATGCGTCATGTCACCGCCGTACAGGCGGCGCTCGATGAAGCGGCGATTGACCGTGAAGCGAGTCGCGCCGAGCTGCATGCAATCCGCGATTGCCGAGAAAACCACGGCGATGCCGCCAAGCGCAGTGCTGAAACACGGCAGGCTGCCGCACGGATCTTTCAAGACGCGAACGTTGCCAGTGAGGTGATCGCAGATGAATGCGACGTAGTTGCCCCACGCATGGCGCACGAGCCATTCGCCGTGGCTATCCACGATTGCCGCTGTGCGCACTTCATCCAGCGCACAAGGTCGCGCGGGAGTGTCGTCTTCGAGATCGGACTTGCGCGTGAACAATGAGCCGAGCACCACGCCTGCACTTCCGGCCAGGACGCGAGGCTGCAGCGATCCCGGCTGAATGTCGGTGCACAGCACGCGCAGGCCGGCGCGGTCGAGTGCCTCGTGCCATTGCGACGCCGATTTGAGCCGGCGTGTCGCCGCCTGTGCGGTCTCAACCTGTCGGGAATCCCGCGGATCCCAGATCAGCGCGACGTAGCGAAACATGAGCGACTCCCCGGCGGCTCAGATGGCCAGGATGGGCGTGTATTCACAGATCTCTTCAGGATTGCAGTCGAGCACGAAGCTGCCGAGTTGCAGCCAGCTGTGTGCCGCCCAGGGCGCGGGCCGCACCGCGATGACCCATGTCGGATGGATGTCGTAGTGAGACAGGAACTTCAGCAACGCGAGCGCATGAAAGAGACATTGGTCCTTGGCCGCGAATGCATACGGTCGCAAGCGACGGAAAACGCAGACGAGCCCGATGGTCCGCTCGAGGTCGACCGTCTGCGGCGCAGCGCCTTTGTCGGCCGCGACTTCGCATGCGATCGAATACAACAGCCGCGAGTCGACCGCCCGCTTCGCCCAGATGCACGCGCGCAGGAACGCAACGATGTGGCCCAAGCGCAGACGGACCTCAGCCGAAACCTCGTGACCGACGCTGGTCAGCCCCGCATTGGATTCGATCGCAGTGAACGCCGGCCCCGCCTCCGTTGGAGCGACGGGCATCAGAAACCCGGCTTTGATCAGCGCGTCGGCAAGACGCGCCGCATCGTCGCGCGCCATCGGCTCGATCGGATACCCCGCCGGCGTCGATGCCGCCGACCAGTTCGTAGCGAGCGCGCACAGCGAGCGAACCTCACGATATCCAAGACCGAAGTAGCGATTGCGTTTCAGGTCGAGCACGACGCCGCCGGTTGCAGTCACACACACCCGCGTGTGCGGCGGCATCCAGAATTCTTTGTCGCTGTGTGCGCCGAGGGCGGGCACGGAAGTTAAGCAGCGTTGCTTTGTGTTATCGAACGGTCCTGTGAGGCCAGGGTGTGCAGTTGCCTGCACACCCCCTCCGTGGATCTCAACAGCGCCAGTGGCCTGCTCCGAAGGCGAAGTCGAATTGCGGACCCACGGTCTGAGTGCATCGTGTTTCCAGCATCGCATCCCCTAAATCGATGATTTCGAGTTGCTCCTGCATGATCAAACCCCTTGCAAGTGAGTTTTCCCAATGAGAACGATTGGAAAGTAAGTGCTCTGCACAGATTCAGCTTCGCGAGGGGGCGCCATGCTCCGGCCGAGGAGGACCATCGTGGCTCCCGGCTGACCCTTCGACGAGCGTAGTCCTTATGTTCTTCCGCGCAGATTCTTCCGCCCGAAGGTCGGCCGTGGCCGCCTTCGGATAGCAATGACCGCACATCGGTGCCGGTTAACCCTCCGCATAAGCCCGGATGCCGAAATCCCCTAGAACTTCTTTGCGACTTTCAAGTAGGCGAAGCGCTGCCGAAGATCGCCTTGCGAGGTGTCGTAGCCTGCAGGACCACTCACCTCAGCGAACGCAGGCGTGGCATCGAAGACATTGAAGGCGCCGGCCCTGACCTCAAAGCCCTGCCAGGGCGAGCGCTCCTCCGCGATAGCCCCCAGATCCAGCGAGAGCTGCACGTCGAATGTTGTCATGGAGCCGACTTTCCGTCCGTTGCGACTACCGACAAGGTCGACATCGTCGTAGGAAGGAAGGTACCGCATGGCGCTTGAAATACCGAAACCGCCGTGATTCCAGTTGAGGGTCGCTACAGCCCGCCACTTGGGCACCGTACCTTGCAGATTCGCGACGCCCACGCGGCTGACATTTGGGCCGTCGACGAGGTTCGAAGTCTCGAACTCGTGCACCCACGTGGCAGCTAGTTCCGGTTTGAAACGTCCAACGGCCGTATCGAAGTCCACGGAAGCGTTCACGTCCACGCCGCTCGTGCGAACAGCTCCATTGTTCATACGCCTGATATCTATGACTTGCAGCGGACCCGGCAGGCCGGCCGCAACGTCCAATGAGGATGGAGGTCCTCGGATGATTCTCCCGGGAAAGAGGTCCTCGGCCGCCAACAAGCGCGACGCTGAAGGGATTATGATCGTCTCGTCGGCGACGATTCGCCAATAGTTTGCCGCCAGGCGCAAAGCGGATGGCAGTCTGGGCTCCAGCTGCAGGCCGACGCTCCAGGACTCCGCGTTGGACGGTTTCAAATCCGCGTTGCCCCCGACAATGAAGACCGGCGCGGCGAAGTCACCGTTGCGCGCCGGGTCCGCAATCAGTCCCGGCACATCAGTGCGCGGCATGTGGAGGTCAAACAGGGGCGGTGGGCGAAAGCTCTTCGCAAACGACGTGCGAACTGTCAGTGCGCTAGCCGGTCGCCAGATCAGCGCGTACTCGGGGTTGAACGCCTGACCGATGTCGGAGTAGTCATCGAGACGCCCGGACAATATCAGCGAGAGCTCGCGCATCGCCGGGACTTGGGCCGCTTGACCTACAAGAGGCAGCCGCAATTCCGCGAAGCCAGCGACGATCGAGCGTTCATGCAGACCCGCGACGTCCAAGGGTGCAGCTATGTCGTATCGAATGCGCTCAGCACGCCATTCGCCCCCCGTTGTGAGCTTCAGCGGTCCCGCGGGCAGCGAGGCCAGCGGACCTTGCAGGGACGTCACAAACTGGCTCAATTCCGTGCGGTACTGACTGTCGAGCGGCTCGGCGAGCAACGATGCAAGCAACGCCGGACTGTTGGCACCGAAGAGATTCAAGGCTTCGCCGCGGTCAGACGCCGCGAGTGCCGTAGCCACACGAGCCTGATCCAGCTCATTGGACTGGACCGTCGACGCGTCATCCTGAGTGTTGAGCAGCGAAGAGTCCCAATCCCATTCGCGTATGCGGCCGCGGATGCCAACTGCCGCACGAACCATTTCCGAACGACGAACGAATCTTCTGGGACCTACATCCGTCAGGAGTGTATCCACCAGCACGTCGACACCGAACGGATTGTATGGATTGGAACCGCTAACCATGGCACCGGCGATCGCAGGTGGCTCGAAGCGCGCCGCGAACTCCCGATCGACGTACAAGAACTCGCCATAGGCGCTGATCTGCGGGGTAAGCTCATACCCGGCCTGCCCGACTACTGTCTTCCGACTCGTCGCGTCGGTGATCGCCGAATACCTCGAGAGACTCTCAAGATTGCGTTGCCCAGCCGTCGACACGAAATCCGCAGGGGTCAAGGTGATCCCGGCGCGCGCAACCGGTATCGCCGCGAAACTTGAGGACAGACCGGGCAGGTTCGCAAGCGTGGTCGAGCTGACGTTGCCGGGCGAAGCAGTAGGCGATCGCCAGTCCGTGCTATCGAAGCGCGTGAAGTCCTGATCATTCCAACGCGCGCGCTCGCGACCCAGGAGCGGACTTCGATCGAAGTAGTCGACCACGACCGAACCCCACGCGCGGCCGCGTGCACCCCACATACTGAACGCGCCATGCCGTTCCACGGAGCCGCCGTCCGCGGCACCATAGTCGATGTCCAATCTGGGCTCGGGGATGCCCTTGCGGAGCACGATGTTCACGATGCCGCCGATCGCATCCGCACCGTACGCGGCCGAGTTCGAATCGGAGACGATTTCGATTCGCTCCACCGCTGCCGGCGGAATGCTGTTCAAGTCAAACGCGTTGGCGGTCAGAGCACTTGCTGTCGCTATGGTGCGCCGACCGTTGATCAGCACGAGAGTGGTATCGAATCCCAGGCCACGCAGATCTGCGAACTGCGTTCCATCACCCAGGTATGACTCCGGCATCGTATGCAGCTGCTGTGGGAGATATCGAAACAGATCACTCAGCGTCGACACACCCGAGGCCTCGATATCTTTTCGATCAAACACAGTCGCGGGCACATCAAGATCGAGGCTGCCGAAGACACTGTCGAGCCGTCTGCCCTCGACTGTCATCTCCCAATCAAACGCATACGGCCCTCGCGCCGACCCTTCCTTCCCACCGCCGTTCGCCATGCTCAGCCTCTGTCCCTCTGACATCTCCGAGCGCGGCTGATCCTTCGCGGCCACGGCCTCATTCACGCCGCCAGGCGGTGCATTCGCCGGCGGGGACAGAACGGAGATCGTGCGCGAGTTGACCCACGCGAAGGTGAAGCCATCGGGCAGCAGAATTGCCAGCGCCTGCTGCACCGTGTAGCGCCCCTTCACGGCGTGAACGACGATTTTTTCTTCTGCGGGGTCGTTCGGAATGTAGCCGTACTGCAGCGTTGCCTGCTTCGAGAACTCCCGCAGCGCCTGGGAGAGCGGCAGTGCGGGGATGTCGAACTCATGCTTCGCTTCGTTCGACTGGGCCAGCGCCGGCGCGGCCCAGCACAGCGAAACGCAAACGAGCGCGCCCAGGAGCAGGACCCGTGGCGCAGGGGCATTCGAGTGGCGGTTCATCGCGGACCGCGGGTCGATCAGGGACTGCGTTGTTCGCGGCGTCCGATGCGCACGAGCGTGCTCGACTCGCGCTCGATTGCGCTTCCCGTGCTGCGCTCCACGACAGCGGCGAATGACATGGGATCGATAGCGTCGAACGAGCCGCGCATCGGCCTCGTGCCGGTCGCTTGATCGACGACGATCTGCATGGCGTTGAACTTGTTGAATCTCTTGACGGCCGTCATGACCGTGTCGCCTTCCCCGAACGTCACACGGCCTCCCAGGTATTCAGTCTCACGTTCGCCGTTGACTTGCTTGACCTTCGGCTCGCCGGCGGTAGAAACGGTCAGCTGCTGATCCATCTCCAGCGGTACGGAAGCGAACGTTGCCTCGGTGCCGGGCGCCGGCGTAACGATGACGCTCCCCTCACGCATCGTGACAGTGATCTCGTCTCCTTCTCGCGCGACGGAGAACTGCGTGCCGGTCGCAGTGACGACGATGCCGCCGGCGTCGACAAGAAACGGACGAGACGGATCTTTGGCAACCCGGAACATTGCCGACCCTTGCGACAGCGTGATGACCCGCTGCTCGTCGCCGATATCGTGACGCAGCTTGGTGAAAGGTGCGACCGTGATCGAGCTGCCGTCGCTCAACGGCACGCTGCGCCATTCGCTCGCTTGAGTCTGCAGAGTGTGATCGAGCCAGGTCGTCTTCACGACGAAGTTGGCGGCCGCGGCCAACGCGATTGCCGCCACGCCGGCGGCGATCCTCGTCTTCCACAGTGCCAGCCCGTTTGCGCCGCGAGCTGCGACAGTTTCGCGCTCGCGCGGCGGCAGCTCGACCACGTTCGTGAAGTTGTCCTCGTTCGTGATGAACAGTTTCAGCTTCGTGTTCTCGAGCCACGAATACAGCCGGCACATGCGCATCGTCTCGGCGATGTGCACCGGCGAGGTCTTGAGCCATTGCAGGTATTCGAAACGCTCGGCGATGCTCAGATCGCCGCAGTGCCAGCGCAAGAACCATTCCGCCGCCTGCTCCGGGATCGACATGGGCGGGTTCTCGTCGATGCGGTCCGTCATGACAGCCTACCTCAGCGTTGATCCATGTCCTCCAGATCCTCGAGATTCAGCTGCGTCCGCAAATGGCTGTACGCTCTGGTGAGATCGCGCAGCACGATGCGCGGGCTGATCCCCAATCTGTCCGTAATCTGTTTGTAGGTGAGTCCCTCGTTGACGTGCAACAGCAGCACCTCGCGCTGACGAGGCGGAAGTCTCTGTACTGCTGCTTGCACGTGCTCGCGCGCGCGGCCATGCGCGACGGCATTCTCCGGCTCCGCGCCGGGCGCACTCTGCAAGTCCTCGAGCCAGCTGTCGTCGTGCGGCTGACGTCGTTGCGCCCGCTCGCGCCATTCGTTGGCCACGTTGGAAGCGATACGGAACAGGTAGCTCTGCGGGTTGTCGATCGCGATGTCGTCGCTATAGCGCAGCAGACGCAGGAACACTTCCTGGGCGAGATCGTCGATCTCCGCGGCCGGCACCGATGAGCGGCTCGACAACCAGTAGCGGATCGGGCGGCGCCAACGCTGAAACCATGCAATCAGCCGGCCGTCACGAGGGTCCTGCGCACGTTCTCCCACGTCTCCTCGCGCATCGGACATCGACGCATCCTCCCCATTACTGCACGCTAGCAGCTGTTGTTGTCGACCGCTGAATCTGCGACATCGCTCTTCGATCCGTCGCCCCGAATCGTTCGGAGTCCGCTGAGCTGGGATGTCAGGAAACCTGAACCGCCTTAAATGTAGACCGCCTCAGCTCTGGTGATAAGCCCCTTGGGCAATTTCCCGCTCTGCGATGAATACGTACGACTGATTCCAGCCGGTGCATATTTTCACGAGCGCGTTGCATTCGAATTGCGCGCCTGCGAAGAATCGGCAGCCGCGGGTGTTATGTCAGCGGCGGGCGATTTCGCACGCGCCGAGAGCAACATCAGCGCGGCGGCGTACAAAACGATGATCACGACCAGCCAGCGCAGCCAGTCGAGCGGCAGCGAATGCACCACGTAGGCTGCAAGCAGCACGCCCGGAATTCCGCCGAGCGCCAGTCCCAGCGCCGCGCGCGTGTCGTACTTGCGATCGCTGATGAAGCGCACAGAGGCCACCGGCATGAGCATCGCGCACGAGCCCATCATGATCGGAAACGCCGCGCGCGGATCCATGCCCAGCAGGCTGACGAGAATCAGGCACGGCGCATACAGGCCGATGCCGAGCGTCATCAGTGCACCCAGCACGAAGTTGACTGCGACCGCGAAGACGAGCGTCGGGCCCGCAAGCGCGAGCGCCGTGCCTCCGCTTGGCATCAGCTTCAGGTTCATCAGCGTGAACAGGACCGCTGCGACCGACAGCGCGAGACCCATGCCGATCTGAATCGCCCGACGTGGCAACCTGGCGACAACGCCCGCGCCCAGCCACGCACCGATTGCAGAGGCCGCCATCATCGAAACGAGCGTGGCCGGCCCGACCTCCACGATGCCGATGAAAATCAGCCCCTGCGCCATCGTAGGCATCGTATGGCCGACATTGAGCGTGCCTGGAATCAACTCATCGGGAACGAGCTTGCGGAACTTGAACGCCGCGGTGGTCGGTGCAAACGAGCCGATGCCGAGCGTGTCGAAGAAATTCGTCACGAAGCCGATCGCGAGACGCAGCACGTCGGGGATCGCCGGCCTGGCGCGCGCTGCGCCGCGCTCGGCGCGAAACCATCGCCACGCGAAGAACGCCGCCAGAGCAGCGAGGACAGCAAGGAGCAAACGGGCAGTCGTCACGCCGCGTCCTAGCGCCTGACGGAGGGCCGGGACTTCAACGCCTGTGCCAGAATTCCCTGCACCCTCTCGAGCTCGCGCTCATCCAGCGGCAAGCGTGGGCCGCGCACGACGGCGGTGCCGCGACCGAGCTCCGCCTGCACCCACTTGATGTACTGCACGAACTTCGGAACGGTGTCGAGGCGCAGCAGCGGCAGGAACCAATTGTAGAGCTCGCGCGCGCGCACCTTGTCGCCGCGCAGCGCTGCCTCGAACAGCGCGACCGATTCTTCCGGAAACGCATTCACCAGGCCCGCGATCCACCCTTCCGCGCCGACGGCGACGCCCTCCACGATGGCGTCGTCCATGCCGACCAGGATCGTCAGCCGATCGTGCAGCAGCGCGCGAATGGCCGTGACGCGCCGCGCATCGCCGCTGGACTCTTTCACGGCGTGCAGGTTGGGATGCTCCGCCGCCAGCTCGACGATCTGCTCCGGCAGGAAGTCCGTCTTGTACGCCGGCGGATTGTTGTAAAGCATGCAGGAGAGTTTCGTCGCATCGAGGATGGCGCTGACGTGCGCCTTCATCTCGCGCCAGTCCGTGCTGTAAACGTAAGGCGGCAGCACCATCAGGCCCGCGCAACCTGCCTGCTCCGCGCCACGCGCGAGCTGTACGGCTTCAGCCGTGCTCAGGGAAGCGATTCCCAGCACGACCGGTGCCTGACTGCCGACCGCCCGAACGCACGTCGCAGCGATAGCAAGCTTCTCATCGAAACTCACGGTGGCCGCTTCGCCGAGCGAGCCGCAGCACACGATGCCGATGCAGCCGCTGCGAATCATCCACTCGCAGTGCCGGCCCAGCGCGTCGTGCTCGATCGCCCCGGCCGCGTCGAGGTTCGTGGTGATCGCCGGAATGACGCCCTTCCAGTTCATCTTGCAGGTGCCCCGTGTCGTCGTTTTTTACTGATAGCGCTGCGGGCTGAGCGCCTCGATGGCAATCCGCGGCTGCTCGCCCGAGAGGACCTGCGCCACCAGCTGCCCCGTGATCGGCGCCAGGCTGATACCCAGCATCGCATGGCCCGCGGCCACGCACAGGTTCGAGTATCGCGCAAAACGCCCCAGGTACGGTAAGCCGTCCGGCGAGCACGGACGCAGGCCGGCCCACGGGCGAACCTGCGCAATGTCCTGCGCGCGAAGCGCGGGGAAGTACTGTGCCGCCGCTGCGGCGATCGCCTGAGTCCGCCGAACGCTGATCGAACGGTCCAGACCGGCGAACTCCATGGTGCCGCCTATGCGCAGCGCGGCGCCCATCGGCGTGACCGCGACGTGCGCCTCGCTGAGGATCGACGGCAGCCGCGGTAGCTGCGGCGGATTGGGCACCGTGAAGCTGTAACCCTTCCCGCCCTGGAGCAATAGCCTGCAACCGAGCGTGCGCGCGATCTCGGAAGACCAGGAGCCGGCCGCCAGCACGAACTCGTCCGCCGCGAACTCGCCCTGCGAAGTCACCGCCGCGGTGACCCGCGTGCCCTCGGTCCGCCATCTATCGACCGGCGTGGACCACCGTATGGTGACGCCGGCGCCCACCGCGAACTCGGTCAGCTTGCGCATGAGCAGGCGGGGATCGAGGTGACAATCGAGCGGATAGAACACCGCTCCGGTGATCTCCATGCCGATATTCGGATCGAGGTCGGCGGCGCGCGCTGCCGAAACGATTTCCACAGGAAGGTCCAGATCGCGCGCCCGCCGCGCGGCCCGTGTCTGCGCTTCGAGCCCCGCGCGCGTCCGGCACAGCATCAGCATGCCGCGCTTCATCAGGCCGAATCCGTTGTCGCAGCGATCGGCGAGTTGCTCGTACAGCTCACGGCTGGCGACCAGCAGGTTGCGCAGAATCGGGCCGGCGCGATCCACGTGCTCGCGGTTCGCGACCCGCGCGAACTGCACGATCCAGGCGGCGAGCGCGAGGTCGAGCCGCGGTCGGATATAGAACGGACTGTCCGGATCCAGCAGCCAGCGCAAGCCCAGCCCGATCGCGCCCGGCGCAGCGAGCGGCGTGAAGTGGCTCGGAACGAGCATGCCGGCGTTGCCGAACGAACAGCCCTCGGCGCCTGCGGCGTCACGCTCGAGCACCGTGACCTCGTAGCCGCGCTCGCGCAGGAACAGCGCCGAGCACAACCCAATGGCCCCCGCGCCGCAGATCACGACATGCTTCATGCGCCGCCGTCAGAGCGCGGCGGCCGGATTCCCCAACGGAACGGATCGTTCGGATCCAGGTGCAGCGTGGCTTCGGCCGTCACATGCGCTGTCCCGGTGATGAACGGAGCGATCTCGCCGGTGCGGCGATCGCACCAGCGATAGCGCGCGGCAAACACGCTGCCGATGACGCTTTCCTGCACCCAGACCTCGCCTTCGGCGAGCTTGCCGTCGGCGGCGAGACAGGCCAGTTTGGCGCTGGTCCCGGTTCCGCAGGGCGATCGATCGTAGGCCTTGCCCGGACACAGCACGAAATTACGGCTGTTCGCGCCGCTGGCGGCCGACGGAACGAACATCTCGACGTGATCGACTTCCGGATAGCCCGCGGCGTTGACCGCCTGGCGCACGCGCCAGGTGAAATCGGTGAGCGCCTCGACGTTCTGCAGGTCTATACGCAGGTCGTGGCGCTCCACGAGGAAGAACCAGTTGCCGCCCCAGGCGATGTCGCCGCGCACTTCGCCCGCACCCGGCACCTCGACGGCGATCTGCTTGTGCTTGCGAAAGCTCGTCACGTTGCTGACCGTGACCTGGCGGTCCGGGTGCAGGACTGCGTCCACGGGACCGACCGGCGTATCGATCTTGACCAGTCCCGGCTGCACCTGGCCCAGGTGGGCGAGCGATGCGACCAGGCCGATCGTGCCGTGACCGCACATGCCGAGAAAGCCGACGTTGTTGAAGAAGATGACGCCGAACCGGCAATCCGCCCGGTGCGGGGGGCACAGCAAGGCGCCGACGACCACGTCCGAACCCCGCGGCTCGTTGACGATGGCGGACCGGTAACTGTCGAAGTGGTCACGGAAGCGGCTGAGCCGGTCGCTCAGCGGTCCGTCACCCAGGTCGGGACCGCCTTCGAGCACCAGCCGGGTGGGCTCGCCGCACGTATGCGAATCGATGACGCGAACGACGGATGAGACCAAGGTCATACCTCGCAACACCCCGGGACTCGTTCCCGGCCGCGCATTCTAGCGAGGTTGAGCCACCGGCTGCAGGAGGATGACGTCGCGGGACTGATGCACGACGACACCTTTCTTCGAGGCGGCAATGGCCTCCGCGAAGGAGGCCGGATCGTCGGCGTTGAACTGGCCAAGCACGCGCTGCGAGCTCAGCGCGGGATCCACGACGAGTTGCACGCGATTGCGGCGATTGAACTCCTCGGCGGCGGTCGCGATGGTGTCGTTCTCGAAGATCAGGTGCCGGTTGGACCACGCGAGCGAGCGCGTCGCATTCACTTGCTCGACGACAGGCGGCCACGTTGCGCCGACGATCGTCTGCTCGCCACTCGCGACTGCGACCGCGTTCGATTGGGTACGATCGCGGCTGACGAGCACGGTGCCCTCTTCCACCGTCACGACTACTTCGAGTTCGCGTCGCGACACTGCGAATCTCGTCCCGGTCGCGCGCACCACGGCGAGCTCGGCGTCGACGACGAACGGACGCGACGCGTCCTTCGCGACTTCGAACAACGCTTCGCCGCGCGCGAGCTGCAGCAGACGCTGCCGTCCACCGAACTGATTGCGCAGTTGCGTGTGCGGACCGACGCTCACGAGACTGCCGTCGTTGAGCGCGAGGCTGCGCCACTCGCTCGCTTGCGTTTCGATCGTCGGCGGGAACCAGTTGCGCCTGACAATCGATCCTGCGAGCAGCGCCACGCCGATTGCCAGCACGGCGGCGAGCGCGCGAATGTGCCAGCTGCTGCGAGTCCTGGATGGCGACGCAGTGCTGTTCTCGCGCGACAACTCGACGATGTTGGAGATGTCATCCTCGTTGGTGAAGAACAACTGCTTCTTCATCGGATAGAGCACGGAATACAGCTTGCAGATCTGTAGCGTTTCGCCGATGTGCATCGGCGACGCCTTCAGCCACTGCAGATAGGCGAAACGCTCGGCGACGCTCAGATCGTGCGCATGCAGGCGCAGGAACCACTGCGCTGCGTGCTCCCTGATCGAAAACTGCGTGCCGTCGTCGAAACGTTCCATACCGCTGGTCCTTTCCAAACGTGTAGACCGCCGCACCGCTAAACGTCAGCCCCGTTGCCGCGGTATTTTGCCGGAATCTCACAGGCAAACGGCAGCGGCAGGGCCTGAGATGCCCAAAGCACTAAATTTTCAGCGATATTTTCTACCCGGAAAGGGTCTCAGTCGTATGACAGCCGCGGCATCATCAGCGCCAGCAGGCGGCTGCGGCCACGCACGCCGCACTTCTTGTAGACGGACGTGAGCTGGGTCTTCACCGTGCGCACGCTCTTGTCCAGACGCGCGGCGATCTCCTTATTACTGAACCCGATGCGCACGAAGTGGACGAGCTCGCGTTCCGCGCCCGTGAGCTCGCCGGGCAAGGCACGAATCGTGTCGCGCACCAAATCGGCCTCGGCTGTCGGCGAATTTGAACTCGCACCGGCACGACGCTGCACGGCCGACAAGCGTTGCAGCGTCGTCTCGAGATGCGGATGCAGCCGCTGCAGGAACGCCATCTCCTGCGAAGTGAACTCTCCCTGTTGCGCGGTACGCCGGATTGCGATCTCCGACGCGAGCGTGTTCGCGCGCCAGAACAGCGCGCACGCGCAGTAGTGCCAGCCCTCCGCAGCCATGTAACGGCGAAAGAACTCCGACTCGCACAGCCGGCGTCGATCCGGCATCACTTCGCGCAGGCGGTAGAGCTTGATGCCGGGATTCGACAGCGCGAACGCCGGCATCATGTTGACCTCGCGGCGGCGTTCCAGCCACTCGCGCGAGCGGTGCGCATTCGGCGTCGTCAGGATCTGCGACGCGTCCCAGGTCGTTGCGTAGTCGACGTAGTCGAGATACGCGACGCAGGCGTCGTGCGGCAGGAACTGATCGAGGATCGACAGCAGCGCGCCCCAGAACTCGTGGATGTCGATACTGGCGTGCAGCCGCAAGAGCAGCGCTTCGAAACGCGGATCGTCGAGCGACGGCCCGGGCCTGCGCGCGCCGAAGTCACGCGCCCGCAGCTCTCCTGCCGCCGCAGACCGGTATGCCCCCATGATCCAGTTAAGACCCCTCTTGCTCGGGCAATGATCCCGCTAACGATGCTTGATGAGCAGCGTGTCGGACGAGGGCCTTTCGATGACGATCGGCGCGGTGCCGACCAGGGTTTGCGCGAACGCCACCGGGTCCGACGCATTGAAGATGCCGCGCACCGGCAGCGCCGCCGCGGCGGGTTCGACTTGCAGCTGTACACGGTTGCGCAAGTTGAATTCCTCCGCAGCCTTCGCGAGTGTGTCGCCGGGGCGAAACATCAGCTGGCGCTCGCGCCATGCAAGCTCATAGCGAACATCGACCTGGTGCGCAGTCACCGGCCAGGTGTCGCCAATCCGCGCCTGTTCATTCGCCGCGATCGGCACGAGCGGGATGTTGCTCGCCATGCGGTCGCCCTCGAACCTCGAACTCGGCGCGACGCGCACTGAGCCTTGCGCGACAGTGACGACCACTTCGCGCTTGTGGTGCGCGACTGCGAACTCGGTGCCGACGGCGCGAACCGAGAACGCATTCGCCTGGACGATGAACGGACGTGCAGGATCCTTCGCCACTTTGAAAAATGCCTCGCCGCGCTCGAGAACGACGGCGCGTCGCACCTCGCCGAGATCCACTCGCAGCCAAGTGTTCGGCCCGATCTGCAACTCGCTGCCGTCATCCAGCGTCACGGTCTGCCATTGGCCGGAATCGGTAACGATCGAACGCTCGTGCCACGGAAAACGCACGGCGACGAATGATAGCGCCGCGAGCCCGCATGCTGTGATCGTGACTACAGCTTTTCGGCGGGACACCGGCGCTTTGCGAGCGGCAACCGGCGGCTCGTCATCCTGCTCGAACAATTCGACGACGTTGGAAGGTGCGCCGGCACCCAGCAGCGCGCTGAGCTGTGCGCGTTGCAGATCGCTATTGATTCCGGCAATCGCGAGGTACTCGGCGACGTGAACCGGCGATTGCTTCAGCCAGCGCAGGAAGCGGCGCCGCTCGTCGAGCGAAACGCGGGGATCCTGCATGCGCGCGAACCACTCAGCAGCTTCCTGACTGATCAGCGCGCGCTTGCTGTTCTCGGGATCATCCTGCAACACGACGCATCCGTTCTCGTGTTCCCGCCAACCGGCGTCCGTTATGCCACAAGGTTCGGGTGGGCGGCAATTCAGCCGCGCCGCATCAACGCACCGGGTTCGTCTCCGGCGCCACGGCCTGACCGGGCCCCGGCTGCTGCATGACGCGCAGCGTGTTTCCTTCGCGCACCAGCGCGACGTCCTGGCCGACGGTGTGGCCGACGTCCGCGATCTGTTTTGCAAACATTTCAGGATCGGCGGCATCGAAGACGCAGCAGACGTGCCAGCCGGCGATCGTCGGATCGTCGACCCGCAGCTGCAGGCGATTGCGCCGATTGAACTCCTCGACCGCTTCGCCGACCGTTTCCGTCTGCAGGATCAGCTGGCCGTTCGCCCATGCGAGCGCGTGCGCCGAGTTCACCTTTTCTTTGTGCAGCGGGACCATCGGTGCATTCACCGGTATGTCCATGCCCTCGTCGGCGACGAGCGCAGTGGCCACGCTGAGATCGACTGCATGCTCCAGCGCAGCGGCTTGATCGCCGCGCACCACCGCCACCTTGCCCTCGGCCACAGTGACGCGGATGCGATCTTCGCGACGCTCCACGCCGAATCGCGTCCCGACCGCGCGGGCAATGGCGCCGCCGGCATTGACGATGAACGGCCGCGACGGATCCTTCGTCACCTTGAACATCGCTTCGCCGCGCGCCAGGTTGATGCGGCGGGTTTCTTTGCTGTAGTCGACCTGCATCAGCGTGTTCGGTCCCGCGCTCACGAGGCTGCCGTCGGCGAGCTGGACGGTGCGCCACTCGCCAGCGTCCGTCTGGATGGTGTTGCTGGAGAACGCGATGGTCGCGATGACACCGACGAGCGCCAGGCAACACGCCACGACAGCCAGCCGCAGCTTGCGCGAGTCGAACCATTCGGGCCGGCGCTCCACCGGCGCGCGAATCTCGGCCTGCATCATTGCAATGACGTTCGAGTCGTCCGCTTCCGGCGAAAGCGTCGGCAGCTTGGCGCGCTTGACCCGGCCGTACAGCCGGCACAACCGCATGAACTCGGCGATGTGATTGGGCGATTGCTTCAGCCAGCGCACGTACCTGCGCCGCTCGGCCACGGTGAGATCGCGGTCACGCAGGCGGATGAACCACTCGGCCGCCTGGTCGCTGACCGGTTGCATCGCGTTGTCCTCATGCTCCCTCATGTCACCTGTTCTCCATGTCGCCGAGGTCGTCCTGCTTCAGCTGCATCCGCAGCTGGCTGTACGCGCGCGTGAGGTCGCGCAGGATCACTCGGTAGGTCAGTCCCTGGCGTTCCGCGATCTGCTTGTAGGTCAGGCCTTCGTTCACGTGCAGCAACAGCACCTCGCGCTGCCGGCGCGGCAGCTTGTCGACGGCTTCCTGCATGTATTCGCGCGCCACTTCGCGCGCGATGGCGTTTTCCGGTTCGTCGTTGAATTCGACCTGCAGGTCTTCGAGCCAGCTGTCGTCATGCGGTTTGCGATGACGTGCCCGCTCCTGCCATTCGTTGGCGACGTTCGCTGCGATCCGGAAGAGATAGCCCTGGGGATTATCGATAGCGACGTCGTCGCTATAGCGTAGCAGGCGCAGGAACACCTCCTGGGCCAGATCGTCCAGGTCGGCGGTGGGCACGGAGGAGCGGTGCGACAGCCACTGGCGGATCGGTTTGCGCCAGCGCTTGAACCAGGCCACGAGCCGGTGGTTGCGGGGATCGGTCTCAGCCTCGGAAGCCCGGCGCGTGCCGGATCCCGGCTCCGGCGCCGAGTCGGGCGGCTGCTCGTCGTGCTGTTGGCGTTCGATCACCTGGCCTGCGCTCACGGACTAAATCTGAACTTCCCTCAGACTTAGACCGGGCGAGGCGGTGGGGTAAGCTCCCGGCCCGCGCTACCGGGCGGGCCGGGGCACTGCAGTGCGGATCGAGGTGTTACCAGTCCGCTGTCGTAAAGGGCCGCAGCAACAGTTCCTTGGAGATCGCGGCGAGGTGGGCCAGCCGCTCGTTGTGGTAGATCTCGATCGCCGGGCGCAGCTGCGCACGATCGTGGGCCGCAACGAGCTCGGCGATCCGCGCCAGCTGCACGAACACGTCGGGAACGATCTCGCACTCGAGCACCCGAGCGTGATGCAGGCGGTCGTTCATGTTGCGGACGATCTCGGCGAATTCGGCCACTCCCGAGCGCTGCGCGATCTGCAGGAACAGATCCCCGGTCTGCCTCGCCAGCTGATCCGCGCTGCGTTCCTGAACCGGGACCGCGGCCTGCTCGAGTGTCGCCGCCGCTTCGGGATTCGCGTCCGGCCAGCGCCCGATCGCCGCATCGAGGATCGTCCGGTTCACGGAATACAGGCCGAAGATGTCGTCCTCCGAAGGTGTCCGCGCGAAGAAGCCGCGCTTCGGGACCGACATGATCATGCGCTCGGCCGCGAGCCGCGTGAGGGCCTCGCGCACCGGCGTGGTGCTGACTCCCAGCTCGTCGGCGAGCACGCCGATCTGCAGCAGTTGGCCGGGCACCAGCGTCTGCGCCAGCAGCCAGTTCTTGATGCGTTCGTAGACGGCACCTTCTGTCATAGGGTCCTCGTCGCTCTTCCTGGAGGCCTCGCTTCCGAGCTGAAGCGGAATCCGTCGCTTCAATGAGATGTGCGCCAGTGTGTTCATGATGTGACTCTCGCTGCGTCGGTCGAACGACGCGTTGCGGACCGGGCCGGGAGGAAGAATGACCGGCAGTGGCACGGCGGGAGCGGCATCCCCATTGAATAAGTACCCCGATGAGTACCCGACATCGTCCGCTCCCCTCCCTGGTTGCGGATAAGCCTGAACGAATTTGCAGTGCGGCGGAATTGAGCCGATCGGCTCAATCGGGGCTGTGAGGGAGTCGTGAGCGGCTAGGAGCGGCCGGCCTGGCGCGACTCGTCGTCCTCTTCCGCCGTGGAACGGATGACGTCGCCGAAGGCGATCTGTCGACTCACCAACGCGTGCACGATCGCCTGGACGCGAGTCGCCACCCCGAGCCGCCGCTTGGCATGCTCGATGTGATTGTGGACCGTGCGCTCGCTGATCCCGAGGATCCGGCCGGCGACCCAGTCGCTCTTGCCCTGCGCGGCCAGCTCGAGACATTGCCGCTCGCGACGCGTCAGCCCGCGCGTAACGCAGCTGCCCGCGCTTGCTGCGGCTTCGACACTCAGCGCTTCGTACATGTAACAGGCCATCAGCTGCACGGCCATGTAGCTGTCAGCAGCGACGCCTGCAGAGTCCGGCACGACCGAGCACGACGCGCGATAGGCACCCGGCGAGCGCGGTGCGTGGATCGGCACTGTGTAACCGTGCTCGATGCCGAAGCGGCGCGCTTCTTCCATGATCTCCAGCTGCGGAGCCGTCAGCTCGGCGCGAAACTCGTCCGCATCCCAGTAGAACGGCGTGAGCGAGCGGTTCGCGTAATGAAAGACGGGATCGATGTAGTAGAAGTCGAGCTCGCTGAAGGCGCGCATCCACTCATCGGGATAATTGTGCAGCACCACTGCGCCGCGTGGCGGCCGCAGCGGATCGACGTGCGAGGAGCACGAGAAGAAACGAAAGCCGAATGCGTCGAGCTCGCGCCGGAACACTCTCGCCAGCTCGCCTGCGGGCGCGCCGCCGCAGCAAAGCTCAATGAACGACTGTGCGTGATCGAGGTGATTCACTTCCGCATCCTTTCGAGCGCTGACCTGTCACGCCGCTTCCGTACGGCGCAGAGTGGCTATCTACCAGACCGGCGTCGGCGCTCGCCAAAGACATTTCGGCAAAAAAGGTGCACAAGAGGATAAATACGGATTGGTGCGTATTCAACGGCGAGGTGCGCGCGCACGCGACGTCGGCTCAATCTGTCAAATCAGCTCAGCGCGAGAATAATTTTCCCAATGTGCTCGCTGCTTTCCATTCGCGCGTGCGCCTGCGGCGCCTGCGCGAGCGCGAACACGGAATCGACGATCGGACGAATGCGTCCCGCGGCGATCAGCGGCCACACTTTCGCGAGCAGCTGATCGCGGATCGCGCGCTTGAACGCTATCGGGCGCGGCCGCAGCGTCGAGCCGGTGATGACGAGTCGCTGCTGCATGATTCGCAGCACATCGATTTCGCCCTTCGCTCCGCCTTGCGTGGCGATCATGACGAGACGGCCCTCGGTCGCGAGCACCTGCAGATTGCGCGGCACGTAGCTGCCGCCGACCATATCGAGTACGACGTCGACTCCGCGCCCGTCGGTCGCCTTGCCGATCTCGGCGACGAAGTCTTCGCTCTTGTAATCGATTGCGCGCCGCGCGCCGAGACTCTCGCAGAAGCGGCACTTGTCGGCAGAGCCCGCAGTCGCGAACACCGTGTGACCGAGCGCAACCGCGAGCTGAATCGCCGCTACGCCGATGCCGCTGGTACCGCCGTGCACGAGCAGCGTTTCACCGGGTTGCAGTCGACCGAAGCCGAACACGTTGCTCCACACGGTGAACATCGCTTCCGGCAACGACGCGGCCTCGACGCTGTCGAGCGCTCCGGGAATGGGCAGCACCTGCCCCGCGTCGACGCTGCAGAACTCTGCATAACCGCCGCCCTGGAGCAACGCGCAGACTGCATCGCCGACCTTGAACTCCGTGACGTTCGCGCCTACAGCGGCGATCGTGCCCGCAACTTCGAGGCCAGGGTACGGCGGCGCGCCCGGTGGCGAAGGATAGAAGCCGCGGCGTTGCAGAATGTCCGCGCGATTCAGGCCCGCGGCCGCGACTTCGATGAGCACTTCGCCCGGCGCCGGCTGCGGTACGGGCCGCTCACCGATCACGAGAGCTTCGGGTCCGCCAGGCTGCGGCACCTCGATGACTTTCATCTGTGCGCCGCCGGCGGCCATCAGTTCTTCGCCACGCCCTCGCCCTTCATCGCCTCGAGCGAATCGAGGTCCAGATCGGCGAGCGCCGCTTTCAGATCGTCGATGCTGTCGGCCTGGCCTTCGATCTTCACGGCGAAGCGCTCGCCGATCACGATGCCGTACTGGCCGTGCGAGCTGCTGCTGTCCCACTGCTCGTGCACCAACCGACCGTTCTCGCGATAGGTCTTGTCGAAGCCGGTGGCCGATTCGCTCTCGCCTTCGATGCCCGCCCAGCCAGCCAGGGCGATCAGGCCTTTCGCGCTGCCCGTGTCCGTGATCTCCAGGTTCCACTGGCGGCCGCTGTCGTTCATATACGTGGCGCGCGCTTCCGTCATCTGCATGCCCATCGCCGCGTTACGCTCCGTGGAGAACGTCGAGCGCGTCATGTCGCCGAGCGACTCGGGCAGGAACGGTTTGAGACGATCCGGCTGCAACGACTCGACCGCGCCGCCGCCGCCGAGCACCGTGCCCATCATGTTCTTCATCGCGTCGCCCTGCGCCTGCTGGTCGCCGGACTTCTGCGCCTGCTCCATCTTCTTGCTGGCCGCCTCGACCTGCTTACTCCACTGCTCGAGCTTGCCGAGCTTGCTGTCCTTGTCGAAGGTCGTCGCGCTCGGGTCGCGCGACGAGCTGAACAACGATCCGCCGCGCGAGTACATGCCGGCGCCCGTGACAGCTCCGATCACGCCCGCCAGGACGACGCCCACCACCAGCATGATGACGACGAGGACCGCCGTGTATCCGCCGGCGCGATCCGGTGGAGACTTCATCGTATGAGGCAGACCGAGATACAGCAGGTACACCGCGTAGACGAGAACCGCGATCCCGATCAGCGTGCCGAGAATCGGCACGATGGCCGCGACACCCGCGACGCACGTCGCAGTGGATGCATAGGCGACGGTCTTGAGCCCCTGCACGCGATCGCGCGTGCCGCCGAACGTCGGCGCGAGCGCGTCCGTGATCAGGGCCATGACATACATCAGGCCCAGCGTCAGCAGGTACCCCAGTACGAGCTGCCTCAGCGCGAAGCCAGGCGCGAACCGCGCCATCGCCAGGAACGAGAAGATCGGCGCTATCGCCGCCAGCCAGACGATATAGCCCTTGTAGAGGTCCGCGACGGTGGTCTGCTCGGCGGCGATCACCGGCCACTCGGTCTTGGGCGTGAGCAGGATGCCCTTGACGCGCGCGATCAGCTTGTTGAAGTCCACGGCAGGTCTCCCCGTTATCGTTGTTCGGGACTGCCGGATTCTACGCTCGTACGGTCGGGGCCGGAGATCGCGCTTTAGCCCGATTGCGGGGCTTTCTTCTTCGGCACGTACAGATCGGTCAGCGTGCCGTCGAACGCCTCCGCGGCGAACATGATGGTCTCGGACAGCGTCGGGTGAGGATGAATCGTCAGGCCCAGATCGGCCGCATCGCTGCCCATTTCGATGGCCAGCGCCACCTCGGAGATCAGATCGCCGGCGTTCGGCCCGACGAGGCCGCCGCCGAGCACACGGCGCGTCGCAGGATCGAACAGCAGCTTCGTCATGCCTTCGTCACGCCCGAGCGATAGCGAGCGACCGCTCGCCGCCCACGGGAACGTCGCTTTCTCGTACGCCGTGCCCTTCACCTTCGCGTCTGTTTCGGTGAGCCCGACCCAGGCGATCTCCGGATCCGTGTAGGCCACCGACGGAATCACGCGCGCATCGAACGCGCGTTTTTCACCATGCGCGACTTCCGCCGCCAGCTTGCCTTCGTGCGACGCCTTGTGTGCAAGCATCGGCGCGCCGGCGATGTCACCGATCGCAAAGATGTGCGCCACGTTGGTGCGCATCTGCCGGTCGACCGGTACGAAGCCGCGCTCGTTGACGAGCACGCCGGCGGCAGCGGCGCCGATGTTCCGTCCGTTCGGGCTGCGGCCCACGGCGATCAGCACGCGGTCGTAGACTTCCGGCGCGATCGCGGGCTCGGCCTCGAACGTCACGCGCAGACCTTCTTCGACGGCTTCGACCTTGCTGACTTTCGTCTTGACCATGATGCGCTCGTAGCGCTTCGCGATGCGCCGCTCGAGCGGACGCACCAGGTCGCGATCGCAGCCGGGCATGAGTCCGTCGGTGAGCTCGACGACACTGACTTTGACGCCGAGCGCGTCGTACACGGTAGCCATCTCGAGGCCGATGATTCCACCGCCCACCACCAGCATGCGCTTCGGCAGATCGAGCTCGAGTGCGCCGGTCGAATCGATGATGCGCGGATCGTCCGGCAGGTTAGGCAAGCGAATCGCTTCGGAGCCGGCGGCTATGATGCAGTGTGCGAAGGAAACATGGCGTGACTGGCCGTTGCCGCCGACTTCGATCTCGTGCGGCGAGACGAACTTGCCCGTGCCGCGGATCACTTCGACTTTGCGCTGTTTCGCCAGCGTCACGAGCCCGCCCGTGAGCCGGCCTACGACCTTGTTCTTCCATTCGCGCAGCTTCGCGGCATCGATCTGCGGCTTGCCGAAATTCAGGCCGGCGTCTTTCATCGCCTCCGCGTCTTCGATGACCTTCGCTGCGTGCAGCAGTGCCTTGGACGGAATGCAACCGACGTTCAGGCACACGCCGCCGAGCTGCGGCCAGCGCTCGATGAGCGCGGTGCGCATACCGAGGTCGGCAGCGCGAAACGCTGCTGTGTAGCCGCCTGGTCCGGCGCCGAGCACGACGACGTCGAAGTCGTATGAAGAAGGAGCAGATGCTGCTGCGGGTTGGCGTTCGGGTGTTGGTGCAGCGGCCGGAGGCGGCGCGGCAGCGGCCTGCGGCTTCTCCTGCTTCGGCGGCTCTGGAGCTGTCTTCGGTTGTTCGGCCGCGGCCTGACCGCCTTCGACCTCGACGATCACACTGCCCTTGGAAACGCGATCGCCCTTCTTCACCGCGACCGATTTCACGACGCCGGCGGCGGACGACGGCACGTCCATCGTCGCTTTCTCGGTCTCGAGCGTGATCAGCGGCGACTCGACCTGCACCGTATCGCCCGGCTTGACCAGGACCTCGATGATCTCGACGTCCTTGAAATCGCCGAGATCGGGAACGACGACCTTGCTCACGGCACGGCTTCCAGCAGTCCCTTCACGTCAGAAAGCTTCTGCGCGAGGAACGTGGTGAAGCGCACAGCCGCCGCACCGTCGATCACGCGGTGATCGTAGGCGAGCGTGAAGGGCAGGATCAGGCGCGGCACGAATTTCTCGTCCTGATAGACCGGCCGCATGCTCGAGCGCGCCACGCCGAGGATCGCCACCTCGGGCGCATTGATGATCGGCGTGAACGAAGTGCCGCCGATGCCGCCCAGGCTCGACACGGTGAAGCTCGCCCCCTGCATTTCGAGTGCGGACAATTTACCGGCGCGCGCCTTCTCGGACAGCACGGCCAGCTCACGCGCGAGCTCGTAGACATCTTTCTTGTCGGCGTCGCGGATCACCGGCACGACCAGGCCATTCGGCGTGTCAGCCGCGAACCCGAGGTGGACATACTTCTTCCACACGAGGTTCTGGCCGGACGCATCGAGCGACGTATTGACCAGCGGAAACTCCCGCAGCGCCTTCACGCACGCACGCAGAATGAACGCGAGCGGCGTGAGCTTGACGCCGGCCTTGTTCGCTTCGCCCTTCAACTTGTTGCGCGTCTCTTCGAGGTCGGTGATGTCGGCCTCGTCCATCTGCCAGACGTGCGGCACGTTGAGCCAGCTCGCCTGCAGCCGCGGACCGGAAATCTTCTGGATGCGGCCGAGCGGCTTGACCTCGACCGCGCCAAACTTCGCGAAGTCGACTTCGGGCACTTTCGGCAGCGCGCCGCCGCCAGCAGGCACGCCGCTCTTGAGCGCCTGCTTCACCCAGGCCTTCACGTCATCGGGCGTGACGCGACCCTTGATGCCGGTGCCTTTGACACTGCCGAGATCGACGCCGAGCTCGCGCGCGAACTTGCGAACCGACGGACTGGCGTGAGCGGTCGCGAAGCCCGCTTCGTTGATGGTGATGGGAGCCGGTCGGGAGGCCGGCGCCGGTGTAGTTGCTGCGGGAGCAGCTGCGGCGGCTGGCGCTTCGGGCGTCTTTGCTTTCGCCGGCTCCGCACCAGGCGCAGGCTTCGGCGGCGCCGGACTCGCTGCGGATGCGGCGGGCGCGGCCTTCTTCTCTGCGCCTGCCGCACCTTCCACCTGGACGATCACGCTGCCTTTGGAAACGCGATCGCCCTTCTTGATCGCCACCGACTTGACCACGCCGGCCGCCGTCGACGGCACGTCCATGGTCGCCTTTTCGGTCTCCAGCGTGATGAGCGGCGTGTCGACCTCGATCGGATCGCCGGCCTTCACCAGCACCTCGATGACCTCGACGTCCTTGAAATCCCCGAGGTCGGGAACGGTGATGTCTTGCGCCATGAGCCTACTGCGTGACCGGGTTCGGCCGGTCGGGATCGATGTCGAACTTCTTCATGCACGACTTCACGGTCGCGACGTCGAGCTTGCCCTCGTCGGCAAGTGCGCGCAGCGAAGCCAGCACGATGTGCTGCGCGTCGACTTCGAAATGGCGGCGCAGCTGCGCCCGGGAATCGCTGCGGCCGTAACCGTCGGTGCCGAGCACGAGGAAGCGGCCGGGCACCCACTGACGGATCTGGTCGGGCACGATCTTCATGTAGTCGCTGGCGGCGATGAACGGACCGGTGCGATCGCCGAGGCACTTGCGCACGTACGTTTGCTCCGCCGGCTGGTCGGGATGCAGCAGGTTGCGGCGCTCGACGTCGAGCGCTTCGCGGCGCAGCTCCGAGTAGCTCGGCACGCTGAAGATGTCCGCGGGCACGCCGTAGTCGCGCTCGAGAATTTCCGCAGCGGTCAGCACTTCGCGCAGGATCGTGCCGGAGCCGAGCAGGTTGACGCGCACCTTGCCGCGTCCGCCGGCCTGCAGCAGGTACATGCCCTTGAGAATTCCCGCCTGCGCGTCCTTCGGCATCGCCGGGTGCGCGTAGTTCTCGTTCATGCACGTGATGTAGAAGAAGACGTCTTCCTGTGCGGCGAACATGCGGCGCAGGCCGTCCTGGATCACGACCGCAAGCTCATACGCGAATGCGGGATCGTAGGAGACGCAGTTCGGCACCGTCGTCGAGAGCAACTGACTGTGACCGTCCTGGTGCTGCAGACCTTCACCCGCGAGAGTCGTGCGTCCGGCCGTGCCGCCCACGAGGAAGCCGCGCGCCTGGCTGTCGCCCGCGGCCCAGATGAAGTCGCCGACGCGCTGGAAGCCGAACATCGAGTAGTAGATGAAGAACGGCACCATGTTGACGCCGTGATTCGCGTACGCGGTACCCGCCGCGATGAACGAGCACAGTCCGCCGGCCTCGTTGATGCCCTCTTCGAGGATCTGTCCCTTCTTGTCTTCCTTGTAGAACATCAGCTGGTCCGCATCCTGCGGCGTGTACAGCTGGCCCATCGATGAATAGATGCCGACCTGGCGGAACATGCCTTCCATGCCGAAGGTGCGCGCTTCGTCCGGCACGATCGGTACGACGTGCTTGCCGATGTTCTTGTCTTTCACCAGCATCTGCAGGATACGCACCAGCGCCATCGTCGTGGAGAACTCGCGCTCGCCCGAGCTCTGCAGCAACGAGTCGAACGCTTCCAGCGACGGCACCTCGAGCGCGGGCGCGTTGGCGCGCCGCTGCGGCAGGTGACCGCCAAGCACCTTGCGGCGCTCGCGCAGGTATTTCATCTCTTCGCTGTCTTCCGGCGGCTTCTTGAACGGCGCGTTCGCGATCTCCTCGTCGGAGATCTGCATGAAGATGCGGTTGCGGAATTCCTTGAGCGCCTCGTCGTCGAGCTTCTTCTGCTGGTGCGTGATGTTCTGGCTCTCGCCCCAGCGGCCCATCATGAAGCCCTTGACGGTCTTCGCGAGGATCACCGTCGGCTGACCCTTGTGATGAGTCGCCGCGTGGTACGCGTTGAACACCTTCTTGTAGTCGTGGCCGCCGCGGTTGAGCCGCCAGATGTCGTCGTCCGACATGGTCGCGACCATCTCCTTCAGCTCGGGATACTTGCCGAAGAAGTTCTCGCGCGTGTATGCGCCGCCCTTCGCCTTGAAGTTCTGGTACTCGCCGTCGACGCACTCTTCCATCACCCGGCGCAGCAGACCCTTGGTGTCGCGCGCCAGCAGCGGATCCCAGCGCGAGCCCCAGATCACCTTGACGACGTTCCAGCCGGCGCCGAGGAACGCGGCTTCCAGCTCCTGGATGATCTTGCCGTTGCCGCGCACCGGCCCATCCAGGCGCTGCAGATTGCAGTTGATGACGAACACCAGATTGTCGAGCTTCTCGCGAACCGGCATGGTGAGCGCGCCCATCGACTCGGGCTCGTCCATCTCGCCGTCGCCGAGGTAGGCCCAGACCCGCGCCTTGTTGGCCGGGATCATGCCGCGGTTCTGCAGGTACCGCATGAAGCGCGCCTGGTAGATCGCCATCATCGGACCGAGGCCCATCGAGACGGTCGGG
>DATEKT010000245.1:0-3994 GCA_035277305.1 Steroidobacteraceae bacterium | reverse complement strand
GCGGCAGCATGAAAGGATCGCCGATGTCGTTCGGATCTGCGCCACGGGTCAGTCGTTGCAGCGCTCGCTGTGCGTCGGCATCGAGCGCCATGCCGTGACGGTCTGGATTGAAGTAGACGTGGCGCAACGCGTACAGGTCGGGCGTCGAGTACGCTTCCGCGTGCGCGTCGAAATATGCGCGCAGATCCGCTTCAGCCGGTTCGTCCACGACCGCGAGATCGTCACTCACGAACGCCATCTTCTGCGCCAGGCGCCGGCGCACGATCACGTCGTCGCGATCGAGACCGAGCCGTATGGCTTCCCGCGCGAGTACTTCCTCATCGATGCGCTCCTCGATCAGTCCGCGGAGCTCTGCGTCCGTCGGCTTGCGCTGGGACTGTGTTTCCCAGAACGCAGCGAGCTGCGCGATCTCACCGGAAGTGATGCGGATCTCGCTCTGGTCCTGCTTCTGCTGGCGCCACGCGGTGAACGCAAACAGCACCGCGCCGATGAGGACGAAGTGCAGCAGCGGCTCGCGGATGGTTGCGCGCAGGATGTTCAACGAAGAGCTCCGGTCGATCAGGTTTGCGGAACGTACCAGATCGGCGAGGTCCAGGCGCGCTCCTGGATCGTCTTCGGCAGCTTCGGATTCGGTTCGACGCCGGCGCGCAACGCATCCCATGTCGACCAGCGGCAGGAAGGATTCTCGAGCACGCGCACGTAGTAGAAAGCGCGCTGCGTGGCATCGAACGTCGGATCGGTCCACAGCGAGCGCAGCTCGACCGCGCCCTTGTTCTCGGTCATCGCACACGTGCGCACGTCGACCGTCGCGCCGTTGTCGCCGCAGCGATAATTCTTGCTGTCCGGTGAGAGGCCGTCCGAGCACGCGATATCGAAGACGCGCTCCTGGGCTTTGCCGTCCTCGATCCAGCCCTTCACGATCTGCACGCGCTGCAGCCAGCCGGCATGCGGATCGCGCAGCGCCCACACCAGGAAGCGCGGCGCGCTCGTGCCCCGTTGCAGCAGGTCGGAGCCCATCGGCACTCCATGCGTGTAGCTCTGCGCAACCATGTCGTGCTGATTCTCGAGGCCGTCCTTGAAGTCATAGCCGGCGAAGAAGCGCACGCGTATGCGCGGACCGGAAGTGGCGAACGTTTCCTTGCGACGCAGGGCGGCGAAGACCGACTCGCGCGTGTTCTCCTCGGCCCAGACTCCGGTGAGTCCGGCGGCGCCCCAGGTCTGGTAGCGCGCGGCGCTGCTCGTCGGCTCGTAGGTGTCCCACGTCTTGCCGGCGGGCGGCACGGATCCGCGCTGCTCCGGTTTGCCGTCGAGCAAGCCGACCTTGCTGAAGTAGCGGCTCTCTTCGTACGGACCTGCGGCGTTGTGCGTATCGCTGGAGCCGACGAGGCCGAAGCGATACGGATTGAAGCCCTGCGATTGCTGCAGCTCCAGCCCGGCCTTCAGCGCATCGCGCACATAGCTGCCGGAGAACTTCGTCACCTTGGTGTCCGAGCCGATGTACGTTTCCATGATCTCGAACGACGACCACTCATCGTTCGGCGACAGCGACGGATGCGTTTCGGACGTGCCCTTGACCTGCGTGATCTCCGTCAGCGGCTCGTTGCGCGTGCGCAGCTCCGCGTAGGCGCGATCCATCGGCCGGCCGTCGAACTGCACGCGCTGGAACATGAGTCCGTCGCTGCCATTCGAGTTGTGCGGAATGGCGAGCAGCTCGATGCCTTGCGCGCGCTGCTGGTCCATCCAGCGCCACAGCTGTTCGGGGTTCTGCGATTCGAGTGCGGTGAATGGCAGGTCCGGCGTGCGTGCGCCCGCGAAGATCACGTTGCGATGCAGGTTCTGGCCGTTCGGCGCCGAGGTGTATTCGTAGCCGCGAAAGGTGGTGAATTTCCCCGGCAGGTAATTGCGATCGGCCGACTCGACGAGCGTGCGCCACGCCGAGCGCAGGGTCGCCGGATCCTTGAGCTCGGGCAGGTACTTGCCCGAGCGCAGGCTCTCGCCGAGGCGGGTGAACGCTGCGGTGATCTTCTGGCGATCGGTGCTGAACAGGTCCGGCGCGTATGGAATCTTCGAAAGCGGATGCTGCGGATCGTTCATCGCCGGGATGATGCCGAGATATTCCGAGTGGTCGGTGACCGCGAGGAAGTCGAGCGGCGCGTCGGTGAGCCGCACGTCGTAGCCCGCGGCGTGATGAATCGATTCACCCTTTGCGTAGCGGTAGGCGTCGTCCGGTGTGGCGCGCACGTTGAATATGTATGCATCGAAGGACAGCTTCGTGTGAACGTGCAGATCGCCGAAGTACGCGTTGCGGTCGGGATTGGAGGGTGTGCGCGTTTGCGCGAGCGCGCCGTGCGCGCAGAGTGCGACGACCGCGGCTGCCAACAGCGATGTTGTTTTCATAAGTTCCTCTGGAACAGCGCGAACAGCCGCTCCCAGTGCCGCTCGGCGCCCGCCTTCTGATACATGCCCTCGCGCTTCGGAAAGACGAAGCCGTGCTGAGTCTCGGGATACGTTTCGATGCGATAGCGCAGCTGCGTCGTGCGCAAGTGCTGGTCGAGCGCCTGGATCATTTCCGGCGGCGCCCACACGTCGGTCTGCGCGCAGCCGACATACACCTCCGCGTTGATCGAAGTGGCGTAACGATGCGGCGACTCCGGATCGTCGGTGCACAAACGGATGCCGTGGAACGTCGCCGCGGCCGCAACGCGATCGGCATGCGCCGCCGCCGCCCAGAACACGAACGGCCCGCTCATGCAGTAGCCGACGACACCGACTTTGCCGCTGCGCGCAGCAGGATCGCCGTCGGCGAACTTCAACATCGCAGCCGTGTCGGTGAGCACGGTGGTGCGGTTCAGCGAGTTCATGTGACCCCACATGATCTGCCGTTCGGCCTCGGTGCTGCCGACGCGGAAATCCCGGTCGCGGCGGTAGTAGAGATTCGGCAGCACCACGAAGTAGCCGACGCTGCCGAGCCGGCGCGCCATGTCGTGCAGCTCGCCGCGCTTGCCCGGCGCGTCCATGTAAAAGAGCACGACCGGATGCGGACCGCCTTCCTCGGGATGCGTGACGAATGTATTCATCACGCCGTCGGCAGTCTGAATGTCCAGCTCGCGGTCGATCATTTTTCGCTCCCTTCAGCGGGTGCTATTGAAACACGGCGGCCGGACGGGTAAACAGCGAGGCCTCATATCACTCTGCAGAAACCCGAGGTTCCGATGCGTCTCGCGCCCACCGTGATAGCCGCGCTTTGCGCGCTGGCTGGCACCGCCGCCGCAGCGAATGAGCAGCCGATGCCCGATGCGGCACAGCTCAAGTCCATGGAGGCGCGCTTCGCGCCGGTCGACGTGAAGGTCGACGTCTCGTATCTGCCGGCGGAGGAGCGTGCCGCGCTCGTGCGCCTGATCGAGGCATCGCGTTACATCGACGCGCTGTTCCTGCGCCAGCGCTCGCCCGGCCTGGAAGCAACGCTGCTGCAGCTCCTTTCAGATGACACGCCGCTCGGTCAGGCAAGGCTGAGCTACTTCCTGCTGAACAGGGGTCCCTGGTCGGAGCTGGATGAGGACCGGCTGTTCGTGCCGGGCGCCGGCGCGAAGCCGCCCGGCGGCAACTTCTATGCAGCCGGCGCCTCGCGCGAGGAAGTCGACGCCTGGATGAAGACGCTGCAGGGCGAACAACGTGACGCGGCGCTCGGGTTTTTCACGACCATCCGCCGCACGCCCGAGGGCAAGCTGACGACGGTGCCGTACTCGCTCGAATACCAGGGCGAGCTGGCCGAAATGGCGCGCCTGCTGCGCGAGGCTGCGGCGCTGACGAAGCAGCCGACGCTGAAGTCATTCCTCGAGAAGCGCGCCGATGCGTTCGTGAGCAACGATTACTACGCGAGCGACGTCGCGTGGATGGAGCTCGACGCTTCCATCGAACCGACGATCGGCCCGTACGAGGTGTACGAGGACGAGTGGTTCAACTTCAAAGCGGCGTTCGAGGCGTTCATCGCGCT
>DATEKT010000244.1:0-10068 GCA_035277305.1 Steroidobacteraceae bacterium | reverse complement strand
AAGGGCGCCACCGGATGTCGACAGATTGCGCTGGGCATTCAGCGACATCACGTTGGTGTTGATGACTTGAGCCATTGAAGTCTCTCCTGATGTTTACCGTACTTAGCCGGGTTGATTCCGATGCCCATCAACCTGTGCAGGTGCTGTATCGGTGCGCTTCGGGGGAACTTGAGAGACCGGGGCCGTATCGTCAGGTTTTGTGAGGAAATTCACGGACAGAATCGGAACGTCAACAACGTGAAATGTACTAGCGGGCGCTTAAGGGAAAACCCTGTGGCGCGCCGTTACCGCAGGTAGTCGAAGAGCGAGAGCTGCGCGATCTTCGAGTAGCTCGCCTGCGCGGCCTGCAGCCCCACGAGCTGCTGATTCATGCGCGAGACAGCCTCTGCGTAATCCAGGTCGCGCAGCTGCGAGGTCGTCGTCTCGAGCTCGACCTTGCGGTCGGCGAGCGCGTCCTGTGCGTTGTCGATCGAGGACAGGCGCGTGCCGACTTCGGCGCGCACGCTCAACAGATGATCTGAGGCCTGGTCGAGCTGCTGCAGCGCCGTCGCCATGCTCGAGTTGAACACGGCGCGATCGGCCGTCGTCGCGGTGGACGATTCGAGCGTCGCGGCGAGGGTGTTCAGTGTCGTGAAGATGTCTTCCGAGCGACTGTGCGCCAGCGAGAACGAATCGTTCTGCGCGGGCATGCCCGTCATGTTGATGTTCGCGCCGTTGAAGGAAATGGCGCTGTTCTCGGTGTACGTTCCGGTCGCCACGACCGTGGCCGCGCTGTCGACGATCTCGTAGTCGCCGGTCGCGGAAGTGAAGCGCAACGTGTAGTCGCCCTGCACCCATTGCGAAGGATTCGCCAGCGTACCGCCCGCGATGACGCCGTTACCGCCGTTGCCGGCCGTCGCGTTGGTGACGAACGTGCCGTTGCCTTCGGTGACCGCCATGAACGCGTCCGTGCCCGAATGGCCGTCGACGACGCGCTGGTCCTGGCCGATCTGCAGCGCACGCGCGCCCTGATCGCCGAAATAGGAGATCGAGCTGCCGGTCTGCGCGAACGGCTGTGTCAGCGTTGCGAAACCGGAGAACAGGTATTCGCCATTGGCATCGCGCCGGTTGGCGATGTCCATCAGCTCTTTCAGACGGCTGCGCACTTCGGTCGCGAGCATCTTGCGGCTCGCCGGATCGACCGAGGCGTTGTTGCCCTGGACGGTCTGCTCGCGCACACGCTGCATCAGCGTGTTTGCATCGGCAAGCGCCTGTTCTTCCAGCGTCAGGCGACTCTTCGCCATGTCCGCGTTGCGATCGAACTGGTCCGACTCGGACAGCGCACGCTGCAGCTCCATGATGTGCACGGCTGCGACCGGATCGTCGGCCGGCGTCTGCACGCGCTTGCCCGAAGCGATCTGGCCCTGCGTCTTCGACAGCACCGATTGCTGCCCGAGCAGAGCGGTCAGCGCCGCGTGGTGCATACCTGCAGTTGAGATGCGCATGGGACTAGCGCTCCGTGGCAGCCAGCAGTGTCTGGAACATGGTGTCAGCGACGCGGATCAGCTGCGCCGCAGCCTGGTACGCCTGCTGGTACTTGAGCAGGTTGGCCGCTTCCTCGTCGAGGTTGACGCCCGAGACGGCGTCCTTCGCCGCGAGGCTTTCCTCGTAAACGGTGTTCTGAGCATCGCGATTGACCTGCGCCTGGCGCGTGGCGACGCCGATGCCGCCGACGAACTCGCCGACTGCCGAGCCGAGTGACGTGGTGCCGTTGTTCAGCACCGGGGACTTCAGTGCGTCCGCGAGTGCGAGCGCATTGCGGTTATCGCCGGAGCCGGACGTGTTGTCCGAGACGGTGAACGTGTCGCCCGCGGCCGGATTGCCGGTGATCTGCACGCGCCAGCCGTTGACGTCGATGTTGCCGCCGTCAGTGTATGTGAAGCTGCCGGCGCCGTTGATCGAATACGTCGTCGCGCTGGTGAACTCGATCGTCACCGGCGAGCGCAGCTGCGCGTTGGTGCTGTCGAGCACTTCGCCCGCGGAAATCGCGCCGGAGCCTGAATTTCCAGTGTCCGCAGCGCTGCGAATCGGCGCGGCGGCGGCGATCTTCGAAGGATCGGAGATCAGCACTCTCATGTCGGTGATCGCGCCGCTGGTCGGGCGGATCAGGAAGGAATCGCCGGTGTCCGCCGTGCCGCCGACCTCGATCGCGATGCCATCGACGACGAAGGGGTCGCCGGCCGTGCCCGTGCCGGTCATCGGCACCGCGGCGCCTGTCAGGGAATCGCGCAATTCCCAGCCGCCGCCCGTCATTTCGAGAACGTAGTCGCGGCCGGTCAGTGCACCGACGTCGGTGCGCGTCACGCTAACCGTGCCGCTGCCGCTGTTGAGACTGCTCGCCAGTCCCTCTGCATCGCCTACCGCGAAGAGATCGCCGCCGAGCTGGCCGGACAGGTCGATGCCTTCGTGATGCTGCGAGTTGACGACGTCAGTGAGCGCCACGGCAATCCGACCCAGCGCGTTCTTCGCCGGATCGAGCTGTTCGGTGCGGAAATCCATCAGGCCGCCGAGCACGCCGCCGGAAATGTTGCGGCTGATGTCGACCGAGGAGCCCGGTGTCTGCAATGCAATCGTGAGCCGCGAGGAATCGTACGGGTCCTGCACGGTCGTGAGCTTGTTGACGTTGCCGCCGAGCACCAGGGGCTGGCCGCTGCCGACGAAGACGTTGACGGTGCCGCCGTCCTGGGTCACGACATTGACCGAAACCTTCTCCGACAACTGGTCGAGCAGGCGGTCGCGCTGGTCGAGCAGGTCGTTCGGCGGCTGTCCGCCGGTGCGGGCTGTCGCCGACATGATCTCGTTGTTCAGGCGCGCAATGCCTTCAGCGAGCGTGTTCACTTCGCCGACCTCGCCCTTGATGCGAGTGTTGATCTCGTTGCCGATGTCCTCGAGCCGCGAATCGAAGGACTTCAGGCGCTGTTGCAGCGTGTTGGCCTCGCTCAGCAGCACCTGGCGCGACGGCGTCGAAGCCGGCGAGTTCGCGACGCTCTGGAAGGCATTGACGAAGTTCTGCAGGCTCGCGCTCAGCCCGGTGGACGAGTCGCCGAACATATTGTTGAGGCGCTCGGCGTTGGAGGCGTAGATATCGAGGTGCTGCAGGCTGCTGGAGGTCGAGCGCGTCTGCATCGCCACGAACTGGTCGTACACACGCTGGGTCGTCTGGACGTTGGCGCCCTGCCCGATCCAGCCGTTGCCGTAGCCCTGCGCCGGACGCGTGCCGATGAGCGTGCGCTGACGGCTGTAGCCGTCGGTGCTGACGTTCGCGATGTTATGACTGGTCGTGTCGAGCGCGCGCTGGAAAGCCAGCAGGCCGGAAACGCCAGTGCGAAGAAAGTCAGCCATTAGAAAGTCTCTCTAGTCGTCATCGTTGACGGCATCGCGCCAGCGAACTTGAGGGCGTCGGAGCGCGCGCGGACTTCGTCGGCGACCGCGGTAATCTTCTGCGCGTAGTTCGGGTCGGTCGCGTAGCCGCCCTGCTGCAAGGCCGACGCGAATGCCTCGACGTTGTCGCCGGCGCCGCGGGCGCTGGCATAACGCGAGCTGTCGCGAATCAGCGCAGCGTAATCGCGGAAACTGTCGGCCGGCGAGTCGTAGGCGCGAAAGCGCTCGACCTTGCGCACGGGAATCCCGGATTCGAACTCCAGCGTCGGTACGTTGACCGTCGAGCCCGACCACTGGCTGCCGGCTTTGATGCCGAACAGGTTGTAACTGCACTCGCCTTGCGCATTGCACGGCACCGACCGGCCCCAGCCGGTTTCGAGCGCGGCCTGCGCAAGCAGCGCATCGGGATCGACGCCGATCTCGCGAGCGGCCTTCTCGGCGTGCGGACGCATGGTGCGCAGGAAATCATCTTTGGAAGAGGCGACGGGCGTTGGGGCCTGCGTTTTGGGAGCTGCAGCAGCTTCCTGAGCCTGGCTCGTCGCCCCGACTCCACCCTGCAACTGACGCACCAGCATGTCCGCGAGACCGAGCCCCTTGCCTTTCGACATCTGCATCGCGATCTGGTCGTCGAACATGTCCTGGTACATGTCGGCCTGGTCGCTGCCGAACAACGAATCCTCGCCGAAGCTCTTGTTCGCTTCGCGCATGCTCTTCAGCAACATCTGCGTAAACAGGCTCTCGAACTGGCGCGCCGCTTCCTTCAGCGCCGTCGGTGCCTGTGCCTTCGCATCGTTCTTCAGGGCGGCGATGCCCTGGAAGTCCGCGAAGAAGTTGATGTGGGTCGGAGCCGTCATGACTGCTAGATCACGATGAGCTCGGCCCGCAGCGCGCCCGCTTCCTTGAGCGCTTCGAGAATCGCCACGAGGTCGCCCGGCGCCGCGCCGACCTGGTTCACCGCGCGCACGATCTCATCGAGATTGACGCCGGCGTGGAATACGAACATGCGCGCTTCGGGCTGCTCGACCTTGATCTCGGTGCGCGGGGTGACGACCGTTTCGCCCTGCGACAGAGGATTCGGCTGGCTGACGTCGTTGCGCTCGGTGATGGTGACGGACAACGAACCGTGTGCGACGGCCGCGGGCGTGACGCGCACGGCGGAGCCGATCACGACAGTGCCGGTGCGGGAATTGACGATCACGCGCGCCGGCGCGTCGCCCGGCTCGACCTCGATCGCTTCGAGCGTCGAGAGGTACGCGATGCGCTGGCTCGTGTCTGTCGGCGCCTGCACGCGAATGGACACCGCGTCCATCGCACGCGCCGTGTCTGCGCCGAGCAGCTTGTTGATGCCGTCGGTCAACCGTGCGGCCGTAGTGAAGTCCGGCGTGTTGAGATTCAGCACGACATAGGGCTCGGACGCGAAGTTCGTCGCGACAGCGCGCTCGACCGACGCGCCGTTCGGCACGCGGCCCGAGCTCGGCACGTTCAGCGCGATGCGCGAGCCGTCTTTGCCGGAGACGCCGAAGCCGCTGACGACGAGGCTGCCCTGCCCGATCGCATAGACCTCGCCATCGATACCGCGTAGCGGAGTCATCAGCAGGCTGCCGCCGCGCAGGCTGCTTGCGTTACCGATGGAATCGACGGTGATGTCGATCGTCTGACCCGGCTTCGCGAACGGCGGCAGATCGGCGCGCACCGTGACAGCTGCAACGTTCTTGAGCTGCGGATTGACGTTCGCAGGAATCGTGACGCCGAACTTCGCGAGCATGTTGCGAATGCTCTGGATCGTGAACGGCGCCTGGCTGGTCTGGTCGCCCGTGCCGTCGAGGCCGACGACCAGGCCGTAGCCGACGAGCTGGTTGCCGCGCACGCCCGAGACCGACGTGAGGTCCTTGACGCGCTCGGCGTGCGCCGTAGCAGCGATGAGCGTCAGCGAAAGCGTCGCGAGTGTATGAAGTACTTTCATTGCAAGCTCAGAAAGGCAGGAACGGCAGGTTGAAGAAGCGAGCCAGCAGGCCCGGCGAGTTCGCGTTGGCGATCGCGCCCTTGCCGCCGTACGCGATCATCGCGTCGGCCACCTTGAGCGAGGAGATCGAGTTGTCGGGGTCGATGTCGATCGGCCGCACGATGCCCTGGATGCGCACGTACTCCTGGCCCTGGTTGATCGAGATCCATTTCTGGCCGCGCACCAGCAGGTTGCCATTTGCCAGGCGCTGCGCGACGGTGACCGTGATGTCGCCTTCGAGGCGATTGCTCTGCGCGCTCGTGCCCGCGCCGTCGAACTCGCTCTTGTTCGCGACCGAGGTCTCGAGGATGGGCGTGCCGTTCGCTGTCACCGGCCGGCCGCCGATCGTCGGACTCGGCAGATCTATATCCGTTGACTTGCTGGTCGAGGTGGTCGAGCTCTTCGACGCGTTGGTGCGCTCGTTGAGACGAATCGTCAGCGTGTCGCCGACGCGGCGCGCCACAGAGTTCTCGAACAGAGCAACGTCGTGACCTACCTGATAGATGGCGCCGTTCGCCTGCGCCGCCGTCGGTGCTGGTTCCGGCATCGTCGCGGCGTAGTCGGGCTGCGGCGGGCGCGAGACGCAGCCGCTCAGCAGCGCAGCTGCGATGACCGCCATCACCCTCATCACTCCCATCACTTTCATCACTCCATCTCTCACAACTGATTCGTCACGTACTCGAGCATCTGATCCGTCGTCGCGATCGCCTTCGAGTTCATCTCGTACGCACGCTGCGTTTCGATCATGTTCACGAGCTCTTCCACGACGTTCACGTTCGAGCTTTCGAGCGAGCCCTGCTCGACCAGGCCGAGGCCGTTCAGGCCCGGCGTGCCGCCCTGCGAGGGACCGCTGGCCGCGGACTCGACGAGCAGGTTCTCGCCGCGCGGCTGCAAGCCGGCGGGGTTGATGAAGTCGAAGATCTGCAGCGTGCCGACCTGCGTCGGCGCGCTCTGACCGGCCTGCTGCACGCTGACGACGCCGTCGGCGCCGATCGTCACTGACTGCGCTCCGTCCGGAATCGTGATGCCAGGCTGCACGGCATAGCCGCTTGCCGTCACGAGCTGGCCCTGCGCGCTGAGCTTGAAGCTGCCGTCGCGCGTGTAGCCGAGCGTGCCGTCCGGCAAGAGCACCTGGAAGAAGCCGCGGCCGTTGACCGCGACGTCCAGCGAGTTGCCGGTCTGCTGCATGTTGCCCTGCGTGTAGTTCTTCTCAGTCGCGACCACGCGCACGCCGGTGCCGAGGCTCAGGCCTGTCGGCAGCTGCGTATCCTGCGAAGTCGCCGCGCCGACCTGGCGCTGGTTCTGATACAGCAGGTCCTCGAACACCGCGCGGCCCTTTTTGTAGCCGTTGGTGTTGACGTTCGCGAGGTTGTTCGAAGTCACGGTCATGCGCGTCTGTTGCGCATCGAGTCCGGTCTTCGCAGCCCACAAAGCAGGATTCATGACGACCTCTCAGTTAGCCTTTGAGCAATTGCGCCGCCGCGGCCGCGTTCTCTTCCGCGGTCCGCATGGCCTTGACTTGCAGATCGAAGTGGCGCGACAGCTCGATCATGTTGACCATCGCATCGGCGACGTTGACGTTGCTCGACTCGAGCACGCCGGAAGCAAGCCGCACGTTCGCATCGGGCGGCGCATCCGTGCCGTCGTTCATGCGGAACAGTCCGTCCTCGCCGCGCGAGAGCGATTCCGCGGGCGGATTCACCAGCTTGATGCGCCCGACCTGCGAGGTCGTCTCCGGTCCCTGGCCCACGGGCACGATCGAGATCGTGCCGTCGGCAGCGACCAGGAGCGAAGTGTTCGGCGGCACGCTGATCGGGCCGCCATCGCCCATGACCGTCTGACCGGCGCCGTTCATCAGCACGCCGCTCGGATCGACGCGCAGATCGCCGGCGCGCGTGTATGCCTCGCGTCCGTCCGGTCCCTGCACTGCCATCCAACCCGGTCCCTGGATACCGACATCGAGATCGCGGCCGGTCGACATCAGTGCGCCCTGGCTCGCGTCCCAGCCGATCGTCGAATTCGTCGCATAGGCGCGCGATGCAAAACCCGACCCCGCGACGGCACGGCTCTGGAACGCGCTGAGATCGGCGCGAAAGCCCGTCGTGCTCGCGTTCGCGAGGTTGTGGTTGTTGACGGTCTGGGCGCGGAGAGTCTCCTTCGCGCCGGACATCGAGATGTAGAGGAAGCGGTCCATGGCTGCTTATCAGCGGATGTTGATGATCGTCTGCGTGATCGAATCCTGCGTCGAGATCATCTGCGCGTTCGCCTGGAAGTTGCGCTGCGCGGTGATCATGTTGACCAGCTGCGCGGTGATGTCGACGTTCGAGGCTTCGAGCGCGCCCGACTGCACCAGGCCGAAGCCCGAGTTGCCGGCCTGGCCGCGCAGCGCCTGGCCCGAGCCGAACGTCTCGGCCCAGTTCGTGTCGCCCAGCTGCTGCAGGCCCTGCGGATTCGAGAAGTTCGCGAGCGCCACCTGGCCGAGCGCGAGCGAGCGGCCGTTGGTGAAGCGCGCCTGCACGACACCGGTGGAGTCGATGTCCATGCCGATCAGGCGGCCGGTCGTGTAACCGTCCTGCGTGATCGCGTTGACGGTGAAGTTGCCGCCGTACTGCGTCGTGTCCGAGAAGTCGAAGTTCATGTTCATCGGCGCCGCGCCGGTCGCCGGCGTGTACGCCGGGAACGCGATCTGGCCGTTCGCAGGCGTGGTCAGCGCGCCGGTGTTGTCGTAGTTGAGCGTCTGCGCGGTGCCCACCGCATTGCCGTCGACATACAACTGAGTCGTCCACTCATTCGGATTCGCGGTCTTGACGAAGTACATCGTCGCCGTGTGCGCGGCGCCGAGCGAATCGTAGGTCGTGAGCGACGTGGCGTTGTTGTAGCTGTTGACGTTCGCCGGATCGAAGACGGCGACCGTCGGCGGCGCTGCGTTCGCCGGGAGATTCAGCGTCACATCGACGTTGGTCGTCGCGGCCGGAGCGCTCTCGCTCGTCACGAGCTGGATGTCCGTCAGCGCGCCGGTGTTGAACTGGCCGTCAGCGCTCGGCGGATAAACCTGCAGGCGCTGCTGGCGCGCGTTCACGACGAAGCCCTGGTTGTCCACCTGGAACGCGCCGGCGCGCGTGTAAGCGAGCGCGCCGCCGTCGTTCAGGATGAAGAAGCCCTGCCCGCTCAGCGCGAGGTCGAGGCTGTTGTCGGTGAAATCGATGTTGCCCTGGGTGAACTGCTGCGCGACGTTGGAGACGCGCACGCCGTTGCCGATCGCGTTGCTGCTCACACCCTGCGGCGACACCGAGAACAGCTCGGCGAACTCCGCGCGCGAGCCCTTGAAGCCGTTGGTCGCGGTGTTGGCAATGTTGTTGGCGGTGACGGTGAGATCGGCCTGCGCCGCATTCAAACCGCTCAATGCAAGACGAAAGGTCATTGAAGTCTCCGATTACGTTCGTTACATGACCCGGCGCACGTCGCTGAGCGGACGCGCACCGAGATCGTTGGTGTTCAGAACCAGGCCCGAGGAGTCGATCGTCACGCTGTTGACGCGGCTCGAGAACAGCATTTCCAGCGAGCCGGAGCGACCGTCGAGGCTGCCGATCGCTTCGATGTCGTAGTCACCGGCGGCGGCGCGCGTACCGTCGTCACGCATGCCGTCCCAGCTGATCTGCTGTGTGCCGCTGGTGGTCGGCAAGGTCATGCGGCGCACCAGCACACCCGAGGAGTCGCGGATGTTGACCTGCAGCGATGTGAGCCCTTTCGGCACGTCGATCGAACCATTCACTCCGCCATCTGCGTGCAGCGTCACCGTGTCGCTCGGGACCAGCACGTCGCGGCCGACCATGCTGGCGCCGTCGAGCACCTGCGAGGAGCGCATCGCATCCGACAGCGAGGTGAACGCGCTCTTCATGTCCTGGATGCCGGTGACCGTGCCGAACTGCGCAAGCTGGCCGAGGAACTGGCTCGGATCCATCGCCTTGAACGGATCCTGGTTCTTCAGCTGCGCGAGCATCAGCTTCAGGAACTCGTCCTGGCCGAGCTGATCCTTCTTCTTGGTGCCGCTCGTCTGCGACGCGCCGGTGCCGTTGATGATGTCCGCGATGGGAGATGTGCTCATGATTTGAATGCCTGTTACTGGCCGAGCCGCAGCGTGGCGAGCATCATTTCCTTCGCCGTGTTCATTACTTCGACGTTGTTCTGGTACGAGCGCGAGGCCGAGATCATGTCGACCATCTCCTCGACCGTGTTCACGTTCGGCGCGTAGACGTAGCCGTTCGCGTCGGCGAGCGGATTGCCCGGCTCGTAGCGCGCCGTCGGCGCGGCCTGGCTCTCGACCACGCCTTTCACGTTGACGCCCGAGCTCGCCGCGTTCGAGCCGAGGCTCGCGCGGATCGCTTCGAACAGCGGATGCTTGGCCTTGTAGACCTGGTTCGGATCGCCGCTGACGCTGTCCGCGTTGGCGAGGTTGCTGGCCGTGGTGTTGAGGCGCACCGACTGTGCGCTCATGCCGCTGCCGGCGATATCGAAGATCTTGAACGATGACATGATGGTTACTGCCCTGTGATCGCCGTCATCAGCGCGCGGAACTTCGAGCTGATGAACGACAGAGTCGCCTGGTAACGCACGGTGTTCTCGGCAAACGCGGCCTGCTCGAGCTG
>DATEKT010000243.1:0-44530 GCA_035277305.1 Steroidobacteraceae bacterium | reverse complement strand
GCTACGCCGGCGCCCGACAAATACAGGGCGCGAAACCCGGCGCGCTGCGCCAGCAGGGCGCTGTACGCGTTGATTGCACCGACGACCTGGAGGGGTCGCTCTTCTGCTACGGCTGCCCGCAGCCGGGCGCCAGCCGGAATCGTCATTCGCTCTCCATAAACCTCGCGTGGACGGCGGCGCGCATCGTAAACGAAAACGGGCTGGACGGCACGGCCGTCCAGCCCATCAATTTCCGCTTATACCAGCCTTTAGGCCGTCGCGACCTGGATGCGGCGCGGCTGAGCCTTCGGCTGCTTCGGAATCGTCACCTCGACGATGCCGTTGCGGCCTGCGGCATGCACGCCCGCTGCATCGACGGTGTCGGGCAGCGTGAAGCGCCGGTGGAAGCGCCCGTGCGACCGCTCGATGCGGCTGCGCTGCACATCCTTGCCGGAATCTTCCTTGGCACGCTCGCCGCTCAGCGACAACACGCCCTTGTCGAGTGTGATCTCGACAGCTGCGAGGTCGACGCCGGGAACGTCGAGCTTGAGGACGAAGCGGTCCGCGTACTCCTCGATGTCGGCCTGCGGAATCCAGTCGGCGGTCGCCGCCGAGGTTGCCGCGTCGCGGTCGATCTGGCCGTCGAACAGGCGGTTGATCTGCCCGTGCAACTGGTTGAGCACGCTCCACGGCTCATAGCGAATGACTGTCATGGGTGCAATCTCCGTACAGTGAATACCTGTAGCCGATACATAGGGCGGCCCGTTTTTATTTCAAGGTAGACTGCTGCAACGATGCTCCGCCCGCGCCTTGCTTCCCTGCTTCTGCTGACCTCCGCGGTGCTGTCCGGGAGCGCCGTTGCTGCCGCGCCGAAGTACTACGACGTCACCTACAAGGCCAACTTCCGTCCCGATGCCGGCGTCGTCGACGTGGAGATCGCGCTCAGCGGCGAGCGTCTGCCCAGTCGCATCGTGTTGCGCGTCGACCCGCGCCGTCACAAGAAATTCACGTCACCCGATCCGCTGCAGATCGAACCCTCGCACGTGACGTGGCAGCCGCACGGTCACGCTGCGCGTCTGCACTATCAGTTCGTCGTCGATCATCAGCGCTCGCCGGATCACTACGACTCGCGCATGACGGCCGACTGGGCAATTTTTCGCGCCGAGAAGATGGTGCCGCGCGCGAGCGTCACGGCGCGTCGCAGCCTGCACTCGCGCGCCACGCTAGAATTCCAGCTGCCGCAGGGATGGGCGGCCGCGACGCCGTACGGTTCGGTCGGAGAATTGCGTTACACGATCGACGATCCGCAGCGCCGCTTCGATCAGCCCGCGGGCTGGATGCTGGCCGGCAAGATCGGCAGCCGCAACGAAAAGATCGCCGATGTGCGCGTCGTAGTGGCTGCGCCGCTCGGCGACAGCGCCCGCCGCCAGGACACGCTGACGTTTCTGAAATTCACGCTGCCGCGGATCCAGGAAGTCTTTCCGGATCTGCCGCCGCGACTGCTGATCGTTTCCGCCGGCGACCCGATGTGGCGCGGCGGTCTGTCGGGACCCGCGTCGCTGTTCATGCACTCGGACCGTCCGCTGATCAGCGAGAACCGCACCAGCACGCTGCTGCACGAGCTCGTCCACATCGCGCTCGGCATCCGCGGCGACGAAGAAAGCGACTGGATCGTCGAAGGGCTCGCCGAATTCTATTCGCTCGAAACCCTGCGTCGCTCCGGCAGCATCAGCGCGCAGCGGCACAAGGAAGCGGTGCGAAGGCTGGCGAACTGGGCGAAGCGCTCGACGACGCTGTTCGGCAAGAGCTCGACCGGCGCGACCACTGCGCGTGCGGTGATGGCGCTGCGTGCCGCCGATGCGGAGATCCGCGGCGCGACGTCAGGCAGGGCGAGCCTCGACGACGTGGCGCGCAAGCTCGCAAGCGAGGGTGGGACCGTGAGTCTGGTGCGTCTGCAGAAAGCCGCGCAGGAAGTCGCGGGCCGCCCGCTGCACTCCCTGGATCGCGAGCAGCTCGCGAAACCGATCAGCGGGCCGATTGCTGGACGAGACGGGTGATCTGAATCGCCGTCTCGAGCGCGCGCAGGCCGTCCTCGCCGCTCACGACGGGCGGAACGCCTTCGCGCACCGAGCGCAGGAAAGCTTCGATCTCCGCCAGCAGCGCGTCGCCCTGATCGAACGAATCTTCCTCGATCGACACCTGGGCCGGAGACTCCACGGGCGCCGCGTCCTTCTTGCGGATCACCGTCAGGATCTTCTGCTGCAGATCGATCGACAGGTAGGCGTCATCCTGGAAGATGCGGAGCTTGCGCTCCTGCTTCATGCTGATGCGGCTCGCAGTCGTGTTGGCGACGCAGCCGCCCTGGAAGCGGATGCGCGCGTTGACGATATCGATCTCGCCGGAGAACACGCTCGCGCCGACGGCGTCGATGCTGTCGATCGGCGCGCCGACCAGTTCCTGGATCAGATCGATGTCGTGAATCATCAGGTCGAGCACGACGCTGACGTCGGTGCCGCGCATTTTGAACGGGGCGAGCCGGTGCGACTCGACGAAGCGCAGCTGCTTCAGCCGCCCAGCGGCTGCAAGGATCGCCGGATTGAAGCGCTCGAGATGACCGACCTGCAGCGTGCAGCCGCGCGCACGCGCGACATCGATGAGCTCGCGCGCTTCGGCGACTGTCGTGGCGATGGGCTTTTCCACGAGCACGTGGACGCCATGCTCGAGCAGCGCGCGGCCGATCGGATGGTGCAAAGGCGTCGGCACCGCGAGACTGACTGCATCGACCTGGTCGAGAATCTCGCGGTAGTCGCGTACTGCCGGCACGCCCAGTTCGGCGCCGACTTTGGACGCTGCTTCGATATTCGCATCGACCACCGCCACGAGCTTCGACTCCGGCAACTGCGCGTACTTCTGCGCGTGGAAGCGTCCCAGGTAGCCCACGCCGATCACGGCGGTGCGCGTGGGAGCTCGTGCATCGGGCGCTGCTGTCATCTGTGCTCCGGATCCTCGTCTGCGTGCGGGCGGATGATATCCTCAATTCATGAACCGACCCGTTGCCGACCCGCCCGCCGCCGACACGGATGCCGATGACGTCGTTGCCGGCAGCCCGCAGCGAAAGCGCGTGCGCTTCGAGGTGATCTTCGCGAGCATCTGGCTGCTCGTCGGCCTCGTCGTCCTGCCCGCTCTCATCTTCGCAGTCGGCGGCTCGCTGCTCGGACCGTACGGGGACAACGGCGGTCTCGGCCGCTTCTACGGCGATTTCTTCGGCGACCTCGCCGAACCGTCGGTGCGTGCCTGGTCGCTCGCTCTCGGACCGCTGGTGCTGATCACGATCCTGCGCCTGATCTTCGTGGGCGCCGGCCGCACGCCGGGCAAATCGCCCGAAGAAGACCGGCCTGCGCCGCCACGTCGGACGGCGGAAGATCACCGCCGCGTCGAACCCCGCGTCAGCACGGATTGAGGCCGACACGAAACCCAGCCATGAACGGCCGGGCCGGAAATGTGAACGTCCTCACATTTCCTACGTTTGAGTGTTTCCCCGCACGCGCGCGCGTGTAATCCTGCGGTTCACAAGAAGAAACGATCCTGTTGATTTGGCTGATAGTTCGGGAAGTTAAGGTCATGTGGTTCGCCAAATGGTTTGGCGGGCGTAACGAGGTCGATGAGACGGATGAGCCGGCGCGCTTTGCAGCGCCTGCGAGCCCGGCCCCTCAGCAGTCCGCCGCGACGATCGTCCGCAAAAAAAAGGCCGGAGCCGGCAGCGGCTTCGATCCCTACAACAGCGGCTCCTTCGAAAAGCGCAACGCCTGGGAACGCGTCAGCAAGCGCTGACTGCAGTGCGCCTGTTCGGCTGCTTTACCCGCCGGCCGTACGGCCTTTTGGGGGTTTCCCCCATGTGCGGCCGCTCACCGTGGCCAGTAAATAGCGGTTATGCCCGCGATCACCAGCCACATGGCAGCGTGCGCCAGCCAGCGCCACGGCAGGGCCTTCAGCATTCCCAGCAGACTTGCGCCGGAAACCCCTGCCAAAAGCGCAAACAGAGCGCTGCTGCGAACCAGGACAGGAAATTCCGCCCGCATCTGCGGATACTCTCCCTGCAGGACCAGGAAGATGACGAGGACGCCGACCAGACCGAAAGTGATGGCGGCGGCCGAACCAAAGACGATTGCGTTCAGAACCGCGAGCGGACGCATGCCCGGCTCCCCTGCACGACGGCCCGCGGCGCAGATCTGCGTCCAGCGCGGCCGCCGCGGCGTACTTGATCGAAGCCCGACCTGTCTCTAGCCTTGCCCATGGATACGGTTCGAAGCGATTTCGGGAACCTGTCGGCGCGCGCCGAAATCTGTATATCGGTGCTGCCGGCTTTCCAGATGAGGATGTGAAACAGTGTATCAGTCGCCCCATCAGTCTCCCCTGGCCGAACCCCGCAAGCCGGCCCGCTCCCGCCGCGCCACGCTGCTGTTCAGCCTGCCGGCACTCGTGGTCGTCTGCGGCCTGCTCGCCGGTACGGCGCAGGCGCCGGTCGCCAAGGCAGTCGCCACGGCCGACACGCAGGATCTTTCCCCCACCGAGCGCCAGCGGCGCGTCAGCAAGCTGGTGAGCAACGTCATCGAGCGTTCGCACTACCGCCAGTCGCCGATCAACGATCCCGTGTCCGCGCTGGTGCTGGACCGCTTCATCGAGCAGCTCGACGGGTCGCGCAGCTACTTCCTCGCGAGCGACATCGCCGACTTCGAACGCTTTCGCTATCAGCTCGACGACGCCGTCGTCTCCGGCCAGCTCGAGCCCGTCTTTACCATGTTCAACCGCTTTCAGCTGCGCAACCGCGAGCGCGTCGCGTACGCGCTGCAGCTGCTGAAGACGGAGCCCGACTTCACGGTCGATGAGACCTTCGAGTTCGATCGCGCCAAGGCGCCGTGGGCCAAGTCGCCCGACGAGCTGAACGAGATCTGGCGCAAGCGCGTCAAGAACGACGCGGTGTCGCTGATGCTCACCGAGAAGACCTGGGCCGAGAGCCGCGACATCCTGCAGAAGCGCTACGAGCGCGTGCTGAAGCGCACCGAGCAGGTCACCAGCGACGACATTTTCGAAGTCTTCATGAACTCCTTCGCGCACGTGTTCGATCCGCATTCCAGCTACTTCTCGCCGCGCAACTCCGAGGAGTACCGCATCCAGATGAGCCTGTCGTACGAAGGCATCGGCGCTTCGCTGAACCTCGTCGATGACTACGTGACCGTGCTCAATATCCTGCCGGGCGGCGCCGCCGCGGTGGACGGCGCGCTCAAGGCGAACGACCGCATCCTTGCGGTCGGCGAAGGCAAGAACGGCAAGTTCGTGGACGTCGTCGGCTGGCGTCTCGACGATGTGGTGCAGATCATCCGCGGCAAGGTCGGCACGACCGTGCGGCTGCAGGTTCTGCCCGCCGGCGCTGCGCCGGGCTCGCCTGAAACAGTGCTGGCGCTCACGCGCAGCAAGGTCACATTGGAAGCGCAGGCGGCGCAGAAGGAAGTGCGCAAGATCAAGCGTGGCGACCACGAGGTGCCGATCGGCGTCATCAACGTGCCGAGCTTCTACCAGGACTTCGAGGCGAAGTCCTCGGGCGCCAAGGACTACCGCAGCACCACGCGCGACGTGCGCAAGCTCATCGATGAGCTGAAAGACAAAGATCACATCGAAGCGCTGATCATGGATCTCCGCGGCAATGGCGGCGGCCATCTCACCGAAGCCACAGCGCTGTCCGGCCTGTTCATCCCCGGCGGCCCGATCGTGCAGCTGCGCGAGACCGGCGGCCGCGTCGAAGTGCTCGACGATCCGGAGCCGACGATCGCGTGGGACGGCCCGCTGATTGTGCTGGTCGACCGCTTCAGCGCGTCGGCGTCTGAAATCTTCGCTGGCGCAATCCAGGACTACGGCCGCGGCCTGATCGTCGGTCAGCAGACCTACGGCAAGGGCTCGGTGCAGAATCTGTATCCGCTCGACCGCTATGCCCTCGGCCCGGATCCGGGCTTCGGCCAGCTGACCGTGACTATCGGCAAGTACTACCGCGTCACCGGCGAGAGCACGCAGCATCGCGGCGTGCAGCCCGACATCTCCATGCCGACAGCAATCAGCACCGAGGAAGTCGGTGAGAGCACGCGCGAGAGCGCCCTGCCCTGGGATCGCATCCGCCCGGTCGAATTCGGTCGTGAGACGCAGCTGAGCCAGGCCGTGCCGACGCTGGAGCACTCGCACGAAGAGCGCATCGCCGCCGATCCGGACTTCCGCCTGCTGATCGCCGATCTCGACTCGTTCGAAAAGGTGCGCACCCAGAAGAAGCTGTCGCTCAACCTCAAGACCCGGGTCGCCGAGCGCGAGCAGATGGAGAAGGAACGCATGGCTCGCGAAAACGAGCGGCGTGCCGCGCGCGGACTGCAACCTTTGAAATCGCTGACTGATCTCAATGGTGCCGAGCCTCCCGACGCGGTGCTCTCGGAGACCACCGAGATCGCGGCGGACCTCAGCGGAATGAAGGGCGTGTTCCTGACCCGCCTGAAGTCGGACGCGGAGCGCCCGGCAACGCCGAACTGAACGGTCCTGAGCCGCCCGTTCAGGGCGGCTGGCTCACTGCAATGAGCTGGTGTTGTAGTTGACTACAACACCAAACACTCCTACTATGCGGCCCACCTCGCAGCGGGATTGCTGCGCGCAACTGGCCTGGCCGTCAAATGAACATAACGAGTTTGCCGCGGTTAACGCGTAGTACGGGGCGATTAGCGACTGTTTCGCTGCTGATCGGACTTTCTTCTCTTTCACTGAGCGGCTGTGACAAGGGTGCGGCCAAGGACGCCGCTGACACGGCCACGGCCGCGATTCCAGTTCAAGTTGATCGGCCCACCCGCGGCGAGATGCTCTCCGTGTACGCGGGCACAGCGCCCCTGCAGGCCGATCAGGAAGCGACCGTTGTGGCCAAGGTCGGCGGAGAAGTCCGTGAGATCCTGGTCGAGGAAGGCGACGTCGTGAAGGCCGGCCAGGTGCTCGCCCGTCTCGACGGCGATCGCCTGCGCTTCGAGCTGCAGCAGACCGAAGTGAATCTGCGCAAGCTCGAGCGCGAGTATCAGCGCACCGTCGAGCTGCTGAGCCGCAAGCTGGTCGCAGCTTCCGCCGTCGACAACGCGCGCTCCGAGATGGAGTGGCTGAAAGCCGCCCGCGACTTGGCGCAACTGAACCTCGGCTACACGGAGATCCGCGCACCCATCGCCGGTGTGGTTTCCGCCCGCCACATCAAGGTCGGCAACACCATCAACGTCAACGACCGCACCTTCCAGGTCACGGACCTCGATCCGCTGATCGCCGAAGTGCACGTGCCGGAGCGCGAGTTCGCCAAGCTTCGCGCCGAGCAAGCCGCGACGGTCATCGTCGACGCGCTCGCCGGCACGAACTTCGTCGGCCGCGTCCAGCGCATCAGCCCGACGCTGGATCCCGCGACAGGCACATTCAAGACCACGATCGAAGTGCTCGATCCCAAGCACCAGCTCAAGCCCGGCATGTTCGCCCGCGTCGGCATCGTGCTCGAGCGCCGCAGCGCCGCGCTGCGCATCCCGCGCGGCGCGATCGTCGAGGCCGAAGGCTCGCCGACCGTATTCGTCGCCAACGGCGACAAGGCCGAGCAGCGCAGTATCAAAACCGGCCTGACGAACGCCGGCCTCATCGAAGTGGTCGACGGCCTCAGCGGCGACGAGCGCATCGTGGTGGTCGGCCAGAACGGTCTGAAGTCCGGCAGCTCGATCCGCCTGATCGAGGAACCGGGCCGCGCGGCCGTCGCCGAGCGCAAGTCCGAAGCGAGCTGAGCGCGCCGTGAATATCGTCGAGTTCGCGATCCGTCGGCGCGTAACGATCCTGATGCTGACGGTGGCGCTGCTGCTGTTCGGCATCGTCTCGCTGCTGCGGCTCAAGGTCGATCTGCTGCCGGATCTCTCCTATCCCACGCTGACGGTCCGCACCGAGCTGCCGGGCTCGGCGCCGCTGGAGGTGGAGAACCTCATCACGCGGCCCGTCGAAGAAGCCGTCGGCATCATCCGCAACGTGCGTCACGTGCGCTCTGTGTCGCGGTCCGGGCAATCGGACGTGACGCTGGAGTTCGCGTGGGGCACTGACATGGATCTCGCCGGCATCGACGTGCGCGAGAAGCTCGACCTGCTGCTGCTGCCGCTCGAAGCGAAGCGTCCGCTGCTGCTGCGCTTCGATCCCGCGAGCGAGCCGGTGATGCGCCTGGCGCTGACCGACAAGGCGACTGCGAGCAGCGCCGAAACCGCACAGGCGCGGTTGCTCGACCTGCGCCGCTTCGCCGAGGATCGCCTCAAGCCCGAGCTGGAAGCGGTCGACGGCTCGGCGGCCGTGAAGGTCAGCGGCGGCTACGAGGACGAGATCCAGATCTACGTCGACCAGCAGAAGCTCGCGCAGCTCGGCTTGTCGATCGATGCCGTCACGCGCCGCGTGCGCGCCGAGAACGTGAACCTTTCCGGCGGGCGTCTCGAACAAGGCACGCAGCGCTTCCTGGTGCGCACGCTCAATGAATTCCAGTCGATCGAGCAGATGGCGAACGCCATCATCGCGACGGTCGGCGGGCGCCCCGTCTACCTGAAAGACGTCGCTCGTGTCTCGCACGGCCACAAGGATCGCGAGGCGATCACCCGGGTCAATGGACGCGAATGCATCGAGCTCGCCGTCTACAAGGAAGGCGATGCGAACACGGTGCAGCTCGCGAGCGGAGTCCGCGCCAAGCTGACCCAGATCGAGAAGGCATTTCCGTCGCAGGCCGAGATCGTGACGGTGTACGACCAGTCGCGCTTCATCGGTGCGGCGATCGGTGAGGTCAAGTTCGCGGCGGCGCTGGGCGGCCTGCTCGCGATCGTAGTGCTGTACCTGTTCCTGCGCGATGCGCGCACGACGTTCATCACCAGCGTCGCAATCCCGGTGTCGGTCGTCGGCACCTTCATGCTGATGTACATGTCGGACCTGTCGCTGAACATCATGTCGCTCGGCGGCCTGGCGCTGGCAGTCGGCATGCTGGTGGACAACGCGGTCGTGGTGCTCGAAGCGATCGTGCGCAAGCGCGAGCATGGCCATACGCGCGTCGAGGCAGCACAACTCGGCACTCGCGAAGTTTCGACTGCAGTGACCGCTGCGACGCTGACTTCGGTCGCGGTGTTCTTCCCGATGGTGTTCATCTCCGGCATCGCCGGCCAGTTGTTCAAGGATCAGGCGCTGACGGTGACCTACTCGCTGCTGCTATCGCTCGCGGTTGCGCTGACGCTGGTGCCGATGCTCGCCGCCGGTGGCAAATCCGAAGAGCAAGGTGATGCTGCCGCCACGGAGCGCAAGCCGCTCGGCCGGATCGCCCGAGTCCTTTCGAACGTAGTCGCCGCGGTCCGGCGCGCTGCCGGATTGATCTCACGCACGATGGAGCGGCTGCTGCGCCCCGCCGTGAACGTCACGCAATCGTTCTACTCATTCTGCGAGCGTCTGTATCCGCCCGCGATCCGCTGGGCGCTCGAGCATCGGATCAAGGTGCTCGGCGGTGCGCTGGTGTTGTTCCTGCTCACGATGCTGATCGTGCCGCGGCTCGGCAGCGAGCTGGTGCCGCAGATCTCGCAAGGCGAATTCAACATAGACCTGCGACTCGCGGCGGGCACGCCGCTGGAGATCACCGACCAGGCCGTCTCGCGCGTCCAGATGTCGAGCGAGCAGTTGCCGAACCTCGCCCTCTCCTACGCCGTCGCCGGCACCGGCAATCGCCTCGACGCGAATCCGGTCGATGCCGGCGAGAACACCGGCCGCGTCAGCATCGCGCTCGGTCACGGCGCGACCCGCGAGGACGAAGAGCGAGCGATCGCCCAACTGCGCGACTCGTTGCAACAGATGCCCGGCGTGCAGCATCAGTTCAGCCGTCCGAGTCTGTTCGCACTCTCGACGCCGCTCGAAGTCGTCATCACCGGCTACGACCTGGACCGGCTCGCCCAGGCAGCGGAAGGCGTGCACACGCGTATGCTGGCGAATCCGCTGTTCCGCGACGTGCGCTCGACCGTCGAGGCCGGCAATCCCGAGATTCAGATCGTGTTCGACCAGGAGCGCGCGACGCAGCTCGGGCTGGCGGTTCGCGACATCGCCGACCGCGTCGTGCAGAGCGTGCGCGGCGAAGTCGCCACGCGTTATCGGCTCAACGACAAGAAGATCGACGTGCTCGTGCGCAGCGTCGATACGCATTCGGCGTCGATCGAGGAGATCCGCCGCCTCATCGTCAATCCCGGCAGCGAGCGTCCGGTGCCGCTCATCGCGGTCGCAGACGTCACGCTCGCCAGCGGGCCGGCGGAGATTCGCCGCATCGGCCAGGAACGCGTTGCAATCGTCTCCGCCGACGTCTCGGGCGCGGACCTCGGGACGGGCGTCGTCGAGCTGCAGCACATCCTGCAGGCGACCACGTTGCCCCCGGGCGTGAGCGCGTACATCTCGGGTCAGAGCGAAGAGATGCGCGACTCGTTCGCCTCGCTTCAGCTCACGCTCGTGCTCGCGGTGTTCCTCGTCTATCTCGTGATGGCGTCGCAGTTCGAGTCGCTGGTCCATCCGTTCGTCATCCTGCTGACGATTCCGCTCGCCGTCATCGGCGCCGTGTGGGCGTTGTGGCTCACCGGCACGACCGTCAACGTCGTCGCGTACATCGGCCTGATCATGCTCGCCGGCATCGTCGTCAATCAGTCGATCGTCCTGATCGACGCGGTCAACCAGGCTCGCGCACGCGGACTCGACAAGGTCGACGCAATCATCGCTGCCGGTCGCGCCCGCCTGCGCCCGATCCTGATCACCAAGCTCACGACGATCCTCGGCCTGGTGCCAATGGCGGTCGGCGTCGGCGAAGGCGCAGAGCTGCGGGCGCCAATGGCCATCACCGTGATCGGCGGCGTCACGCTCACGACGTTCCTGACGCTACTCGTCATTCCCGTCGTGTACTCAGTGATGGATCGAAAGGTGTACACGCCGGCGCCCGCTGCCGCACCCGCTTCGACCGGAGCCTGACGCATGCTCCACACGAGCACTGCGCTGAAGCGCCCGGTAACGACTGCGATGACGTTCCTCGCGCTGATCGTCGTCGGCATGATCTCGCTGCACCTGCTGCGGCTCGAGGAGTTCCCGGACGTCACCTTCCCCGGCATGCAGGTGATCATCCCCTACCCCGGCTCCACGCCCGAGGAAGTCGAGCAGTTGATCACCCGGCCGGTCGAGGAGGCGCTCTCGACGCTCGCGGGCATCGAGGAGCTGCGCTCGCGCTCCGAGGCCGAACAGGCGACGTTCGAGATCCAGTTCGACTGGGGCCGCGACATCGACGCCGCGGCCTTCGACGTGCGCACCAAGCTCGATTCGATCCGCTCCGAGTTGCCGGCAGGCGCCGACCGCATCCTGGCGTTCTCGTTCAACGCATCCGATCAGCCGGTTGTCGTGGTCCGCATTTCGGCCGACCAGGACCTGACCGATCAATACGACTCCCTCGAGCGCTACCTGAAGCGTCCGCTGGAGCGGGTGCCGGGTGTGGCGCGCGTGGAACTGCAGGGCGTCGTGCCGCGCGAGGTGCGCATCCTGATCAACGCCGGTCGCATGGCCGCGCACAACATCGACGTGCAACAGCTCGCGACACTCCTGCAGAAGAGCAATTTCTCCGTCAGTGCCGGTGAGATCACCGAGCAGGGCCAGCGCTTCAGCATCCGGCCGATCGGCGAGTTCCGCTCGCTCGACGACATCAGGAACCTGCGCGTCACCTCCGCCGTACGGCTCGCCGACATCGCCGACGTCGCGCTGGTCGCGCCCGAGATGGAGATGGGGCGCCATCTCGACAACCGTCCGGCCGTCGGCCTCGACGTGTTCAAGACGACGCAGGCGAACGTGGTCGAAACCGTCGACGCCGTGCTCAAGGAAATCGAGCGCGCCCGGGCGCTGCCGCAGCTGCAAGGCGTCAGCATCATCGTCATCGGCAATCAGGCCGAGAGCATCCGCAACTCGCTCGGCGAGCTGCGCAACGCGGGGCTGATCGGCCTGGTGCTCGCCATCGCGGTGCTGTTCTTCTTCCTGCGCGACTGGTCGATGACGGCGATTGTCGCTCTGGCGGTGCCGGGTTCGCTGCTCATCACGATCGCTGCGCTGTATTTCCTCGGGATGACGCTGAACATCTTCTCGATGATGGGCATGATGCTGGCGATCGGCATGCTGGTCGACAACGCAGTGGTGATCACCGAAAGCGTGTTCCGGCATCGACAGCTCGAGCCCAACGATCCGCGCGCCGCGACCCTGCGCGGCGTGCGTGAGGTCGGCGTCGCGACGCTCGCCGGCACGCTGGCGACGATCATCGTGTTCGTGCCGCTGGTGTTCGGCTCGCCGAGCGAGATCACGATCCTGATGAAGCACGTCGCCGTGCCGATCGTGATTGCGATGGTCGCTTCACTCGTCGTCGCGCAGACGATCATTCCGATGCTGAGCGCCCGCATCAACGCACCGCTCGCGATCGAGAGCGGCTCGTTTCTCGGCCGTCTGCAGGAGCGTTACGCGGCGGCTCTGCAGTGGGTGCTCGCGCATCCCGGCAAGACCGGGTTGGCGCTGATCGTGATCATCGCCTCGCCGGTCGCATTGTTCGCGACCAAGGCGTTGAAGGTCGATCCGTTCCCGCAGGACGCCGGCCGCAGCCTCTATCTCGACTATCACATCAAGGGCACTCATCCGCTCGCCCAGGTCGAGCAGGCCGTGAACCGCATCGAAGCGTTCCTGCTCGCGAATCGCGAGCGCTTCGACATCCAGAGCGTGTACTCGCGCTATGACTCGACCAGCGCGCAGACGCTGCTGCAACTGACGTCGAAGAAAGCTGCACGCGTGCGCTCCAAGGACGTGATGCAGTGGGTCGCTGACGAGGTGCCGGAAATCCTGATCGGCGAGCCGAGCTTCCAGTTCGATCAGCAAGGTCCGGGCAAGGGCTTCTCGCTGCAGCTCTCCGGCGACTCCACCGAGCGGCTCTACGACCTGTCGTTCGAAGTCTCACGACAGCTCGCAGCCCTGCCAGGACTCGAGGGTGTGCATTCCGAAGCGCGCAGCGGCGACGAGCAGGTGCACATCGTCGTCGATCGCGATCGCGCCGCGCAGCTCAACGTCACGTCCGACATGATTGCCACGACAGTCGCGGCTGCAATGCGCGGCGATCGCCTGCGCGAGCTGCGCACCGAAGACCGCGAAGTCACCATGCGACTGCTGTTCCGCGCGTCCGACCGGCAGGCAATCGAGGACCTCGCTTCGCTGCCGATCACGCTGCCCGACCGCTCGACTGTCAGCCTCGGTTCCATCGCAACGTTCCGCGTCGAGCCCGGCGACCGCGCTATCGAGCGCATCAACCGGCTCACTTCCGTCGTGATCGCGGGCAATCTCACGACCGGCACGACCTTCGATGAGATCAAGAAAGTCGTCGAGCCGATCATGAAGGCCTTCCCGCTGCCGCCGGGCTATACCTGGAAGTTCGGGCGCGGCGCCGAGCAGAACGACGAGACCGTGCAGACGATGCTGATCAACATCGCGCTCGCGTTCGTGATGATCTACCTGGTGATGGCCGCGCTGTTCGAATCCACCCTTCTGCCGGTCTCGATCCTGAGCTCGATCCTGTTCGCGATCGTCGGTGTGTTCTGGTTCCTGTTCGCAACAGTGACGCCGATGACGTTCATGGCCATGATCGGCATCCTGATCCTCATGGGCGTCGTAGTGAACAACGGCATCGTGCTGGTTGCGCACATCGCGCAACTGCGCGCGGCGGGAATGGAGCGCACGGCGGCAATCATCCAGGCCGGACGCGACCGCTTGCGTCCAATCCTGATGACCACGCTCACCACGCTGCTGGCGATGATGCCCCTGGCGATCGGCGATGCGCAGGTCGGCGGCGGCAGCAACGGCGGACCCGCGTACTACCCGATGGCGCGCGCGATCATCGGCGGACTAGCGTTCTCGACTGTCGTGTCGCTGCTGATCGTGCCGTCGATGTACGTGTGGCTGGACAACGCGGCCCGATGGACGCGGAAAGTGGCAAGGCGGACTGAGGCGGGAGCTACTGAAGAAGCGACTGGTACAGATCCCAGTAGTCGTCAACCAGCACATTGACCCCGGCGCGATTTGCCGTCTCCAGGCCGGAGACGGTCGCGGTCGGCATCGGCAACGTGCCGATTGAATCTGTCAGCGGCACTGTGTCCGCATCGCTGCGATAGCTGGCGCTGGCACGCACGGCGTCCGTCCGCTCCTTCAGACCGCCGAGATTCTCGTTGTCGTCCTTCATCATCGTCAGTGCGTCGCGCAACTGCGTCATGAGCCGCGCGCATTCCGTCGGACTGCCGTAGCGCACGTCGAACAAACGCTTCGATGTCGTTTCCTTCGCAAGCATCGCGAGTCCGCCGGCCGATAGCGACGCAACCAGCTGCTGCGCGTACGCAATGACGGCAGTATTGACGACGCGGCGGCCATCGATGGAGATGCCGGCAAATTCCGGCGGCGGCGTCGCCTCGAGGTTCGCGCGGTCGTCGGAGAGATCCGTCACCAGCGTCACCGCCTGGTCCCACTGATCGCGCTCGCTCGCGATCTCCTCCGCCAGCTGGCGGCGGCGGAAATAATTCCAGAAGCCGCGCATCGCCGCGAGCTTGGCATCCATCAGCTTGAGTTGCGCCTCCAGCATGTCTGCGCGCGACCGCGCGTCGTCGATGCGCCGATCCAGATCCGTCAGCTCGCGCCGGCGAATCTGATCGAACTCGATCAGTTGCCGGCGTTGCTCGCGATCGGACTGCTGCTGCGTCAGTTGTCCGGCGAACCGTGCCACGCGCGAACCGGCGGCACGCCACAACGCGCGCAGCTGGAAGTAGACGAGCGCGTGCACGGCGATCTCGGGGTTGCCGAGGTACTCTTCGAGCACCTGCACCTGCTCCTTGGCGCGCGCAGTCGCGGTCTCCTGGTTGCGCAACTGCTCGAGCATCTTGATGCGCTCGTCCTGCAACCGCGTCAGCTCCTTCTTGAGCTCGGCGCGATTCCAGTACAACTGCAGCAGCCGCTCTTCCTGCTCGGGCTGACGCGCTCCGGGCAGCAGCTGGCGGATATTGCTCAGTCGGTCGGAGATTGCCATGTCACGAGCGCGAGTGCGCGATGGCAGACGTGGTTCAGCGGCGGGATGAACCCGGGAAGCGGTGCCCGCGCTCGACGCAGTAGTCGAGCCACTTGTTCAGCATGACGTTGCGCAACCAGCGATCGCCGAGCGCGCGCGCCAGCTGCGAGCGCAGCTCTTCGAGCAACGTGTGCCGATGCCAGCGCGCGCATGCCTGCACCTCCGCGAGCCGTGCGTCGTGATAAACGCGAATCTGCAGGTCAGGGTCCGCGAGCGGCTGACCGGCGTCGTCGAATACATACGTCAGCCGAAACGTCGTCGTGTAACGCGAGCGCTCGTCGACCGCGAGATGCAGCGCGCAGTCGCCCGCGACGCGCGAAATGTGCGAGCCCTCGACGCCGAGCAGATCGGGCACGAGCCATGCAAGGCGAATGTAGTTGCTCTCGTAGAGCGACATCAGACTGACGAAGCTGCCCGGCCGGGCGCGCCAGCTGACTGCGCAATTCGTGTCGTGTTCCAGCGTTGCCAACATGGGCCGAATATAGCACAGCGATTTTCGCCTTCGGCCAGCGGCATGAGACTTGCGTCACGGTCGTAAACGTCGTTCGAGTCCTGTCTTGTCGAGAATGCGACTCGCGATCTCTTCGATGGAGCATTCGGTTGTGTTGATGAACGGAATGTCGTAGCGTCGGAAGATCGCCTCGGCCGCGCGCACTTCGAACTCCACCTGCGACGACGAGGAATACTTGCTGTTCGGGCGCCGCTCGTTGCGGATCTGTTGCAAACGCTCCGGCGCAATCGTCAATCCGTACAGCTTGCGCTGCACTTTCGCCAGCGACGCCGGCAGCTCGCCGGTCTCGAACTCTTCTTCGGCGAACGGGAAATTCGCGGCGAAAATGCCGTACTGCAGGGCCATGTACAAACACGTCGGCGTCTTGCCCGAGCGCGACACGCCGACCATCACGAGGTCGGCACGGTCGTAATCGCGCGTGATCGCGCCGTCGTCGTTCGCCAGCGCGAAGTTGGTCGCGTTGATGCGTAGCGTGTACGCGCCGATGTCCTGCATGCCGTGCGCCTTGCCCTGCGCGCGCGAGGACTTCACCTTCAGCTCCAGCTCCAGCGGGGCCAGGAACGCGTCGAAGAAGTCGAGGAACAGTCCGTTCGCGCGCTTGATGATCTCGCGCATGTCTTCCTGCACCAGCGTGCTGAAGATCACGGGTCGCACACCTTCCGCAGCACCGGTCGCGTTGATCCTCCGCACCGCTTCCTCCGCCTTGTCAACGGTGGAGATAAATGGCAAAGTCACTTGTCTGAACGCTTGCCCGTCGAATTGCGTCAGCAGACTGTGGCCCATCGTCTCCGCTGTCACGCCGGTCTGGTCGGATACGAAAAAAACCGTTCGTCTGTCCATCACCGGACTCTCTCATCGGACCGGCGCCGGGATCAAGAGCAACTCTCGTCCACATGACCGCGTACACCATTCCCTTCGCGAAGCTCGGCCGTCACGACGTCGAGACTGTCGGCGGTAAGAACTCCTCGCTCGGCGAGATGATCAGTCACCTGGCGCAAGCCGGCGTCACGGTGCCCGACGGCTTCGCGACGACGGCACAGGCGTATCGCGATTTCCTGCAGCACGAGGGACTGGCGGCGCGCATCTCGAAGGAGCTGGCCGCGCTCGACGTCGACGACGTCGAGAAGCTGACGATCGTCGGCGCCCGCATCCGCCAGTGGATCCTCGCGACGCCGTTCCCGCCGCGCCTCGAGAAGGAAATCCTCGAATCGTTCGAGCGCATGAGCGGCGGGCGGGAGATCGCGGTTGCCGTGCGCTCCTCGGCAACTGCCGAGGATCTGCCCGACGCGTCCTTCGCCGGCCAGCAGGAAACGTTCCTCAACGTGCGCGGGCGCGATGCGCTGCTCAAGTGCGTGCACGAGGTGTTCGCGTCGTTGTTCAACGACCGCGCCATCGCCTACCGCGTGCACCAGGGCTTCGCTCACGACCAGGTCGCGCTGTCGGCCGGCATTCAGTACATGGTGCGCTCCGACCTCGGGTCGAGCGGCGTGATGTTCACGCTCGACACGGACTCGGGCTTCCGCAACGTCGTCTTCATCACCGCCTCGTACGGCCTCGGCGAGACGGTCGTGCAGGGCGCCGTGAATCCCGACGAGTTCTATGTCTACAAGGCGGCGCTGCGCGCCGGTCACGCACCGATCCTCCGCCGCACCCTCGGCGCGAAGGCGATCAAGATGGTGTACGGCGCTCCCGGCGCTGCGCAACGCGTGACCACAGTGGACGTCGCGCCGGAAGATCGCCGTCGCTTCTCGGTCACCGACCAGGATCTGATCGAGCTGTCGAAGCAGGCGCTCATCATCGAAGAGCACTACGGCGCCCCGATGGACATCGAATGGGGCAAGGACGGCGAGACCGGCAAGATCTACATCCTGCAGGCGCGGCCCGAGACGGTGCAGAGCCGCGCGGGACGGACGGTGCAACGCTTCGCGCTCAAGGGCAAGAAGTCGCAAGTGCTGTCGACGGGCCGCTCGATCGGCCAGCGCATCGGGGCCGGCCCGGCGCGTATCATCCGCGACGTCAAGGAAATGACCCGCGTGCAGAGCGGCGACGTGCTCGTCGCAGATATGACCGATCCCGACTGGGAGCCGGTGATGAAGCGCGCAGCTGCAATCGTCACGAATCGCGGCGGGCGTACGTGCCATGCCGCGATCATCGCGCGCGAGCTTGGCATTCCTGCGGTCGTCGGCTGCGGCGACGCGACGGAAACCATTCGCGAAGGCGCTCCCGTCACCGTTTCCTGCGCCGAGGGCGACACGGGTTTCGTCTATGACGGTGCGCTGCCGTTCGAGCAGAAGAACCTGGAGCTCGACTCGCTGCCGCCAATCCCGACCAAGATCATGATGAATGTCGGCAACCCGGACCGCGCGTTCGACTTCGCCGGCATTCCGCACCGGGGCGTGGGTCTCGCGCGCCTGGAGTTCATCATCAATCGCATGATCGGCGTGCATCCGCGCGCGCTGCTGGAGTTCGATCAGCTGCAGTCGGACCTGCAGCAGACGATCCGGCGACAGATGAGCGGCTACGACGACCCGGTGTCTTTCTATATAGAGAAGCTGTGCGAGGGCGTTGGCACGATCGCAGCGGCGTTCGCGCCCGAGCCGGTGATCGTGCGGCTTTCGGACTTCAAGTCGAACGAGTACGCGAACTTGATCGGCGGACGGCAGTACGAGCCGCACGAAGAGAATCCGATGATTGGCTTCCGCGGCGCTTCGCGCTATGTCGACGAAGCGTTCCGCCCCTGCTTCGAGCTGGAGTGCCGCGCACTCAAGCGTGTGCGCGAGCAGATGGGATTGAAGAACGTGCAGATCATGGTGCCGTTCGTGCGCAGCGTGAAAGAGGCCGAGCAAGTCACGCAGCTGCTCGCTGCCAATGGCCTGAAGCGCGGCGAGAACGACCTCAAGATCATCATGATGTGCGAGCTGCCGACCAACGCGCTGCTCGCGGAAGCGTATCTCGAATACTTCGACGGCATGTCGATCGGCTCGAACGACATGACGCAGCTGACGCTCGGGCTCGACCGCGACTCCGCGATCATCGCCAAGTTGTTCGACGAGCGCGACGAGGCCGTGAAGGCGCTGCTGAAGATGGCGATCGACGCCTGCCGCAAGCACGGCAAGTACATCGGCATCTGCGGCCAGGGCCCTTCGGACCACCCGGACTTCGCGCGCTGGCTGCTCGAGCAGCGCATCGAAAGCATGTCGCTCAATCCGGATACGGTCGTCGAGACCTGGCTGTTCCTCGCCGGCACCGCCGTCAAGTAGCTAGCGGGCCCACACCAGCAGGCGATTGTTCGCCGGCATCGAGTGCTCGGCCCTGAAAGTCAGCCCGTGCTGGCGTCCAAGCCGCTTCAGGACCTGGTCATCGCGCAGACCCATCTTCGGATCCCGCTCGCGCAGCGCCGCGTCGAATGCCTGGTTCGATTCGCTGGTGAAGCGTCCCTCGCGATTGAACGGGCCGTAGAGGCAAAACCTCCCGCCCGGGCGCAGCACGCGGCCGATTCCCGCGAACATCAGCTCCACTTCGGGCCAGCTCATGATGTGCGAGGTGTTCGCGCTGAAGACATAGTCGACCGCCTCGACGGGCCACGTGCTGTCACGCACATCGAGCTTGATCGGCGCGGGCAAGTTGGGCAGCGCCGCTTCGCTCACCCACAGCCCGATGCCCGCAAGGTTCGCTTCGCAATCGGTCGCCTGCCACTGCAAATGCGGCAGATGCGCCGCGAAGTGCGCTGCGTGCTGCCCCGTGCCTGAGCCGATTTCGAGCGCAGTGCCCGGTGCGACGAACCACTGGCGCAATACCTGGAGGATCGGCTCGCGATTGCGTTCACAAGCCTCTGAGTGCGGCTTCACGGAACGCGCAGGAACGTCGTGCGGTAGTGCGCGAGCTCGCGGATCGAGTCGCGGATGTCGTCCAGCGCCAGGTGCGTCGAGCTCTTCTGGAAGCCGCTGAACGCTTCCGGCGCCCAGCGACGCGCCAGCTCCTTGAGCGTGCTCACGTCGAGATTGCGGTAGTGGAAGTAGCGTTCCAGCTCCGGCATCTCACGCGCCAGGAAGCGCCGATCCTGGCAAATGCTGTTGCCGCACATCGGCGAGACGCCCGGCTCGATCCACTTCGCCAGGAAATCGACCGTGGCACGTTCCGCCTGCGCCGCAGTCACCGTGCTCGCGCGCACGCGCGCAGCGAGCCCCGACGAGCCGTGCTGGCGCCGGTTCCAGTCGTCCATCGCGTCGAGGGTGGCGTCCGACTGGTGGATGGCGAGCACCGGCCCCTCCGCCAGCGTGTTCAAATGCCTGTCCGTGACGATGGTGGCGATCTCGATGATGTGATCGCTGTCGGGCTTCAGTCCCGTCATCTCCAGGTCGATCCAGATCAGGCGCAACGGATCTCTGTCGCTCATTGCGGCATCATACCAGCAGACGCTAAAGTGCCGCGGACATGCAAATTCACTGGTTCGCAGGGTTGTTCGTGCTGCTGCTCATCGCGGCGACGCTGACGCGCAGCTGGTTGAACCAGCGGCAGGTTGCAGCCGTCCTGCGCCATCGCGACGCGGTTCCGGAAGCGTTCCGCGCGCAAATCGACCTCGCCGCCCACCAGAAAGCCGCCGACTACACCGTCGCCAGCGCGCAGATCGGGCGCTGGGACAACCTGCTGGATGCAGCGATAGCGCTCATCCTGACGCTCGGGGGCGGTCTCACCGCAATCGACGCCTGGTGGCAGGCCGTGCATCTGCCCGCCGTGTGGCACGGCACGGTCGTCGTGCTCTCCACGTTCCTGCTCGTCTCGGCTATCGGTTTGCCGCTGTCGATCTGGCGAACCTTCGGCGTCGAAGCGCGCTTCGGCTTCAACCGCATGACGGTCGGCCTGTTTCTCGGCGACCTGCTCAAGGGTCTCATCGTCAGCCTCCTGCTCGGCGGTCCGCTGGTGTTCGTGATCCTGTTTCTCATGCAACGAGCCGGCTCGCTGTGGTGGCTGTATGCCTGGGTCGTATGGGTTGCGTTCACGGTGCTGGTTACCTGGGCCTATCCGACGCTGATCGCGCCGCTGTTCAACAAGTTCACGCCGCTGAGCGACGCGGCCCTCAAGGAGCGAACCGAAGCCCTGCTGGAGCGCTGCGGATTTTCGTCGCGCGGCGTATTCGTGATGGATGGCTCGCGGCGCTCGGTGCATGGCAACGCCTATTTCACCGGCGTCGGCCGCAGCAAACGCATCGTATTTTTCGACACACTGCTGGAACGCCTGCAGATCACGGAGGTAGAAGCCGTGCTAGCGCATGAGCTCGGCCACTTCCGTCTGCATCACGTGCGCTCGCGGCTGCTGCTGTCGCTGGTGTTCGGCTTGGTCGGTCTCGCGCTGCTCGGCGTGCTCGCGCAGTGGCCCGATTTCTATCGCGCGCTCGGCGTCTCGACGCCCTCGCCGCACGCAGCACTGCTGCTGTTCGTGTTCGTGCTGCCCGCGTTCACGTATTTCACGACGCCGATCGCCGCGTGGTGGTCACGCAAGCATGAATTCGAAGCGGACGAGTTCGCGGCGAAGTTCGCCGATGCGCGTCAGCTCGCAGAAGCGCTGGTGAAGCTGTATCGCGACAACGCCACGACGCTGACGCCCGACAGCCTGCACTCCGCCTTCTACGATTCTCATCCGCCGGCGCTGGTGCGCATCTCGCGGCTACAGCAGCTCGCTGCACGGACATGAGCGGCGACAACGTTGCCGAGACGCCGGCACGTGTCATCGAGTCCTTCGGCCGGCGCGTAACCGTCGCGACGCGCGACGGCGCCGTGATGCCTGCCGAACTGTTCGGCAAACGCATCAGCTGCGTCTGCGGCGATGAAGTCACGATCCGATTGCCGTCGCAGAGCAGCGGCGATGTCGCCAAGGTCGTGACCGTCGAGCCGCGACGCACTGCCTTCGCACGAACTGACAGCCGCGGACGCACCGAGCCGCTGGCGGCGAACCTCTCGTTGATCGCGGTCATCATCGCGCCCGAACCGACGCCCGATCCCTACATCGCGGATCGCTACCTCGCGGGCGCAGCGCTCGCGGGAGTCACCGGGATCGTCGTCGTCAACAAGTCGGAACTGTCGAGCGCGGCAGACACAGAGTTCGAAGAACTCGTGCGCGAGTACGAAGCCGCTCAGTACGATGTCATCCGGCTGTCAGCGCATCGCACGGAAACAGTGGCGCCGCTCAAAACTCGACTGACCGACGCGGTCGCGATGCTCGTCGGTCAGTCAGGTGTCGGCAAATCGACACTGACGAACGCGCTCGCACCGGAATCCTCGCGGCCGACACGCACGATCTCGGAATCGACCGGCGAAGGCCGTCACACGACAGTGTCGACTGCCCTCTTCCGCATCCCTGGCGGCGGCGAGTTGATCGATTCGCCCGGTGTGCGCGACTACGCACCGCCACCTGTGGAAGACGCAAACGTACAGGTCGGCTGGCCCGAGATCCTGGCGCTCGCTCCGCAGTGCCGCTTCAACAACTGCCTGCATCTGCGCGAGCCGGGCTGCGCCGTGACGGGCGCGGTCGCAGCCGGCTCGCTTTCAGCAAGGCGTTACGAGAGCTACAAGCGGCTGATCAACATCATGCGCGGGCTCGCGCCCGAGTACGAGCGACGCCGCTGACTCGCCGTCAATGGACCGGCGTCAGCAAGTACGTGCGCAGCTCCTGCGGGAAGCGCGAATCGCGGCCTGTGGCGACGATGACGCCGTGATCGTTGATGAGCGGCGCCTGCTCGAGCGTGACGAACGGCTGCTGCGGATCACTCGCGAGGATGAGGTCGTTCAGGTCCGACACCTGCCCGTCGTTCCACAACGTCGCTCGCGGCGCCGTGGACAACGCCGCGGTACCGACGATTTCGCCGGCATTGTTGACGCTGTACGCACCCGTGCGCACTGCTCCTGCCAGTGACGGCAGTTGCGTGAACGTCCCACGCTCCCACAGAAACGCGTTCGAGCCCTCACCGGTCGACACCTCGCCGACGACTTGCTTGCGATCGTTGAGATCGCGCGCAACTCCGGCTGCCGGGATGTTCAACGCGACGGGCTCAGCGTCGTCCCAGATCACGACGTGCCTTGCAAGCCCCGCGCCGCTGACGCCCAGCACTTCGCCACGCTCATTGAGTACCGTGCCGACGGCAGTCGTGTCTCCGGCGAGCGGCGGCAGCTCCATCAGATTGCCGTTCTCGACGATGAAAACCCTGTTGGTGCTGAAGTCGTCGGCCAACGAATTACCGAGGATCTGCCGGTGATCGTTGATGTCTACGAGGCTGGTGCTGGAGGTGCCCGGGACCCCGTCGATGCGAGTCGCCGCGCCGCCGCCGCGCGGCAACAGCACGTTCACGAAGCTGTCACTCGGCGCATCGAAGAAGAAACCCACGATGTCGCCGCGATCGTTGTTGCCGGTGGCGCGCGATTGAGTCGTGTTAGGGTCCATCAGTGGCGCGAGATTCGTCAATGTTCCGTCACGCCAGGCGAAGGCGTGCTCATGTCCGCTCGAGTCCTGGATGAAACCGACCACTTGATCGCGATCGCTGAGATCGGGTGCCAGAATGCTCGATGTCGGCGTATCGGGGACGATTTGCGTCAGCGTGTAGCGGACATCGCCTGCATGCGCCGCGACGCTGCCCGTCGCGAGCAATGAAGCGAGGGTTGCGACTGAAAGACTGGAACGCGTCATGTGAGGATTCCTTTCGATGTGACCCGAAAAAGAGGTCGCACCATGACGCGGAGCGGCCGGCAAAGTTCCGGCGTGTAGGACGCTGTAGGGTGTAAGAGGTCTCAGCTGCTCAGGACGTGACGTCCTGCGAGCGCGTGCGCCAATGTGCCGCCATCGACATATTCGAGCTCGCCGCCCACCGGCACGCCGTGCGCGATGCGACTCGATTTGATTCTGTAGCGATGCGCGAGCTCGGAGATGACGTGCGCGGTCGCATCCCCTTCAACCGTCGTGTTCGTCGCCAGGATCGCTTCCTTCACCACGCCTTCGGTGAGCAGCGCTTCGAGCTGCGCGAATCCGAGCTCGTCCGGACCGATGCCGTCGAGCGGCGAGAGATGGCCCATCAGCACGAAGTACGTGCCGCGATAGCTTCCCGATTGCTCGATCGCCGCAACGTCCGCCGGCGATTCGACCACGCACAACAGCGATTGATCGCGCGAAGCCGTCGAACAGATCGGGCACAGCTCGGCATCCGCGAACATGCGACAGCGCTTGCACCGACCGACGCCCTCGACAGCCTTCTGCAATGAATCGGCGAGCAGGCCGGCGCCGTTGCGGTCTTTTTCGAGCAGATGGAACGCCATGCGCTGCGCCGACTTCGGCCCGACCCCGGGCAGGCAGCGCAACGCTTCGATCAGGCGGACCAGCGACGGCGGGTAGATCATCTAGAACGGCATCTTCATGCCAGGCGGCAGCTGCATGCCGCCCATCACGCTCTGCATCTTCTCCTGCGTGACGCGCTCCACTTTCTGCACGGCATCGTTGATGGCCGCTGCGACCAAGTCCTCCAGCATGTCCTTGTCGTCGCTGCTGACGATCGAAGCATCGAGCGATACGCGGCGCACTTCGTGCTTGCCGCTCATCGTGACCTTCGCCATGCCGCCGCCCGCCTCGCCCGTCACTTCGAGGGTCGCGATCTCCGCCTGGGCGCGCTGCAGGTTGGCCTGCATCTGCTGCGCCTGTTTCATCATGTTGCCGATATTGCCTTTCATGGACGCTCCAGGGACGAAATCATTCGGTCGGGCGGACGGAGTCGGGCTGCACCGTGGCGCCGAACATGTCGCGCATCGCGCGCACGTTCGGATCGTTCTCGATCGCCGCCTTCGCCTGCTGCACGCGATCGTCGGCTGCCGCTTTTTGCTGGCGCGCGAGCGTATCGAGCTCACGATCCGCAACCGTCAGCTCGAGCCGCACCGGCTCGCCGAAATACGCCGTCAGCGCCTGCGCGAGCTTCTCCTCGAGCTGCGGCCGGCGGAAATGTTCGCCGTCGGCGTCGAGCACGAGCTGCACCTTGTTGCCTTGCTTGCCGGCAAAGCTGACGTGCGCAGCGAGCTCCTTCACCATGCCCTGCAGGTTCATTTGCGCGACCATTGCCGGCCAATCGCCGGCCGCAAGCGGCGCGGTCGGTGCAGGCTTGGTAGCTGCAGCCGGCGCAGCCGCAGCGCTCGCGGCAATCTTTGCCGGCGGCGCGCCGCTCGAAGGCTGCACCTGCGCACCTTCAGCCATGCTGAAAGCCAGCATGCGCAGAAGAATCATCTCGAAGCCGCCGCGCACGTCGGGCGCGAGCTCGAGGTCGCGCCGGCCGACGATCGCGATCTGATAGAACAGCTGCGCATCCTCGGGACTCAGCGCGCCGGCAAGCCGCTTGTACGTCTCGATGTCCTCGGCCTCGTCGAGCTGCAGATCCGGGACGGCTTGCAGCAGCGCCAGCTTCTGCAGCACCGCCGCGAGATCGGCGAGCACTTCGCGATAGTCCGGCGCGCGCTCATCGAGCTCTTCGACGGAAGCAAGCACCTTCTTGGCGTCGCGCGCGACCAGTGCCTCGACGATGCCAAATACCTGCGTGCGATCGAGCGTCCCGAGCATCATGCGCGTGTCGGCAGCCGTGAGCCTGGCGCCACCGAATGCGATCACCTGGTCGAGCAGGCTCAGCGCGTCGCGCATGCTGCCCTCTGCCGAGCGCGCGACCAGACGCAGCGCGTCCGCCTCGAAATCGAGCTTCTCAGCCTGCGCGATCTCGGTGAGACGCTTGTAGATCAGGCCCGGCGGAAAGCGCTTCAGATTGAACTGCAGGCAACGCGACAGCACGGTCACCGGCAACTTCTGCGGGTCCGTCGTCGCGAGCAGGAACTTCACGTGCGGCGGCGGTTCCTCCAGGGTCTTGAGCAGCGCATTGAAGGAATGTGTCGACAACATGTGCACCTCGTCGATGAGGTACACCTTGTAGCGGCCGCGCGCCGGTGCGTACTGCACGTTGTCGAGGAGCTCGCGGGTGTCGTCGACTTTGGTGCGCGACGCGGCGTCCACTTCCATCAGGTCGACGAAGCGCCCTTCATCGATCTCGCGGCAGGCGCTGCATTTGCCGCAAGGCGTCGGCGTCACGCCGGTCTCGCAGTTGAGCGATTTCGCGAGAATTCTCGCGATGGTCGTTTTGCCTACACCCCGCGTACCCGTGAACAGGAAAGCGTGATGCACGCGGCCGGTCTCGAGCGCGTTGACGAGCGCCCGCATGACGTGTTCCTGGCCGGCCAGCTCGCTGAAATTGCGCGGCCGCCATTTGCGTGCAAGAGCGAGATAGGACATGCAGTCAAGTTTAGTTGGAGGCGGCCCGCGCCGGCAGCTCTCCGGCGCCCGATATCACCGTTACCGTTGCTCCCTTCCGGGCCTGGCGGGATTCGCGGCTGATCGTCGCGGAGAAACCGACGCGAGCCGCCATAGTTGGCACAGTGGGGGCGTCGCCGATCGATTGAAAGGCGGGCGATATTAGCAGGAAAGCGCTCAGCCCCGCCCTCTGTAGGTCGCGACGCCCTGCTCGGGGATCCACAGGTCCGCCGGCGGCTTGCCGGTCTGCCAGAAGACGTCGATCGGCATGCCGCCGCGCGGGTACCAGTAGCCGCCGATCCGCAGCCAGCGCGGCCGCAGGAAATCGACGAGCCGGCCGGCGATCGCGAGCGTGCAATCCTCGTGGAACGCGCCGTGGTTGCGGAACGAGCCCAGGTACAGCTTCAGCGACTTGCTCTCGACCAGCCAGCGGCGCGGCACGTAGTCGATGACGAGGTGCGCGAAGTCCGGCTGGCCGGTGACGGGGCACAGCGACGTGAATTCCGGCGCCGTGAAGCGCGCCAGGTACACCTTGTCCGGATGCGGATTCGGCACGCGTTCCAGCACCGCCTCGCTCGGCGACTCCGGCCAGGCCACGCGCTGGCCCAGTTGAGCGAGATGCTGCTGCTTACGTTTGCGCATGGTGTGGGTCAGGCTTCAACCTGACGCTTACAAGATGTCCGATGCGTAGTCCGCCAGACGCGAGCGCTCGCCGCGCACCAGCGTGATGTGCCCGGAATGCGCCCAGCCGCGGAAGCGATTGACCACGTACGTCAGGCCCGACGTCGTCTCCGTCAGGTACGGCGTGTCGATCTGCGCGATGTTGCCCAGGCAGACGAGCTTCGTGCCCGGGCCGGCGCGGGTGACCAGCGCCTTCATCTGCTTGGGCGTGAGGTTCTGCGCCTCGTCCAGGATCAGGAAGCGGTTGAGGAACGTGCGGCCGCGCATGAAGTTGAGCGAGCGGATCTTGATCCGGTTGCGCAGCAGGTCGTTGGTGGCGGCGCGGCCCCAGTTGCCGCCTTCCTGGCTCTGCGTCAGCACTTCCAGGTTGTCCATCAGCGCGCCCATCCAGGGCTCCATTTTCTCTTCCTCGGTGCCGGGCAGGAAGCCGATGTCCTCGCCGAGCGGGATCGTCACGCGGGTCATGATGATCTCGCTGTAGCGATTGCTCTCCAGCGTCTGCGCCAGGCCCGCCGCCAGCGTCAGCAGCGTCTTGCCGGTGCCGGCCGGGCCGAGAATCGTCACGAAGTCGATCTCCGGGTCCAGCAGCAGGTTCAGCGCGAAGTTCTGCTCGCGATTGCGGGCCGTGATGCCCCAGGTGCTGTGCCGATCGCTGCGGAAATCGCGCACCAACTCCATGACCGCGCCGTTGCCGTCGATGCTGCGGACCAGCGCTTCGAGCCCGTTCGAGTCCTTCTGGTACAGGAACTGGTTGACGTGCCACTCGCGCACCATCGGACCCTGCACGCGGTAGAACGTGCGCGAGTGTTCCTGCCACGAGTTGATGTTCTTGCCGTGGCGTTCCCAGAAGTTCGCCGGCAGCTCCTGCACGCCGGTGTAGAGCAGGTCGGCGTCTTCGATCGTCTTGTCGCTGTAGTAGTCCTCGGAGTGCACGCCGACGATCGCGGCCTTGATGCGCAGGTTGATGTCCTTCGACACCAACGTGATGCGCGCGTCCGGGAATTCGTCCTTGAGCGCGAGCGTCTGGCCGAGGATCGCATTGTCCGCGCCGTGCCCGGGCAGCGTGACGGGCAAGCCGCCGACGAGTGCCTTGGTCTGGAAAAACAGGCGGCCGCTCGAAGGCTTTTTCTTGCCGCCGCCGTTGGTGTACTTCGCCGCGGGCAGCTCCAGGCCGCGATCGATCTGCGCCTTGGTCGCGCTCGCCATCAGCTCGTCGAGGAAGCGGCTGACCTGGCGCACGTTGCGCGCAGCTTCCGACAGGCCTTTTTTGCCGGCGTCCAGCTCCTCCAGCACGATCATCGGTATGTAGATGTCGTGCTCGTCGAAACGGAAGATCGCCGTCGGGTCGTGCATCAGCACGTTGGTGTCGAGCACGAAGATGCGGCGCTGCTGACGCTCGCGCGAAGTCGCACGCCCGCGCTTGGTCTCGGGAAGTTCGCCTCTGGGCATGGCGTTACAGCGCCTTCGCTGCGGCGAGCACTTCGTCGGCGTGGCCCGGCACTTTCACCTTGCGCCATTCCTGCCGCAGGACGCCACCGGCGTCGATCAGAAACGTGCTGCGCTCCACGCCCATGTATTTGCGGCCGTACATGCTCTTCTCCTTCCAGACCTCGAAGAGCTCGCACACTTTCTTGTCCTCGTCGGACAGCAGGTCGAACGGAAACTTCATCTTGTCCTTGAACTTCTCGTGCGAAGCGACGCTGTCCGGCGACACGCCGAGCACCAGCGTGCCGGCCTTCTTGAACTGCGCGTGCAGGTCGCGGAACGCCTGCCCCTCGAGCGTGCAGCCAGTGGTGTTGTCCTTGGGATAGAAATACAGCACGACTTTCTTGCCGGCGGCGTCGCTCAGCTTCCAGGTCTCGCCACCCGTCGCGGGGCGGCTGAATGCGGGGACTTTCTTGTTCAGGGAGACGGTCATGCCTTCACCGGTTCGAGGATTGCATCGAGGTTCAGCTGGTCGCACAGGTCCATGAATTCCTCGCGCAGCGCCGCGATATGGATCTTGGCGGGAATGTGCACCACCATCTGCACGGCGAACATCGGCGCGCCGGTGTGGGCAGCGGCGTAGCTACGCGTGCTCAGCTCCGCGATATCGATGCCGCGCGAGCTGAAGAACCCCGCCAGGTTGTGGACGATGCCGGGCTGGTCGAGACACACGACGTCGACCGAGTAAGTGACGACTTCGCGCCGCGCTGCTCGCGGCTCGGTGCGGCGCACGCTGATCGTGGCGCCACCGGAGTCGCCGAGCTTCTTCAGCTCGGTTTCGAGCTTGGCGAGCGTGTGCCAGTTGCCGGAGACCAGCAACAGCATTGCGAACTCGCTGCCGAGCGCAGTCATGCGACTGTCGACAATGTTGCCGTTGCAGTCGAGGACGATGCGGGTGAGGTCGAAAACGAGTCCGGTGCGGTCGCTGCCGAGTGCGCTGATGACGATGAATTGCATCGAATGAAAGTGCGGGCCAGGGGTGGGCGGGGGCGCAAGTCTACAGGCTCGGATCCGAGGTGAAAACGTGCTGGCGGCGCTGATTTTTACCCCTCCCGCCTTGCACCGCGCCGGGACCCGCCAGTAGGATCCCCGCACGCATTCGACCCGCTGGGTCCCGACCGATTTCCCCAAGGATCTCCATGTTTAGCGGCAGTATCGTGGCGCTCGTAACGCCCATGCAGGCGGACGGCGCGGTTGACCACGAGGCCCTCGACCGGCTGGTCGAATTCCACGTCGCCAACGGCACCAACGGCATCGTCGCCGTCGGCACGACCGGCGAATCGCCGACGCTGAGCGTCGAGGAGCACATCGGCGTAGTGCGCAGAGTGGTACAGCGCGCTGCTAAGCGGATCCCCGTCCTCGCCGGGACCGGCGCGAACTCGACCCGGGAGGCCATCGAGCTGACGCAGCTCGCCAAGGACGCCGGCGCCGACGCCTGCCTGATGGTGACGCCGTACTACAACAAGCCGACGCAGGAAGGCCTGTTTCAGCATTACAAGGCAGTCGCGCAGCAGGTCTCGATTCCGATCGTCCTGTACAACGTGCCGAGCCGGACAGCCTGCGACCTCAAGCCGGAAACCGTCGAGCGGCTCGCCCTGGCGGTGCCGAACATCGTCGGCATCAAGGAAGCCGGCTCGCTGGAGCGCAATCGTGAACACTTCGCGCGCGTCGGCGGCCGGCTGGCGCTGCTGAGCGGCGACGACGACCTCGCGTGCGAGTGCGTGCTGGCCGGCTACCAGGGCGTCGTGTCGGTGAGCGCCAACGTCGCGCCGCGGCAGGTTCGCAACGTCATCGACGCCGCGCTCGCCGGCAACCGAGAGTTGGCGCGCAACCTCGACGCGCAGATGCAGCGGCTGCACAAGGCGATGTTCCTCGAAACGAACCCGATCCCGGTGAAGTGGGCCGTCGCCCGCCTCGGCCTGATCCAGGACGGCATCCGGCTGCCGCTCGTGCCGCTGTCGAAGCAGTTCCACGCGCCGGTCATGGAGGCAATTCAGTCGGCCGGTATCGGGTTTGCCTGACGGCCTCGCGGCCTGTAACCTGCGCGGCCTTACGGAGAGGTGGCCGAGTGGTCGAAGGCGCTGGACTGGAATTCCAGTTACATCTTCACCGGTGTACGTGGGTTCGAATCCCACCCTCTCCGCCAGAAAAAGAAAAAGCCCCGCGGTTGCGGGGCTTTTGCATTGCTACGTCAGTGCGCAGGCAAGCCCAGGTTGTACACCCTCACGTGACCCACGTCCGAATCGGACCCTTCGTGCGGTAAGCCCAGCATCATGACGTTCTGAAACAGCGCCAGGCCGCTGTTACCGATGCCAGGTCCGCGCACGAAGGACCTGGCCACAAGACCTGCCGGAGTGCGCTCGTACACGAACGCGAGGCTTTGCGCGTTCTCGGCCGGCCGCTCGGTCGCGGCAATGACCGCTCGGTTGCCGAACATCACGATCTGCGTTCCAAACTCCGTGGCGTTTGGATTTTCGGCGCTCGAGGGTCTGAACCGCTGGCGCTCCGTCCAGACGTCGTTCACGCGCTCGTACGCGTACACAGCGCCGCGATTGTTGTGCTCGCCGACCTGCGCGAACGGCGCACCAACCAGAATCAGCCCCTGATCGAAAGCGACCGAGAGGCCGAATGCGCTGATGAGCGGGGAGTCGGACGGCACGAGCTTGGCCCGCTGAAACCACGTGCTGCCATTCCAGTGAAAGACGTAGGCGGCGGCAGCATCCGGCGCGCCGGTCACGATCGTGTTGGACGCAATCGCGGCGGTGACTCCGAAGCCGTCTCCCGGTTTTCCGTCTCTCGCCTGGAGCCGGAACGTGCGCAGCAGTTTGCCTGCACTGGAGATCTGGAACACGTAGAGGCGACCTGGCACCCCGTCAGAGTCCAAGGGACGGCCGGCGGCCGTGATGAAGCCATTCTCGTAGCGGACCGATGCGCCGTTGCCGAACTGCAGCAGCCCCGGGTCGGGCGACTCGATGCGCTGTGTCAATCGCCATAAGCCCTGGACCCTGCGAAACACCATCAGGGCATCCAACCCGCTGTGCACGACCGCGATGTTGTCGCGCAGGCTGATCGCATCCGCGAAAGTACATTGACTCTCCGGGCAAGGCAGTTGCCCAGCGCGCCGCCACGCTGTCGCGCCCTCTCGCGTGAAGATTGCAATGCGGCCAAAACCCTGCGCTCCGGAAAAAACCGGCAGGGCGACGAGCGCCGTGTCGTTGCGCACCACGACGGCGTCGCCGAACTGCGGGCGCCCTTCACCCAGCGGCAGCAGCTCCGAATTCTCCGGATGCAACGTCTGTCCAGGCTGATTTTCTGGCAAGGCAGCAGAAGACGGCCCAGCGTACGCGGCCAGGCCGAGCACCGCCGCGCCAAGCAATGTTTTGACGGCTTTCATAAACAACTCCCTCTGTCTTGACTGAGGCAAGCGCTGGCGCAGCGTCAGTTGCGCCATCAACAGCAAGCACCGCCTACAGACCGACGTTCCCTGTCCTACAACAAAAAAAGCAGAGAGCTGCTACTCCACCTTGAACCCACCCACCGCCTTCAACGCCAGCGCCTTCAGCGCCTCGATATCGTTCTTGACTTCATTCTTCGGAATCACGACCTGAAACCTCACCGCGTCGACGCTGGTCGTGGTCGTCGGACGATCGATCGACGCGCTCGCCCCGACTTCGACGGAAACGGCGCCGCTCGAAAGAAAACGGATCTCGGTGACGGACAGCTTCATGGCGACTCCCTGCAGGTCGTGAACGGGCGGCGCGATAGTACCCTCCCCGGCTGTCAGGTTCGGCCTGATTCTCCATAACGTCACTTCACCCGCGTGTCGGTCGCGATCCAGTTCTTCTCCCAGGTCTGGCCCCCGTCGCCGGAAAACGACTGCTCGAACTTGCAGACGTCGCGCGACTCGCACCACATGATGAATTTCACGAAGATCGAGCGGCCGTCGAGCGTGTCCTGGTTGTAGAACTCGCCGCGGCCGTTCCTGAACTCGCCGATGGCCGGGATCGTCATCGTGCCGCCGCGACTGTTGGAAAAATTCAGGCTCCACTGCCGCGAGTCCGGGTTGTACAACCGCAGCGACAGCGCCTCGATCTCGCCCGCCGGCCCTTTCACTTCGAGCTCCACGAGATTCGCACGCCCGTCCCACACTTTGCTCACGACGGTCGTGCCTTCGTATTCGAGCCAGGTGGTCGAACCGGTGAGCGGACCTTTCAGGCGCTTGAGGTGCGTCTTCCAGGTACCGATTTCCCAGTCGAAGTCATGCTGGCCGTCGCGTTTCGCGGGCGCGTCGGCGGCGCATGCGAGTGCAGGCGCCAGCAGTCCGATCAATATGAGTTTGAGCGCGTTCATCGCTGCCTCCTGTATCGCCGCACTATGCGAGGCAGCCGGGCTCATTCACAGAGCCATTCTGGGAGTCAGTTTGGAGCCACCTGGCGCCGGCCCTGGAAGAACGCGCGGAGCATCGTGCCGCACTCCTCCCTCATCAGGCCCGCTTCGCATTCGAGGCGGTGATTCAGCGACGGATGCTGGATGATGTTGAAGATCGTGCCGGCCGCGCCGGCGCGCGGGTCAGTCGCGGCGTACACGAGCCGCTTCACGCGCGCGTGCACCATCGCGCCCGCGCACATGGGACACGGCTCGAGAGTTACATAGAGTGTCGTGTCGAGCAGGCGATACGTCTGCAGCTTCTGCGCAGCGTCACGCAACGCGACGATCTCTGCGTGCGCAGTCGGGTCGTTGGTGCTGATCGGCCGGTTCCAGCCTTCGCCGACGATTGCACCGTTCTTCACGATGACGGCGCCGACCGGCACTTCGCCGGCCCGCTCGGCCTCGCGCGCCAGCTCCAGCGCGCGCGACATGAATATCGAATCGCTCATGACTCCAGTCCACCGATGGCAACAATCGCGCGACGCACGATCCTGAGACCGGATCGCGCCGCGGCGCGCGATGCTACCGCAAATCCGAACACGAGACCGCCGCGTCCGGTCGCACCATACCTGGAGAGCGGATGTACTTCGATGCCTGAGCGTGCGCACTCCGCTGCGACCGCGCGGTCGTCGAGTCGCAGTGCACGGGTGTCCTTGAAACTGCCGGCGACGTGCATGCCCGCACGCGCGGGGCCGAGATCGATGAAGTCTTCGAGAATCCTGGCCTCTTCGAGGAACGCGCGCCGCCGCTCATCGTAGATCGTGCGCGTCTTGCGGATGTGCCGCGCCAGGTGACCCTCGCGAATGAAAGCAGCGAGCACGCCTTGCATCAGCAGCGCCGTATGGCCGTCGGTCACGTGCTTCGCATCGATGAATGCGCCGACGAGCGCTTCGGGCACGATGGCGTAGGCAATGCGCAGCGCCGGAAACAGGATCTTGTTGAAGCTGCCGATGTAGATCACGCGGCCGTTCGCATCCATTCCCTGGAGCGAAGCGATCGGCCGGCCCTCGTAACGATAGTCGCCGTCGTAGTCGTCTTCGAGAACGAACGACTCCTGCTCGACGGCCCAGTCGAGCAACGCCTTCCGGCGCTCGAGCGACATCTCGTAGCCGAGCGGATACTGATGCGCCGGTGTCACGTATGCGAGACGCGCGTGCGGCTCCAGTAGCCGGCCCGCATTGACGTCGAGCCCCTGCTCGTCAACGGGCACGTGCACGATGCGCAGGCCTACCGCACGCAAGCAATGTTGAACGGGCTGATAGCCCGGCATCTCCGCCCACGCGCGATCGCCGGGATCGGCGAGCACTTTCCCGGCTAGCTCGACAGCCTGCTGCGTGCTCGTAACAACGATCACCTGGTCGGGCGAGCAACGCGTCGCGCGCATCGCAGATGCGTGCTCGGCAATCGCTTCGCGCAACGCCGGCAAACCGTTGCTAGCACCGTAACCCCAGTAGTCGTTGCCGGCGCGGCCGGCTTCGCGACTCATCAGCCTGTTCCACACCTTGCGCGGAAACAGGTCGCCGGGCGGCAGCGAAGGCTTGAATGGCGCCGTCGTTTCCGGCTGAGCGTTGCCGGGATAGCTGCGCAATGCCTCGGCGCGTTCGGAAAGTCGCAGCGGTGTGCCGCGCGGCTGCGATTTCGCCGCCCGGGCCGGCGTGAGCGGCGGCGCATCGCGCTCGGGAAGTTGCGGTACGACGTACGTGCCGGCACCGCGGCGGCGAACGATGTAACCGTCGGCGACGAGCTGGCCGAGCGCCCAGTCGACCGTATTGCGAGCAACTCCGAGATCCTTCGCCAGGGTGCGGCTCGAGGGCAGGCGCGCGTTCGGCGCCAGCGCTCCACTCACGATCGCCGCACGCAGGCGATCGCAAATACGCATGTACGCCGGTTGATCCTGCTCCGACTCCAGACCGGTGACGTCGACGGAGAATACGGAGCGCGCGTGCTTGGTCATCGTCTCCTATGGTATCGCGCCGGGCTCAGGAGACGCGCTTGAACTCCATCGTCCAGTTCACTTCCCAGGTCTTGCCGCCGTCGGGCGAGAACGCCTGCTCCCAGTGCGCGCTCGTGGGCGTGATCTTCGACCAGGTGAAGCGCACGCGAATCGGCTTGCCGCGCAGCGTGTCGTCCGCGTAGAAAGTGCCGACGCCGTTGACGAACTTGCCTTTCACCGGCGGATCGACTGCACCGTGCGGCGTCCGCGAATCCACCCACCAGATGGCCCACAGTCCGGTCTTCGGATCGTACGAACGCAGGCCGACGCCGCGATAGTTGTCGCCGGGCAGGTTGATCACGTTGTCATCGACGTTGCCCCAGCCGTCCATCAAACGCCGGTTGCCGCAGGTGCCGTCGAAGTCCTGCCACTCGTGACTGTTCGCCAGCCGCTCCTTCAGACGCCGGTGCTGCACGCGCCAGTCACCGACCAGGAAGTCGAAGTCGCGCAGGCCGCTCACGTCGGGCTTCGCGATGTGCTGCGGGTTGTCCTGCGACGCCTCGACAGGGATGACGAGACCGACGGTGCCCGCGAGCGCGGCTGCCGCTGCGAATACGATGCCGAAGTTCTTCATGAGCGCTTCTCCTGAAACGGACGAGCGCAAGGTGCCCGCGCCGGGCCGCAGCGAGAAGGGCCATTTACGGCGGCCGGCTCAGGCCACCAGCCAGTCCTGCAGATTGGCCGGGCTGACGTTGCCGCCGGTCAGGACGGTGCCGACCAGGCGTCCCTGGAATTGCTCGCGATGATCGAGCAACGCTGCGAGACCCGCGGCACCCGCAGGCTCCAGCACGAGCCCAAGCTCCTGGTGCGCGAGCCGCATGGCAGTGATGAGCGAGCTGTCTGGAACGAGCACGACGTCATCGATGAGATCAGCGAGGTCTTTCACCGCCTCTTCGAATGGCGTGCCGACTGCAATGCCTGCGGCAATAGTTTCGTTGCAAGGCGCACTGACGACGCGTCGGCTGCGCCACGAACGTTCCATGGCGGGCGACGCGGTTGCGCACACGCCGATCATTCGTGTCGTCGGACATTGTGCTTTGACCCATCGCGCCATGCCGCCGAGGAGCGCGCCGTCGCCGAGCGGCACGACGATAGCGTCGAAACACTTCGGCCAGCGCAGCAGCTCGATGGCGATCGTGCCTGCGCCTTCCGCTATAGCCGCTTCACGTCCGTCCTGGACCAGATGCGCTCCGTGCTCGCGCGCAAAGCTTTCCGCTTCGGCATGCAATACATCCGGATCGTCGCTACCCGCGCGCACTGTCGCACCCAGCTGTCGCATGCGATCGACCTTCATCGGATTGGCGTGGGCGCCGACGAAGATCGTGATCGGCCAGCCGCGCTTGCGGGCCGCGTACGCCATGCCCTGCCCGAAATTGCCCGCCGTCGCGCAAACGAGATGCGGTGAGCCCGACATCTGCGACACCAGGAATTGCGCGCCTCGCGCCTTGAACGAGCGGATCGGGTTGAGCGTCTCGACCTTGACGACGACGCGGAAGCCGAGCTGCTCGCTCAGCGTCTCCGCTTCGAACTGCGGAGTGTCGCGAAACGCCGGGTCGATGGCCTCCGACGCTGCGGCGATGTGCTGGATGGACAGTCGATGCTTCATGGCCGGCAGTCTACGCAACGCTATCGCGACGCGATTGATTCTTTACGCGCGGCCACGCAACAATATTGCGTGCCGCGCAAACCCGCCCTTCACCTCGACGAGCTCGATCGCAAGCTCCTCGACCTGCTGCAAACCGACGCTGCGCGTCCGCTCTACGAGCTCGGCGACAAAGTCGGCCTGTCGGCCAGCGCCGTGCAGCGGCGCCTCGCCCGCTATCGCTCGAGCGGTGTGATCGCGAAGCAGATTGCAGTCCTCGATCCGGGCGTCGTCGCGGGCACGGTGCTCGCTTCCGTGCTGGTCACGCTGGAACGGGAAACGAAAAAGCTGCACGCCGCCTTCCGCCAGCGTGTACTGGCCACGCCTGAAGTGCAGCAGTGTTACGACCTCGCGGGCACCTGGGACTATCTCGTGATCGTTGCGGCGACGAGCATGCCGCACTGTCGCAAGGCGATCGACGATCTGCTGCTGGATGCACCGAACGTGAAGCGCTACGAGACACTCTTCATCTTCGAGCCGATCAAGCGCGGGCTGAATATTCCGCTGCGCTGAAGCTTCGTAGACGACAACTCCGCCGACAATGGCGCGATCCAGTCCGTGATTGCGTCTGTCTCGGCAGACATCCCTGCGCGGGTCTTTGCCATGCACGCACGAATCCTCGTCCTCCTGACTCTGTTGACCTGCGCCTCCACGGCGACGACGCCGCTGGCTGCCCAGCCGACACCTGCGCCTACGCGCATTCCAGGCACACCCGAAGAGGCGATGCTCGGTGTCTACCAGCGCCTTACTGCCCTCGAGCAACAAGTGAAGTCGCTGCAGCAGCAGGTCGCGGCAGAGAAAGCGACCAACGTCGAGCAAGCTGCGCGCATCAAGGCGATCATCGGCGAAGTCATGGATCTCGTTGGACGCGTCGGGAGCCTTGAATCGACCCGCTCGGAAATGTCCCCGCCCACGCAGAGCAGCGAATCGAGGCAGGAAGTGCCGCCGCCCGCCCCGACGAGCGTCGTCAATCGGATCGTCGCCCCATTCGAAGTGGTGACCAAAACGGGCAAGCCGCTCCTGCTGGTCACCGAAGATTCGTCGTCCTCGAAGGCTCGCATCACGATCGGCATCAACGCCGACGCCAATACCGGGCAAATCACGTTGCGTGACAAGACCGGACGCAGACTCGTGGCGATGGCGGAGCTGACGATTGGCGGCGGTTTTGTCACCTTGGGCCAGGGCGGCGACGTCCTGAGCCTGATCGGTGTCGATGAGGACGGTCAGGGAGGCATTCTGCTGCGGAACGACAAGGGGACTCGCGTGTTCGAAGCCGGCCGCGGCGGCGCGAGAATCTACAACACTGATGAGAAAATCATTGCCGGGCTGTCAGTCGGGCCACAGGGCGGCGGCGTTCTCGAATTGATGGACCCGGCCGGCGAGAAGCGGGTTGAGGCCGGAACGACCACCGAGGGCCTGGGCATCGTCAGAGCGGGTCCCGCCTTCAAATGCGGGCCGAGCCCTCAGGTGATGGGGCTGGGACTCGCCGACTGCATCATGGGGCACGAGGAGTAAGCCTGGCGTTCACGGCACCGTGAAGACGACCGTTCCACCCACGACGGTCTCGAGCACTTTGACGTTGGCGATGTCTTCCGCCGGCACGGTGAGCGGATTGCGATCGAGCACGATGAGGTCGGCGAGCTTGCCGGCTTCGAGCGACCCGGTCGAATCATCCTGGTGCAATTCGTAAGCCGCGTTGATCGTCGCCGCGCGCAAAACTGTTTCGCGCGACAACCCCGGATCGTCGCCGAGCCGGCCGCGAAATTCCGCAGGGGCCTTGGGACTGTTCGTGCGCGTCACGCCGACCTTGAACGCGAACCACTCATCCAGTGCGTCCACCGGCCAGTCGCTGCCGAACGCTATGCGAGCGCCCGCCGCGGCGAGAAAGCCCGCGGGTTCGAGGATCTTCATCCGCTCGGGGCCGAAGTAGTCCTTGACGCCGAGCGTGTCGCCCGCCGGCTTCTCCCACTGAAAGGACAGCACGGGAATCACATTCAGCTCGTGGTAGCGCTTGAAGTCGGACGGCGCGACGATTTCGTTGTGCGCGATGGCTGGCCGGATATCTGCACCGGGCAACGCTTTGCGCAGGGCCACTACACCATCGAGCCCTGCGCGCACAGCGCCATCGCCATCGGCGTGCATGTGCGGATCGATGCCGGCCCGGCCAAGCGCGATGAGGACTGTTGCGAGAGCGTCGGCGGGAAAGTACACGTCCGGACCGCGACTCGTGCCTGCCACCCACTGCGGCTTTTCAGCAGTACCGGCATTGCGCCGATAAGGCTCCAGCATCGTGCCGGTGAACGCAGGCGCGGAGATCACACCGTCGAGGAACAGCTTGGCGTTGCGTACCGTGATGCCAGGCTTTTGCGCGATCGGACCTTCGTCGAATTCCTTGCGCATCGCGACCACGCGCGCCACTGCCGCAGTGAGGTTGTCCACTTCGGACGGCTCGATGAAAGGCGCGAAGTGCGCGCGCGCCGTGAGTCGGCCCGTCTTGCGAAGTGTTGCGAAGGCGGCCACATCTTCGTGCGCCGCGCTGGCATCGAGAAAACTGGTGATGCCTTGCTGCTTCATCGCATCCAGCGCTTTCGCCGCAGCCTCGACGTTCTGGGCCGCGGTCGGCTTCGGCAGCATCGCATCGAGCGGGTCGTGCGCCGCATCTTCCAGCAGCCCGCTCGGCTCGCCCGCGGCGTCGCGCCAGATCTTGCCGCCGACGGGATCCGCAGTCGCAGCGGTAATCTTCGCCAGCTTCAGCGCGCGAGAATTCGCGAGCACAGTGTGACCGAATGAGGAACGCACGAGGATCGGCCGCCTGGTATTGAGCGCATCGAGCGTCGCACGACTGGTCTTCACACCTGCGGGCAGCATGCTCTCCTGAAACCAGCTGACGACTTCGAGCCAGCTGTCGGGTTCAGCGTTCTTCGTCTGATCGAGACAGGCCTGCACTCGCTGCTGCAGCTCCGTCACGGTCAGCGCTGCGTAGTTGAGGCTGCATTTCAGCAGCGTCGTTCCCGCTTCGAGCGGATGCATGTGCCCGTCGACGAGGCCCGGCATCAGGAAGCGTTTGTTGAGGTCCACCTTGACGGTTTTCGGACCGATGTAGCGCGCAAGCCCCGCGTCGTTGCCGACGTAGAGAATCCGACCGTCGCGAATCGCGAGCGCGCTGGCGCGTGAATCGGCGGCGTCAGCAGTGAAGATGACGCCGTTGAGGTACACGCGATCGGCTGGGCCGCTGGCGGTCTCGGCCGCTTGAACCGAGGCAACCGCCAGCAGCAGCAGTGCGGCCAGGCAGCGGCGCACCGCTAGTCTCCATTCAATAGCCCGCGACGCTTCCCACCGGCAGCCGCGGGTCAATCGCTCCGTAGAGTCGATACCGGCCGCGCGGCGCGCCGCCGATCGCAGGTCCGCCGACGAGAATTGCGGCGACGTGATTCCAGTTTCCCATGACTTCAAGTGCATGCCCCTTCGCGGCGAGAGCAGCGCGGGTATCGGCGCTCAACGCATGAGGCTCATAGTAAAGCGTATCGGGCATCCACTGCGCATGGATGCGCGGTGCGTCGACCGCTTCGGTGATGCTCATCCGATAGTCGATCAGATTGACCATCGTCTGCAGGATCGCGGTCGGAATGTGACTTCCGCCCGGCGTGCCGACGACGAGCAGGAGCTTCCCGTCGCGCGTGACGATCGTGGGCGTCATCGAAGACAACGGTCGCTTGCCGGGCGCAATGGCGTTGTTCTCCCCTTCCACGAGCCCGTACATGTTGGGCGCTCCCGGTTTCGCCGAAAAGTCGTCCATCTCGTCGTTGAGCAGGATGCCAGTCCCGGCTGGGACCACCCGCGCGCCGAACCAGTCGTTGAGCGTATAGGTCAGCGCGACGGCATTTCCCGCCGCATCGACGACGGAAATGTGCGTCGTCCTGCGGCCCTCGATGGGAAAGCCCGCGCCCGCCAGCGACGCGGATGGCGTGGCTTTGTTCGGATCGATCCCACGCCGCAGCTCCTCGGCATACGCAGGAGATATGAACCGCGCCACGTCCGCGCGAACGAACTCCGGGTCGCCGAGCTCGAGGTTGCGATCGCGGAAGGCGCGACGCAGCGACTCCGTCATGTAGTGCACGGACTGCGCCGAATGGAAGTCGGCCGGATCCACCGCCCAGCCCGCCAGGATATTCAACGATTCGCACAGCACTACGCCGCCTGAGCTCGGCGGCGGCGCGGAAACCACGCGATAGCCGCGGTAGTTGCACTCGAGCGGCCGGCGCTCGATCGCGCGGTAGCGTTCGAAGTCCGCCAGCGCAAAGATGCCCGCCCCTTGCTGGCTGGCCTGGACCATCAGGCGTGCCGGCTCGCCGCGATAGAATCCGTCAGCCCCGTCCTTCGCCACGATACGCAACATGCGCGCCAGGTCCTTCTGCACGAGGCGCTCGCCGGCAACGTAGGGTTGACCGTTGCGAAGAAAGATCGCGCCGGCGGGGCCGTCCTTTCGGAAATCCTCCGTGCCCTCGGCGAGGACTTCGGCATCGCCCTGCTCGAGCACGAAACCTTGCGCGGCGAGCTTGATCGCCGGACCGACCAGCTCAGCTCGCGGCCGGGTGCCATGAGTGGTGCGGGCGAGCTCGAGGCCCGCGACGGTGCCGGGAATACCGGCCGCCAGATATCCCCGCGTCGAGAGCGCCGGTACCGGCTTGCCGCTCGCATCCAGAAACATGGTCCGCGTCGCCGCGGCCGGCGCCGTCTCGCGAAAATCGATGAACGTTTCGCGGCCGTCGGCCATCCGGATCAGCAGGAAGCCACCGCCGCCCAGGTTTCCGGCCTCGGGAAACGTCACGGCCAGCGCGTAAGCCGTGGCGATTGCCGCATCGATCGCATTGCCGCCCTTGCGGAGCTCTGCGACGCCAACCTCGCTCGCGAGCCGATGCGAAGAGACGACCATCCCGTGCTCCGCGCCGGCTGGCGGCAGCGAGGCGGCGACTGCGCCGAGCGCCGTCAGCAGGAGCAACACGCCAGCCGCGAACTTCACATGAGATGCGCGCATGAATACTTCACCAGTAAAAGAAAAGGCGGGAAGGCCGCTGCCTTCCCGCCTTTATATCGGACTCAACCGCTCAATCGAAGTTGACTCTGAGCGACGCGTACCAGAAGGTCCCGTTGATGCCGAAGGGACCGCCATTGCGCGGATACACCTGACCGTCCGCAAGGCCGCCGACGATCGGGAACACCGGATTGGTCTCCGAGTTCTTGATCTTGTCCGGGCGTTCATCGAACAGGTTGGCGGCGCCCGCGGTCAGCGTGTATTTGCCCGCGAACGTGTAGCGGAAGTCCAGGTCGGTCGTGAACTTCGCGCCGAACTCCTGGCCGGGGTAGTCGGCCTCGGCGCTCCACGTGCCGTAATAGCGCTCGACCACATTGACGCCCCAGTCGCCGTACGTCCAGCCGGCCTGCAGGTTCGCCCGGTGATTGGGCGCCAGGCGCTCCGCAGTCAGGATCTGCGCCGGCCCGATCGCCGCCGGATCGAACTTCGTCACCTCGTTCTTGTTGTAGTTGTAGGCGAGCGTCAGGTTGAGATCGCCGACGCTGAGGTCGTTGCGCCACGTGCCGATCACGTCGACGCCGGTCGTCTTGGTGTCGAGCGAGTTGGTGAAGTACTGCACGTCACCGCCCACGCCGACGGCCGCGAGCTCGGGGAGGGCGAGGATGTCTGCAGCCGTCACATTGAAGGTCTGCGAGATATAGATGCGGTCGCTCACATCGATGCGGTACAGATCCGCCGTCAGCGTGAGATTTTCCGTTGGATTGATCACCACGCCGATGCCGTAGTTGTCGGACTTCTCCGGCTTCAGTGCCCGGGCGCCGTAGAACTGGGCGATCGCGCTCGTGACCGGGTACGTTCCGGTCTGCACCGACACGCCGGCGATGAAGTTCGTCGTCAGAACCTGGACGTTGTTCTGGCCGGGCGAAGGTGCATGGAACCCGGTACCCACCGTGGCGCGAACGGCAAAGCCGTCGGTCACCTTGAAGATTCCGTTCAGCTTGAAGACGGTGGCGTTGCCGGAATTCTCGTAGTCCTCGTAGCGAACGGCGGCGCCGGCGCTGAATTGCTTCGTCAGGTCGCCTTCGAGGCCGACGTAGACGCCATAGCTGGTCTCGCTGTCGGTGCCCGCATAGGTCGGGCTCGTGCCGCCATAGCCGCTCGCCGACGGAGTGTCGACCTCCGTAAATGTGCCGGTATCGGTGAACACGCCCGAACCCGGTGCCGTCTCGACGAAGAGCGGGTGCGGCGTGGCATAGGGCCCCGCGCCATAGGACTGCGGATCGCCCTGCGTCGACTGGTACTTCTCGTCGCGATACTCCGCGCCGCCCGACAGAGTCAACGGGCTCGCCAGGCCGGCGTCCATCTCGTACGAGAGATCGACATTGACGTCCAGCTCCTTCTGGATCAGCTCGCCGAACTTGAAGGTGGTCTGCGAGTCCGCGCCGTAGGACGGGCTGATCGAGTTGTACATCGACAGGTCGAGGGAGTTGCGGCTGTCGGACGCCGAAACGTCGTAGCGCAGGCCTGAACCCGTGACCCCCTTGTAGCCGATCGTGGCGTAGGTTTGCTTGGTGTCGCCGACGAATCGCGGCGTGAAGCCGCCGGGATAGATCGAGGAAAACAGGAAGACGTTGTCGTCGACGACGTAGCCGTCTGCCGGGCAGGTGGCATTACCCGCCGGGCATTGGGTCTGATAGTAGGGATGCTGGAAGAATTCACGGCCACCCAGCTCGACCTCGTTGCCGGCAGCGTCCGTAAACGTCCGGGTGCCGATCAGCGAGGAACGGAAGTTGAAACTCTGATCCGCGTGGTTTTCCGCGTAGTTGCCGAACAGGTAGACCTTGCCGTGCTCGCCGACATCCAGCCCCGAGTTGAGCAGGAACTTGAAGCCATGGCTCGGCGAATTGCCCCAGATCTGCGCCGGCAATGGATAGTGCGGCAGGTCGCCCGCCAGGCTCGGATTCTCCTGCGCGAAGACAAAGGCTGTCGGACGGGTGACGCCGCGGCTGGTCTGCCCGTCATCGACGTACTCTCCGGAGAGGTTGAGGAAGCCCTGATCGCCGAACGTCATGCCCCAATTCGCGGCGAGCTGCTGGCTCTCGCCGTCGCTGTCCTCTTTGTACTGACCGTAGCGCGCGAGCACTTCGAAGCCGGCGTCGTCGCGTAGTCCGTAGTTCAGCACGCCTGCGATCGCATCCGACCCGTATTGCGCCGTCGCGCCGTCGCGCAGCACTTCGAGCCGCTTGATGCCGATCGACGGAATGGACGAGAGGTCCGAGCCGTGGGACCCGAAGGACAGGCCGGTGTCGCCGCCGTTGTAGACCTGGACCAGGGCCGAGCGGTTGAAGCGCTTGCCGTTGAGCATGACCAGCACCTGGTCGGACGGCAGGCCGCGGAGCGAGGGTGCACGCACGAACGTCGAGGCGTCGGAGATCGTGTTTTGTCCGACGAAGAACGACGGGACGATGTTGCGCACCGTGTCGATCATGTTGGCGGTCGGCTGCGAGTTCATGTCGGAGCCGGTGATGACGTCGACCGGAGAAGCGGAGTCGGTCACGCTTCGATCGACCCGGCGAGTACCCGTAATCACGACTTCTTCGAGTACGCCGGACTTGTTGGCCGGCGGCGTGTTCTGCGCGAGCGCCGGACCGGTGGAAACCACTCCCAACGCGAGAAGGACGCTCGCCCGGAGGCGCGTCGACGCAAGGTGCTCGCTCGGCGAGCGAATGATGCTCACAGTCATGGAACCCCCATATTCGAATTTTCGAATTTCGACTGGTCTATCGTTGACTAGCCAATGGCCAGATTGGCTGGTGCCCCAGTCTAGCCCACCTTGTGCGGCGGGTCGAAACCGGATGGAGGCATGACCGGCCCGCAGGCGCAGCAGCGCTCGGTTACGCCGGCTGATAGATCTGTGCCACCGCGCCGCCCGGAAAAGCCTTCGAGCTCACCAGCTGCAGACGCAGCGGCGCCGCGAGTTGTGAGAACAACGGCAGTCCCTGCCCGAGCGCCACGGGGCCCAGCATCAACTGGTCGACCAATCCCTGCGCGATGAGACTGCGGGCGAAGCTGACGCCGCCGTGGGCGAGGATCGGCTTGCCGTGCTGGGCCTTCAGCTTGGCGATTTCCTGCGCCAGGTCACCGCTCGCCACATAGGCCTGCGCCCAGTTTCCCGACGTCGACGGCACGTTCCTCAGGATCGCCGGTCCCTGGCGCGAGAAGACGGCTTTCGGGATCTGGTTCATCGGCGGCGCAAACTCCAT